>JBJMTO010000084.1:0-23365 GCA_045811665.1 Bradyrhizobium sp.
ACGTAAGCGAAGACCCTCGATCGCAATCGGCGAAAAGGAGAGACTCCATGAAAGTCAATCGCACCGTGTTCGGGGCATTACTTGTGGCGAGCGTGTTTCTATTCGGTGCGTTGGCCACAGCCCAAACGACTTCGCCGCCAAACGCTACCGCGCCGCGTCCGGCAACGACCCCTTCGGGACAAACCTCGCTGCCTACGCAAGCCCCGCCGGCCACGGCAACTCAGAAGACCGGAGAGGTCAGTCGGGATCCTGTGGTGAAGAGAATGAATGAGGATGAAAAGAAGAAGGTGGATATTGAGGGCAAATAGCAACTGGTGATGGCATATCTCGGGGCTTGCGATGACTGGAAACCGGTCAGCCCCTCGGGACTAGTCGCGCGTGAGAGGTGTTAGCTCGGACCAATCCCGGCCGATCTGATCTAATGCGCAGTGTTGGCCCATAGTCCCAACGGATGTAAATGGCCTATTGATGGCATCAGCGGAGACAATCATGAGTAACAAGTTTTTCGCCTCGATGCTGATGGCGGTCATCGTTACGGCAGCAGTTGCACCAGCTCTCGGCAAAGACGCGCTCATCGCCCGCGCGAAATCGTTTGAACTTGATACACCCTATGTGCCGCCGCCGGGCGAGCCGCTGACCCATCATGCGGCGGGCTATGCGAAGGTCATGTGCTCTGCTGTATTCATGACCGGCCTTACGCCCGACTTCTCGGCGGAAAATGTGGGGTTTTTCACGGCGCCCTACGAAGAGCGCGCAAAGCTCGGCAAGCCGGACATCGATGCCGGCGACAAGACAGTCCACGTCCGACTTCCTAACGGCATGACCCGGACGGCCAAATATCTCGGCAGCCAGGGTTGCGTCACGCTCCCGATCGGCGCGTCCGGCTTGAATTTCACGCCGGTTGAAGTCAAGAGCCGATTGCCCCAAGCCTCAACCGATCCCTGGCCAATGGGGGACCTGTTGCCACAGGAGCCCCTGCCGAACGAGATCGACGCCGAGAAGCTCAAAGCTGCGGTGAATGCCGCGTTCCAGCCGGCCCAAGGATTGACCGCTGCTTTCGTCGTCACGTGGAAGGGCCGACTGATTGCCGAGCGCTACGCCGAAGGTATCACGGCGCAAACGCCGCTGGAAGGCTGGTCGATGGGCAAGAGCGTTACCGCAACGCTTCTTGGGACTCTGCTCAAGGACGGCGTTTATGATTTGAACCAGCCGGCACCGATTCCCGAATGGCAAACGCCCGGCGACCCGCGCGCCAAAATACGCATTGCGGATCTGCTTCACATGTCGAGCGGGCTTCGGATCAAGGCACCCCAAGACCCGGATTACGATCCAAGGGGACCCTATCCGGATCACATCTATCTTTATACCGGGGGCATCAATTCCTTTCACTACGCGGCGACACGGCCGTTGCAGTGGCCGCCTAACACCGTAGGGCGCTATCACAACACCGATCCGGTCCTGATCAGCTATCTGATCCGGCTTGGTGTGGAAAAAAGGGGGCAAGAGTATCTCTCATTTCCTCAGCGCGCGCTGTTCGACAAACTCGGGATCCGAACCTTGGTGATCGAAACTGATCCGTTCGGAAATTTTTTAGGGCAAGGATATGAGGTCGGCTCCGGGAGGGACTGGGCGCGGCTTGGCAACCTCTTCCTTCAGGATGGTGTCTGGAATGGTGAGCGGATTCTGCCAGAGGGCTACACTAAATTCGTCAGCACACTCGCGCCTGCGTGGGCAGCGGACAATCGTCCGGTCTATGGAGGTTTTTTCTGGCTCAACGGCGACGGGCGATATCCCGTCCCGCGCGATGCCTACTACATGTCGGGGGCTGGCGGACAGACGACGCTGATCATTCCCTCGCACGATCTCGTCGTGGTGCGTCTCGGGCACTATCGAGGCGAAAGTGCTGGTGCCGCAGGCTTCAGCAAGGCGCTCGGGCTGTTGATCGAGGCGGTGCCAAAAGCACAGCACGAGGCTATCCGCACCTTCACAAGAAAGCGTCAACACGAATAAGACGGATGCACTGAGGCGAACGAAGAAGTTGTCCGCCAATTCCGTAGAGCGAAAATCGGGGCACTCGGATGCGTTCTGAAGCGAACTGCACGAGCGCAAGCGTTTTGAGGATCTTAAATGCAGCCGATCGGCTGCTTGTTAACGTCAACCGTGGTCAAGCCGAACCTGAAACAAGGGCGGCAACCTTCGGATTCCACGGCCGCCTCTAATCTTACCCTTCGAGCGGAGGCCACTTGACCCGTCGCGAGTTGATCACCGGTCTCGGCGGAGCGGCGGTCGCTCCATGGCCGATAGCGACGCGGGCTGATCGCCAAATTCAGCACGTGCTGTATTTCACGCGCTCGGCCGGTTACCGGCACCAGGTGATCCCGCTTTCCCAGCAGATCATGCAACAGCTTGGAAAAAATTCCGGAGCATTCGACCTCACGCAAACAGAGGACGTATCCGTCTTCACGACGGAAAACCTCGGTCACTATGCGGCTGTAATTTTTTACACGAGCGGAGAGCTACCGATGAGCCGAGCCGAGAAAGCGGCACTTCTTGATTTTGTGCGGTCGGGCGGAGGCTTCCTCGGGGTCCATTCCGCTTCCGACACATTCTACAGTTGGCCGGATTATCTTGAACTGGTGGGCGGTTATTTCAATAATCATCCTTGGCATCAAGCCGTGACGATCGAAGTGGTTGACCCGCGCAATCCATTGGTGGCGTTCCTAGGGAATTCGTTTCAGATCGAGGACGAGATCTATCAAATCAGCGACTTCGACTATCGAAGATCACAGGTACTCCTGCGGCTTGATCAAAGTTCGGTGGACTTGAGCAAGCCGGGTGTGCATCAGCGTTTCTACGGGTGGCCCTTGGCATGGACCCGGCGGTACGGGCAGGGGCGAGTCTTCTATACGGCCCTTGGCCACGAGGAGGCGGTTTGGCGAGACTTCCGCTACCAGCGAATGCTCTCGAATGCCGTCTTATGGGCCATGCGACCATCGTTGTAGAGATCCATCCTCCGTGGCGAGAAGTGCGGGCTAGGAGCTCGTAATCAGGCAGCGTCTAGAGCGCACAGACGAGGAGTCGGTCACCCGAGCGTACGAGAACGCAAGACTTCGAAACCAAAGCCTCACATGCACTTCGGTTTGCAAGGGTTCGGTTCGCGCGCACGGCCGGTATTTGCTTCGCAGCTGTTGGTTAGCCGCGAAGGCTGGCGCGTTCTGGGGCCGGCAGGGCTCGAGTCGATCGACGAGAACGGCGGTGGCCCTGGGGTGCGCCTCAAAAAGGTAAGGCGAGAGACACAGAAAAATCGATCAGCCCGTGTCTTGGCGCGGATCAAAGCGCTCTCCACGATGGGTGGCCTTGCAAACGAACCTAAATCGTGTTTGCCGCGGCTTGACCCGTGTCCGGCGTCCGCTCAAATCCGACATCTCCCGAGGTCCGACAGGTGCGAGTAGCGGACTCATGCAATGCATGAATGGAGATTGCTATTCGATCAACTCGTCGGCGCGCGACAGGAGTGCCGGCGGAAGAGCGAGGCCGAGCGCCTTTGCGGTCTTCTGGTTAATCAGTAGCTCAAATTTAGTGGGCTGATAAATCGGGATGTCGCCCGGCCTGACGCCGCCCAGAATTTGCTGCACGTCGCGGGGCGCCGACTCAAGAGCTCCGCAAGGTCCACTGTATAAGCCATCAGTCCGCCGGCATCGACGTAGTCGCGGTATGGACACATCGTCGGCATGCGGTACTTCTGCGCGAGTTAAGCGATCAATTTCGGTTAGCATAGAGATCGCTTTCACCAGTCATGAGAACCGCGTCCGCCCGCTGCCCGGCCATCTCCAAAGACACGCGCGATCTCGGCGGGGGTGCCGGCGCTTGGCCGCATCGAAGTCAGCGAAATCCCCAACGGGCCGGCGATGTCCGATATGGCTTGCCGAAACGATCCCTCCAACCCTCGCGCATGCTGAGAAAGGCGGTGCTGGTTATCGAAGCGAGGGCTTTCTTCAGCAACTCAAGACGCTTGCCGCAGATCTCGATTCCCGGATCAAGCGTCACGCCAGTAAGGTTGCCGCCGGGACGGGCAAGGCTCTCGATCAGCCCTGCCTTCAGCGGTGTGCCGGATTTCTGCCAACGCGCGCCGACGGTTACTCGGGCATGGAAAGGAGCACCTTTCGCCACTACGTCAGTTCATTGCCAGCGCACGAGATCACAAGGCTTGGCCTCGTTCACGTTCCACCGCCCAGAACGGTTGACCGGTCGCCCTCGAGGGCTGTCGGAATTTGTACATCAGGATATGCGTCGATAACGGAGCTGTGACAGAGGCGTGGCAGGAACGAGGACGCCAAGCGCACGTGCTCGCGGCACCGGGATAGTCGGATTGGTATCCATAAAGTCGAGATACATAGTGAGGGCATCGACCCGGTCATCAAACTCGCCGGGGAATGCGACTAGCTCCTCGATAAAGGCCTCGCGCCAGATAGCCAGTTCTGGCAAAAAGATCTTCTTCGCGCGAATTTTCCGGCGGTGATCGCCTAATCGAGCGGCTTTGGATTCCTGCCGTGGGGTAATGCGTTTGAGGTCAAATTTGGCTTTACGCCGAACTGCGGAATAGAGTCCCGGTCCGTTCGCCGTGTTCTCGATCAGTGCGACACTCGGACGATGCCTTCGGGCGAAAAACCAAAACGCGTCTTTAAGTTCATCCAGGTCGCATTGCTCGCAAAACTCATCGATGAGGTAGTGCTGTTTGCCCTTGCGTTTCCAGGCTTGAATGACGCTGCGACTAGCGTTGGGCCCTGAGCCCTGCCCCGGATCGATGCTGAGAACAACCGGTCCGATTGGCAGCTCGAATTGGGCGAAACTCTGAAAATGTTCAGGTCGTATTTTTAGAGAGCCTTGTGAGGCCAAGCCTTGCTGATAGAACAGCTCAAAGGGGGGCGCGAGCTGCGTGCGGCGCAGCCGCGCGATTTCGCTGGAGGGGTAAGCCGCCGGCCGCAGCACGTTGCCCTTTTCTCGCACCCATTCCTGGTGCCCGAGTTTATACGTTCGGGTTTTAACCGCAACCAGCGGCAGGCGAAGATACGTCCAGCCCTTCTCTGCCAGCAAATGCGACGAGAGATCATTTTCGCTGAGGCGGTGCGCGACGACTATAGCCTGACCATGGATCTTGTCGTGCAGCCGAGACAGAATGGTGTTGAAGTTAGCCCAAACCAGATCGAGTTTTCGGTCATTGTTCCAATCGCCAATCTCGTGGGGATCATCGTAAATGAGGAAATCAGCAGATCGGCCGGTGATAGCGCCAGTTGCTCCGGCAGCGTACACTCCGCCGCCCTCCGTAGTTTCAAAATCGTTAGCACGTGAATGCCCTTCTTTGATGCGCGTTTCGAACGCCCGCTGATACCAGGCGGTTTGCATTAGATCGCGTATCTTCCGGCACAGTGCTTCGGCAAACGTGTCGTTGTAGCCCAGCAAAATGATTCTTAGCCGTGGGTACTTGCCGAGAAGAAAAGCGGCCAGGCAGATGCTGCCGACGAAGCTTTTCAGGTGTTGGGGTGGGAGGTTGATCAGAAGCCGACGAAGCTTCCGATTGATCATGCCGGAGATGATGTAGACCATTGCCTTGACATAGGGCTGGTCGCCCAGCATTTCGCCGTGCTTCATCCTGAAGGCATAGCTCACAAATGCGCCAAAATCGGCGCTAATGAGACGTTCAACCGATCCGGAGAACACTGCCATCACTCCTCGTGTTTTTTGCCGACTGGGTAGACGGAACCTCACCACCAGCTGAATCGGAGTTCGACCGCTTCTTATTTTTTGCGTTCTTGGGCGATGTGGCTCTCCAGAAATTCAAGGCGACGTTGTCAACAGTTTCGACCTGTTCTTCTTCCTCCCCAACGCCAACTTGGCGCATGAGCGCCAAAAGTGTTTTCACAGCCCTAGGGTCTGTCATCGCGGCAGCCGTCAATGACTTGATGATAGCCTCCAGCTTGCTAACCGTGCATTCCTTGCCGTTCTCGGTCACGGTGAGCGTCTCGTTCAGTTCAGCCGTCAGAACGGTCTTGATGCTGGAGACGCCCTTTGGCCGGCCATTCGGATTACCGCTGCGCCCTTTTTTGAATTGGCTGTGCCGGGGCGGGCGCCCATACCCGACGTCATCCTGCTCGGAATCAGAGCCCATTGGTGCGGTCCAATAAATTTGTTCGCGGCCGTTCCGCGCCACCGCAGATGATCTCTTCCCGGAACCGCTGCGTCGGCCCAACTCGCGAGCGTTGTTGTAGTCCGCCCAGTCGATCGCTGAACGAGGCGTTCGGCATAAGCCTTGTCGACGTCGGTTCGCTCATCGGGTTAGGTCTCCAAGGCAGGCCCGTAAGCCTGTTCATGGTGGGGAAGGCTATGATAGCATTTTTCGCAGACTAATGGTAGAAATAAACTCGAAATACGACAAATTTTGGTGGAAACATGGAAACGAAGCGACCGCGATTTCTTGACCCGCAAGAGTGCGCCCTTGTTCTGTTGCGATTGCTTGAATTGCGAAACGAGGACTCGCCAGGTGTGTCCAGGGTCCGGCTTTCGGAGCTTACGCTCAGACGTATGTGGGGACGCGATCGTATTGGCCGTGAATTCCTGGAGGAGGTTCAGGAATGGACATCACGAGGCGGGTGGTCGCTGTTTTATGCTGGAACGACATACGCCGCGGTGAGAACCAGGGCAGTGCTAAGCTGGACTCGGCTCTCGTCCAAAAGAATGGCAGATGATCTGCGGCGGATTGCAGAGGGAACTTTCGAATTCGGCGAGCACCTACATCTTCTTGCGAACAAGCAGCATTCTGATGACTGAACTGTTCGTTTCGCGAACCATCAATCAAAGTTTGCGAAGGCGGCTCGGCCACGCAACACTCAAGTCAAACCCAAATAGCTCGTCGATGTTGCAAGGAGACGTTACTCTTCTGGGTGCGCGAGATAAATCGTGCGCCATATGGCCTATCAGAAGACGGTCTCCGTTCTCCTTGGTGCAAAACACAAACAGCCCTTTTTGGAGAGGATGCTTGGAACAAGTCGTAGGGAGAAGCACTATTACTTCTGAAAGCGACGATAGAAGAACGTGGAGTTACCAATGAGCAAGTCTGACATCCCTCTGCAATTACGATTCCCAAAACGGCTTGCGAAAGTTACGCATGTCGGTGCCGAAATTGCGCGAACCGTCGGTACCTTTAGCCACTTTGGTGATGTTGCGGGTGGCCGACTGACCACAGCCCTGGTGGAGGAATTTCACATAATTTATTTTACGCCCTTCAATCAGCCAACCCTATGGTGGGGTATAGATTGGCATGATGAAAAGGTTCGTTGCTTTCTTCATGGCCTAGTGATCAGACAGGGTAGGTCCACTTGCTTGGCGGTCGTGTGGGATGATGAGCAAATTTTCTTTGGTTTCGTTCGGCGGCCCAGTAAGGATAATTGGGACCGGCGCCTACGCAAGCTTTGGAATAAAATCAACGGAGAGCTCCGCGCGCGATGCTACACCCATCGCTGCTACGGCCTGGAAATTCCCGGTTAAAAAACGCTGCCATGATGACCGATCAAGAAAAATTCCCTGATAAATTCCCTGATAGCAGGGAATTTATTAGAGACGGATGATGGAGAGATCGACCTCACCCAGACGAATGCACCCCGGTCATTCGCCTAAGCTGTGGACGACAGCTAGCCGTCAAACTTGGTCACCAATAAAACTTCGGCCTCATTCGCGGTGAGCGCCTGCGGCCGCGATCGGGCATCGGTTTGGTCAGACGTGGCGCCCCGCTGCGGCTGAAGAGGCGCGGGCTGATGTAAAGGGAGATGGGGTGGCCTTCGCGTTCCTTTCGGCGTTCGCTTTGCCGACCAGTCGCGTGGAACACTCAAAGGCAGGGGAGAGGGCCGTCAGTTCCTACTATCGCTCTCTGGGGCGGTCATTGACAAAGTAGCCTCTAGAAGCTACATTTGTCTTTATGCGCGCGGTCGGTCTCAAGCTCCTCAAAAACAAGCTGAGTGAATATGTCCGGCTCGCTGCCGGTGGCGAGACCGTGCTCGTAACCGATCGAGACCGGGTGGTTGCAGAAATCGGTCCGCCCAGTCCGGCGCGAAGCCCGCTGTTGTCCGATGCACTATGGTTGGACGCCTGTCGCCAAGGCTGGATTACGCCACCGCTCTTGATCCCGCGCCAGCCGCCACCGCGTAAGCCGGTGATGAAAATCGAAGAACTACTAAGCCAGCTGCAGCGCGACCGGGCCGATCGATGATTTATCTCGACAGTTCGGTGGCCCTCGCTCACCTACTGGCAGAAGATCGGTTTCCACCAGCAACGCTTTGGGATCAAGCGCTGGTGTCCAGCCGGCTTCTCGAATGCGAGGTCTGGAGTCGGGTCAACGCCCACCAACTGCAAAATTCGCACGGCGATTCAGTCCGCAGTCTGATCGGAAGAGTGGCGATGATTGAAATGGTGGGACCGGTGCTGGCACGTGCGCTGCAACCATTTCCTGTTGCGGTCCGGACGCTGGACGCCATTCACCTCTCAGCCCTTGAGTTTGTGCGAGCGCAGAAACAGAACGTCCAGCTTGCCAGCTACGACGAACGTTTGCTTTCCGTTGCACGTCTTCTCGGAATTTCAATTTGGAATGCCGATGAACCTCGTCAAAGTCAGTAGTCTGAGCGCGCTTCTCGCCTTAGCGGCCGAAGCCGCCCAAGCATTTGGCAGAACCAACCCAATTTTCTCAAAGCAAATCAACGGAGGTGCTGACGCTAAGGGAAGTCGCGGGCTTGCCGCATGGAACACTTAACGGGAGGGGAGAGGTCAGTCAGTTCCTACTATCGTTCAACCAGCCGCCGCTCGAAGACATATTGAATGCGGAGTTTTGTGAGGTAGCGGACGTCTGTTCAACCGGAGCGTAGGCCATTGTTGGCTGCTGCTGCTGGATGGCGCGAGCGCGAGCAACCATCTTTGCCTTGCGTTCCGCGGATCGCTTTTTTTCTTGCTTGGCGCGCTCCGCCACACGATTCTGAACTTCGGCTCTCAGCGCCTGGAAGCGGCCTTGATCATCCTTTGCTGGTTCTTTCGCAACCACCGGCACCGGCTCGGGCATTACAACCTCGCTAGCGGCAGTTGCTGGAAGAACCGGCTTCGAAGGCTGCGCAACCACTACTCTCAACGAGGGATCAGGCTCGGGAGATACCCGACTTTGAGCAGGTGGGCCCTTCAGCGCCGATTGCGCGACCAGGACGCCGCCGCCAAACCCGACCGAGATGACCGCAAAGGTGGTTAGAACGCCAGCGCAAAAGATAGATACCTTCGAGGCCATGTCCGTTCTCCTATGAAGGTTAACGGACGCTCGGCAGATATGTTCCTCAAGCAGACGTGAGACAACGCGCAGAGTTCCCGGCGCCCTGCACTTGGCTGTTCCCATCATGTATGCCGCCTGGCGTTTTATCCGCCCGGGTGAAAGACCACGTCGCGGCCTCCAGTACAATCCTGGTCGGCCACAGCATGGGTTGTCGCGTGATCGCCGGAGCGTTCCAGCAGTCGGGCGCCACGGTATCGGGGCTTGTGTTCGTCGACGGCAGTTTTTTGGGTGATGATTTGGAATCGGCACTGAAACGCGTGAGGGCCGCGATCGAACGCGCTGGAATGGATGCGTTCACGCAGCAGTTCTTCAGCGACATGTTCCTGGAAAACGCCCACCCCGAACTCCGAGCGCGCGTTATCGCGCGTGCTCGAAGCCTGGATGCTCGCTTTCGTGAAGACTTGTTCTTGGACCTGGTCCGCTGGGACGCAACCAAACTTAGGGATGCGTTGCGGCGAACTAACGTCCCGGCATTCGTCTTACAATCCACTTATGTGAACTCCGATCTAAAGCGTGTCTCTCTTCCACCGGGCATGACTACGCCGTGGATGGATGCTGTCGCGAGTTTGACGCAAACATCCGAGGCGAGTGTCATTCCAGATGCCGGGCACATGACCATGATGGAGGCCGCGCAATCCGTGAACGACGCGATTGAGGAATTTGCGGCCCAGAGGCCACAGACTTCGAAAGCTGCAGCAAGGTCCTAAAGGGCGCCGTTTGCGTGGTGAGGAAATGAGCAGCGGCCTGACACGAACGGCCGCTTCAGCGCAGACAGTTCGCCTTGATGAATGTACCCTCGGCGAGAAAACGACGTAGATACGCTTTGCTCGTGGCAGGAGGGATTGTTTCCTATATCGCCGTGAGTTATGTGATTTTGCCCGCAACGTGGTCGCGCATCGAGCATGAACCTGGGCTCTCAGAACGAATAATGGTAACCGCTACGGCGCAGGGAATACCCGGAGATCCGATTAATGTCGGCCTTATTGGAAGCGCCAAGGAGGTCGCTCGCGCCTTTCATGCCGCCGGCTGGTATCCCGTTGATCCTATTACATTGCGGACCAGCCTGGAGATCATCGGAAGCGTCTTGCTGGACCGTTCTTACAAACCCGCGCCCACTGGCACTCTCAGGTACGTCACTTGTTATTTGCTGCCCGTAAAGGCGCTGTTAGCTATTAAATCTGTCCTTTGTTTTCACGATCGCCTTCCATTGTAAGTGGGACCTGACGCTCTTGCGTGCGGCCTGCATGAACACGTTGGTCAACACAGCTTTCAACTTGTGGTTTGAAGGCGTGGCCGCTTACAGTGCGGGCTCACGTGGTGTTTCAACAGGGCACTCATTAGTTTCATGCAGCACCTTGTCGTGTCCAGCACTTAGCTCATGAGTACCACTCACTGTGACCTTGCCGGCCGCGCCGCCGGCCGCGCCGGTACCGGTTTCACAATTTGCGATGCGGTTAAGATGGGGGACGCTGCTGCAATCATATTGGCGCTGACGGTGATGGTCTTGGTCGAGTAGAATGCGCCGCTGAAGAAGGCCACGGCGAGAACGACGACGACTGCTGCGGCCAGTTGTTATGCGCTAGCTTTTATCAACCGGCAGGACGTGCGCGCCCGTGCCGCGCATTTCCTCCAGCGCGCCGCGATGGACTAGCCGTGAAGGTGCTATCCCGAGGCTTTGACACGGTCCCCGCCCAGCCCAAGCCGCTGGCTCTCGGTCCATTTACGCCAATGGGTCGGCTGAATGTAGACGTGTTTTTTGTATGACGCGTCGACCCACTCGGGACCGTCCTTATGACACGGGTACGTTAGCACTTTAACGATACCATTATAATCCATGACGCAAACTTCGAGATCTTCGTGAGATGGCGCTGTCGCGATAGGCAACCATTCTGGGGTATGAGGCATGATGAGAACTCCGCCAATAACCTAACTTATTGACAACTGTCCGCCGCCCTCTGGTCGCTGGTTTAGTGTGCGTCAATCAATAACCGACAGGAGGATCGCGAGGCTGGCGAGCGCGGCGATCGCTATCAGAGCGCGGATGCCCATGCGGTTCATCTGCCAACCTAGGCGTAACGAAGCTCAGACAGCAAGCGCAAGTGTCGAACTGCGATCATTTGTCCTTCGGTAGGACCGAATATCGGATTACCTCGATCCCACTTGTCGAAACCAGGTATCACGTATGTAGCTAAGATCTTTGGCGAGGTTTCTTCAGGGCGCCGGAAGCTGGGGGTATCGCCGTTAGTTGCACGGGATTTTCATGCAAATCGGGGTTGGTCTCTCCTTCGCCCGCCTTACGTCGGCGCACAGCTCAGCCGCGCGAGATGTCCTGATTTGTAGATCAGGAACAAATCATTGGTGTAGTGGAAGAACTCTCCCACGAATTCCTTGGTTCTAAATTTCAGTTGGATTTGGTTATCGCTCATCAATGTCGGCTTGAGATCACCTTGACCAAGATCGAGCGATATTTTGTTCGGACCGAGGGTTAGTTGCCCGCTTTTGGGGACCGGCGCGAGGCGCGTCGATTCTATCATGCCCCCATTACATGAAAATTGGCGCAAGGGCTGAGCCGCCTGTGCGACATCAAACACTGTCATCAGGGCCGCCACAGCGGCTGCAGTCCGAAACATCTAAAACTCCCCTGGTTGCAAACTGACGGCAACCGCATTTACCGAGGAAACTAGGGGCTCATCCAGCGCAAGAAAAGCCTGTGAGCCTGGGTGCTTCTTGTCGCATCTCAACAAAGCCTAGATCTATCAGCGCCGCTCAAGTCATTCATAGCTGACAATTTGTTCGGCTAGCCTGGATATCGCGTATAACCCAGCGGAGGCGGGTGGCGGTGTCAAGGTCTAGTCCGGATGGGCAGAGAGTTCCGAGCCGTCCGCCGACCCGTCAGCGGCGCCCCACGATATGGCGGCGCAGCCCGGGACTTATTCTCATTCGATCTCGCCCCTGGAGTATTCCAACTGTCTGCGTGGCGGCTCGTTCGATGTTGTTGACATTTGTCGTCGATCGCGTCGATCTTACTAGCGTAAGGAAAACCTGGAAAAACCTGGTCCTTTGGGAGAGTGACAGCCCGAAAGCTAAACCGCTCGTGTTGCAAACGCCAAGGAGCGCAAATGTCTGAAGCCAAGAACAAAATCGAACAAAATCGCCGGGACTTTTTGCTCAGCACCAGCTTGCTCGGCATGGCCGGCGCTTACATGGCCACCGCAGGTTTCGACCCGGCAATGGCCGACGAACTGCTGAAGTCGGAAAAACCACTCAAGGCCGCGTTCTCCAACGCCGGCCTGCAGGCCACCTGGTGCGCCCAGGGCAAACAGGCGGCCGAGGCCTGGGGCAAGCTGATGAATGTTGAGGTCACCTGGTTCGACGGCCAGCTCGACGCCGTCAAGCAGCGCGCCGCCATCGACAACATGGCCTCGCAGAAATGGGATTTCGTCGCCATCCAGGCTTTTGGTATCGGCACCCTGGTGGATCCCGTCAACAAGATCATCGACGCCGGCATTCCGGTCATCGACCTCGACACGCTCATCGCGCCGCTCGAAACCATCAACGTGCATACGATGCTGGCGCCGGACAATATCTTCATGGGCGCCTCCGTGACCCAGCAAATCGCCGATGCGATGGGTGGCGAGGGGACGATCATCATGACCCAGGGTGCGCTCGGGCATTCGGGGGCCCAGGGCCGCGCCAAGGGTTTTGAGAAGATCATGAAAAACTATCCAAAGATCCAGGTGCTGAACACCGATCCCGCCGACTGGGACGTAACCAAGGTCGCGCGTATCTGGGATACCCATCTGACCAAGTATCCCGACGTCAAGGCCGCCTTCTTCCACAACGACGACATGGCGCTGGCTGCGGCCAATGTCATGAAGGCGCGCGGCAAAACCGGCATCATCATCGGTGGCGTCGATGCTATGCCCCCAGCACTGGAAGCGGTGATGGATGGCCGCATGCTGGCGACGGTGCGCAACCCGTCCTGCCGTATTCACGGCTGGGCTGTTGCGGCGGGCGTGGCCGCGGTCGTCAGCGGTGAAAAAACCGGCAAGGGGATCCCCAAGAATATTGTCACTGACGGTCCGGTCATCACCAAGGAGACGGCCCCTGGGATCGCCTGGATGGAGCGACATTTCCTGATCTAGCATTGGACTGAGTAGGGCGGGACCCGTCGGCCCCGCCCATTGTGCTTCTCGCCCTGTCTAAGAACGGCTGCGGACCGAAACGAGAATGTCCACGCAATGAGTCCGCCTGAAATCGCTCGCCCAGGCAGCGCCCCGGCACTGTTGGAACTGAAAAACGTTTCCAAAGGCTTTGGCGGCGTCGCCGCTTTACGCGATGTGGATTTCACCGTGGCACATGGCGAGATTCATGGCCTGGTCGGCGAGAACGGGGCTGGCAAGTCGACCTTGATGAAGATCATCGCCGGCATGCACCACGATTTTGAGGGGCAGATGCTGCTCGAGGGCCGGCAGCTGCGGTTTCGAAACCCGCACGACTCGCTCGCCGCCGGCATCGGCATGGTGCACCAGGAGTTGTCGATCGTCCCTGATCTGACGGTTGCGGAAAACGTCTTTCTCGGCACGCAGCCGACCGGCGTGGGTGGACTTGTCGACTGGGCGGGCATGGCGAAAGCGGCGCGCCGGCAAATTGGCAGCCTCGGCCTCGACATCGATCCGCGCGCGCGCATGGGCTCGCTCCCGGTCGGTATCCAGCAGCTGATCGAGCTCAGTCGCGTCTTGTTTTCTGGTGCCCGCATCATCATTCTGGATGAGCCGACCTCTGCGCTGTCGCCCCCGGAAGTCGACCGGCTGTTCAACATCCTGCGCCAGCTTCGCAACGAAGGCCGCAGCCTGATCTTCATCTCGCATTTTCTTGAAGACGTGCTCGCCATCTCCGACCGTGTCACCATCCTCCGCAATGGTCGCAAGGTGGCGATGGTCGATGCTGCGGCGACCAGCAAGGATCAGCTGATCTCGCAGATGATCGGCCGTGGGGCAAAGGAACTTTCGGCGGGCGAGAGCACCGAGCTATCGGGCAGCCCATCCATGCCGGTGGTGCTATCGGTTCAGGAACTGAACCAGGGTAGTGCGCTCAAGGATTTGACGTTCGATGCGCGCGCCGGCGAAATCCTCGGTATCTACGGCTTCATGGGCTGTGGCCAGATCGAGCTGGCGCGCTGCCTGTTTGGCAAACTTCCGCTGGATGGCGGCACGGTCAGGCTCGAGGGCAATCTACTCCGTCTCAGCTCTACAGTTGCGGCCCGTGAAGCGGGTATCGCCTACGTGCCCGAGAACCGGCGAATGATGCTTTTCCCTACTGAACCGATTTACAAGAACATCTCGATATCGATCCTGCAGCGGATCAACAAGCTTTGGCTCAAGCCGCAGGCCGAACGCGATATCGCCAAGGCGCACATTGCCGATTTGCAGATTCGACCCGGCAACGCCGAAATCCAGGTGGGCCAACTTTCGGGCGGCAATCAGCAGAAGGTGGCGCTGGCGAAATGGCTCACCCATAAACCCAAGGTGCTTATTCTCTCGGAGCCGACGCGCGGGATGGATGTCGGCGCCAAGGAGGATGTGATCCGCATCCTCAAGGCGTTGCGCGACCAAAGCGTCGCCGTCATCGTGCTGTCGACCGAGCCCGAAACGATCCTGACGCTGGCCGACCGCGTGCTGGTGATGAAACGCGGGCGCGTGGTGAAGGCGCTTGAAGAGGGACGCGTGGAAAAAGCGGATTTGTTGGCGGCCGCGTGAGAAACAGAATGGTGGTTGGTAGACAAGTGGAGACCGGTGCTGGCGAAGACGGCTGCGGTAGCGAACAGATGCATCGTGGACAAGAAAAGCGGACATGACTGAGATTGTAAAGCGCCGGGTCCATCGGTTCGATCCGGCCCATTTCCTGCGCAACCAGTTGCGCAACATCGCGCCCTTGATCACGCTAATTGCACTGTTCGTGTTCTTCTCGATGGCCAGCCCGTCGTTCATGACGCTCGGCAACTTTGCAAACATTCTCGCTCAGGTTTCACTGACCTCCATCATCGCCGTAGGCCTTACCTTCGTCATTCTTACCGGCGAGATCGACCTCTCGGTTGCTGCCGTGGCCAACGCGATCGGCATTGTGATGGCGTTCTTCACGCTTCAGCCAGCCTACGCCAACATTCAGAACGTTCCGATGCCGGGATTCATCGCGGTGATCATGGCACTGATGGCATGCGGCGTGCTTGGCCTGGTCACGGCTTTCGGCGTCACGCGGATTGGCATTCCGTCCTTCATCATGACGTTGGCCATGATGCAGATCGCGGCGGGGATTTCCGCGATGCTGGTCCGCGGGCAGATCGCCTACAAGTTTCCTGAGATCATCCAGGTGCTCGGCTCCGGCAGATATTTCGGCCTACGCTGGCTCATCGTGGTTGCCGTGCTGGTGCTGCTGATCGCCCACGTGGTTCTCACCTACACGCGATTTGGCCGTTATGTGTACATGACCGGCGGCAATCGCGACGCTGCCGAATATTCGGGCGTCAACGTCAAGTTCGTGATTGGGGCGGTGCTGGTCATCTCGGCCATGCTCAGTGGTTTTGCCGGTATGCTAGGGGTCGCCTATTTCGGTAGTGCGCAGCAGAACCAATTCGACACGTTCCTGCTCGACGCCATTGCCGCGGTGGTGGTCGGCGGCACCAGCCTGTTCGGCGGGCGGGGAGGCATCGGCAACACCATTATTGGTCTACTGGTGCTGGGGGTGCTCAACAACGGTCTCGACCACATCAATATCGACAGTTTCCTGAAGATTCTGATCCGCGGCCTCATTCTGCTGATCGCCCTCATCATCAATGTCTATGCCCAGAAGTTGCGCGATGCGAGCCCGGTGGCGGAGTGAGGGCGGGGCCCTATACCTCACGGCGGTGACGAGCTAATCCAAACTAATCCGCTATAAAAATTGGATAGCGCCCATGCGCAAGATTATAGTCGTCGGCAGCGCAAATGCGGATTTGATGATCGCGGTGGCCGCGCTCCCGAAACCCGGCGAGACGGTGCGGGGGCGAGATTTCATGGTGGCGCCGGGCGGAAAAGGCGCAAATCAAGCAACAGCGGCGGCACGACTGGGCGGCGATGTCAGTTTTGTCGGCAGCGTTGGCGAGGATGACTTCGGTAAAAGTCTAAAGGCAGCATTGCTCGATAGCGGCGTTGATACGAGCTACCTCCAGGTTAAACCGGGTTCTACCGGCGTAGCACTGGTGCTAAGCGAAGCCTCTGGCGAGAACAGCATCGCGATCGCTGCGGGAGCCAACGATTTGCTGTTGCCGGCGGATATCGATGCAGCAGCCAATGAGATTGCCGAGGCTTCGATCGTCGTCTGCCAGTTCGAGTCTCCTTTGTCGACCATTGAGCGCGTAATCGAGATTGCGAAGAGGTGCGGGGTTCCGATTCTGCTTAACCCGGCGCCGGCACGGCCGGTAACCGAAGCAATGCTGAAGGGCATCAGGTTCTTGGTGCCCAATCGCCATGAACTCGCGGATCTAACCGGATTGCGAACCGAGACGGTCGCAGAGCTTGAAGCCGCCGCGAAATCATTGCTCACTCGGGGAGTTGAGACGGTGATTGTCACCTTGGGGCGGGAAGGCGTGCTGCGAGCCACGGCAGAGGGAGCACGCGTCTTCCCGGCGCCCATGGTTCATGCTGTCGATACCACCGGTGCCGGTGATACCTTCGTCGGCGCCTTTGCCGCGGAGTGGTGCAGAACCTCGGATGTCGACGCGGCAATCATGTTTGCGCAACGTGCGGCAGCCCACAGCGTCACCGGCCGCGGTGCGCAGGCTTCCATGCCTTGGCTATCGGATCTGGTTTCAGGTTCGAGACGCCTGGATGCAAAGAACTAGTGCGACCTTGGGTCCAGCGCTTTACGCAACTGCGCTCATGTGTCGCCAGATCATAGTCCCGGCGTAAAAGGCCTTTGCACCTGGAGTGCGGCGCGAGCCGCAGTGTGAGCGTCAGCGGGGCCCGCTGACAACACACCCAAGGACCAGTGATTTGCAGCACGGCCACCCGTCGCTCGATTCATAGCGATCTCTTGAACCTTGTGACAACCTGGTTGCTGCCGGATTCACAAAACGCGCGCCGACGGAAATCAGCAGCTTTGCGATCGCTTGGCGGTGCTATTTTGAGGCGTGGACGATCTTGCGATCCAAATGGCCGGTCTCATGATCGCGGCGAAGCTGGCTCAATGAGGTCTCGTTCAGCTTCAGCAAGACTTCGCTCAGCTTGTCCGTTTCGGGGTAGCCGGCGGCGAAGCTCTGCCCGTAAACCTTCCGCAAGGTCCGGATGAGGGTGTTTCCATGTTTGGTGCTGATTTCGCCATCCTTGTTGCGGTGGCGGTTATCGAGACCTGCCTTGCTCATGCTGCTCTCCGATTGTGCCCGGAACCGACAGCATCCTCCCGCGCCGGCCAAATGGCAATTAGGGCGAGCTCTGACCAGCTGCGTTTATTCTCGTCCATCCAACGAAATCTGGCAGACGTGCAAAAGTCCACCTTCCGCTCGTCGCGCAGCAATGGTTGGCGATGCAACGACGCGGGTAATTGCCAAGCTGCCCCTCATTCCAGTGTGGACTGGGCCAGGGCAGCCATTTGGCACTGTCAGCATGCAGCTGTGAAGTTCCTTAATCGGCCGCCGGCGCGCCGCGGACGGGGTCGACGTCTTTTTAGTCGCAAATATAGATTTGGCATCCGCGTCGGGAGCGTCCGCATTGGAGTGAGAACCGGTGGAGATGCCTGTTCCGAAAAAGGTGCTTCGATCGCGACCAGAAAAGCCCGGCCGGCTTCCGTGATCTGCCAACCCGCACTATCCCGCAAAACCAATGCCTGGCTAAAGATGTCGAGCCCGGGTGCCCGAGCAACCAGCCGCATGGTCCGGTTCGTCCAATCTGACCCACTTGAGATCAAAATGCTGACACAGCGAGTTAGGTCGGCAACCGGGAGGCGTCCTCCAGGATGTCCTGCCAACACCTTCAACACCGTAATCTGAAAACTCACAAAGGCCCCGCCACCGAGCAAATACCGGGCAAGTGCGAGAGGGTGGCTGGAATCGACGGGGCTCGTCGGTTCGGTGCTTGCCGCAAAAGACGTTGTCCACAGGTTCCGCCCGCCGGTCGGCTGCCAAGGGAAGCGACGCCGGAGTCCATAGCAGCAAGGGTCGATGGTATTCAGTTGTCATCCTGCATTTCAGCGTGTGCGCTGCGCGGAGCTGGGCGCGGGTTTTCCGTAGTTACAGTGCAAGCTGGTGCTCGCACAGTTAACCAGCGTGCTGCAAAGACCCCTAGAACCGCCGCGGCGAAACTGCTTCCTCGCACAGCATCCAAACCCCTCAGGACAGGCGGTGGCAGCCGGTCAAGCCGTCGATACGGTGTACCTTCCTTCGAATAAGTTTCCCAAACGGAAGTTTGCGACCTAAGCTCCCGCTGCACAACTCCAGGGAGGTTGACGATGAAGACAATCTACACGGTAGCTCTGTCTATGGTCGCGGGCGGATTTCTTGGTGGCGCGGCAATCGAGACCCTTCAGGCTCAAGCAAAATCGCCCGTCTATTTGGTCTCCGAAATAGATGTGAGCAACCCAGATGCTTACGGAAAAGAGTTTGCACCGCTAGCTCAGGCCACAATCAAGTCGGCGGGAGGTAAGTTTGTGGTCATAGGAGGAATTGCGGGAGCAGGAGCAAAGCCAGTGACCGCCCTTTCGGGCACGCCGCCGAAGCGTGTCACGATACAACTTTGGGACAGCATGGAAGCTATGAACAGCTGGTACAAGGGTCAGCCCTATCAGGATGCACTCAAGATCGGCGAGAAGTACGCGACATTCCGCCGTTATGTCGTGGAAGCTCAGTAGCGGCTACGCTCCGTCGAACCCTACTTTCCTGTGAATGGCGCAACCGGGCCCCGCTCACCGTGGCGGGTCTCCGGTTTGTCCGGGGTCTTGATCGGCTCGGGCGATCCCATGGACATGGAGGTCCCGGTTTGCGGCTTTGAAAAGCCTAAAAAGGAAAACTCCGCAAACAGGGCCAGCCGGCAAATACTCGGGTTTTGAGCTTCGCGGCTGGTGTCCGAGTGCGCCGCAAGAGCGGATCGGAAAGTTCGCGCACCAGTCGGGCGAGCTGTGGAACCGCTTAGGTCTAAATCTCAATCTCGGTGCCGAACTCAACGACCTGGCCAGTGGGCACTCCGAAAAACGCAGCGGTGCGCTCCGCATTGCGCTGCAAAAATGCAAACAGCGTCTCGCGCCACAACCACATCCCGGGCACGTCCTCGCTGGGGATGATGGTTTCACGGCCGATGTAATAGGTCACTTCGGCAAGCTCGATGCCGGTCAGCTTGCCCTGACTGCAAGCCAATGTGAGGCCTTCGGCTATTGTTGGGTACTGCATGAAGCCGAAGCGCAGGAGGATTCGCGTAATGCCTTCGACTACCTCCGTGACCTTCACTCTATCTTCATCTGCAATGCGAGGCGCCTCTTCGATTACAACGGTGACCAGTAGCACACGCTGGTGCAAAACATGATTGTGCTTGACGAATTGCGTCAGTGCCAGCGGCACTCCGTTAGGCATGGATGCCAAAAAAACTGCGGTGCCAGGAAGGCGGGCGCGGCACCTGCTGAGGGCAGTCTCGATCAGATCTTCTTCAGGTTGACGCAGCTTGCCTCGGGCCCGCTCCACAAGCCTGACACCACTGCGCCACGTCAGCATCAGGAACGCTACTGAAGCTGCGAGCACCAGCGGAAACCAGCCACCTTCGAATAGTTTGGCAAGATTGGCGGCGAAGAAGATGCAGTCAATCATGAAGAAGAAGCCATTGACGGCGATCACAATAATAGGCGGATAACCCCACTTGATCGCAACCAGTGCGGCGAGCAGGGTTGTGATCGCCATCAGAAGCGACACCGCGATTCCGTAGGCGCCAGCAAGCGCGTCCGACGTGCCGAAACCAATGACGGCGCCAAGTGTAGCTGCCGCTAACATCCAGTTGACCAGTGGGACGTATATCTGACCGATCTCATGGCTGGCGGTGTGAGCAATATGCATGCGCGGCAGAAATCCAAGCTGAACGGCTTGCTGCGTCAACGAAAACGCGCCGGAGATAATCGCCTGCGAGGCGATCACAGCGGCAAGGGTCGCGAATGCGACCAGCGGGTAGTGCAGCCAATCCGGCGCGAGTTGATAAAACGGATGCTCGATTGCGCTCGGCTCGGTGATCAGGAGTGCCGCCTGTCCAAAGTAGTTTAGTACCAGCGCGGGCAGGGCGATCCCGAACCACGCGAGCCGGATCGGGACTCGTCCGAAGTGCCCCATGTCGGCATACATCGCTTCGCCACCCGTCACTGCTAGAAAGGCAGCGCCAATGATTGCAAAGCTGACATGGAAGTTCTGCTGGATGAGAAACTCAACGGCATAGAGCGGGCTTACCGCGGCGAGCACGCCTGGCGATTTTACGATGCCGTGAACACCGAGCCCGCCGATCACCAAAAACCACGCAAGCATGATTGGCCCGAAGATATTGCCGATGAAGCCAGCGCCCCTGCTCTGAATCGCAAACAAGCCAATTAGGATCATAACCGTCAGCGGCACCACGAACGAAGACAGCGACGGTGCGTCGACTTTCAGCCCTTCGACGGCGCTTAATACAGAGATCGCCGGGGTTATGGCTCCGTCCCCGTAAAGCAAGGCCGCGCCAACCAGACCGACAATCAGCAGCTTCGCGCGCCAGGTCCCGGGCTGCGCATTCCTCGCCGACAACAACGCGAGCAGCGCCACGATGCCGCCTTCGCCGCGGTTGTCGGCGCGCAATATAAGGAGGGCATACTTCAAGGAAATGATAAGGATCAGCGCCCATAAGATCAGCGAGACGATCCCGAAGATCGCCTCGTTCGAGAGCGCGCCGTCATGGGCCGCCGCCTTGACCGCTTCCTTGAATGCATAAAGCGGGCTAGTCCCGATATCGCCGTAGACCACACCTAAAGCGCCCAGGGTGGCGGTAAGCGGAAGCCCCGATCCGCGCGGCAATGTACCTGCAGACAGTGCTGTCATGGCACTTCCACCCTAACTCGCCCATCATTCTGCAGCCTGCCAGTGCAAAATGCTAGAGCGAGTTAGAGGGGCGTTTTGGGGCTAGCTGAGTTCTCTTTTCCCTCAGTAAATGCTTGGGAGTGGTTTTGGACCGAACCTCTCGAGGAATCTCGGTTAAGATTGCAGCAGGGGGCTCGAAGTCGCCTAGATGAGAACGGTGGAGTCCTGGTGGCGTGCGCCTCAAACAGGGTCAAGCGAGAGACACGGGAAATAGACGCCGTGACCGGGCGCGACGACGGCCCCAGCCGCGCTATGATGCGGTAGAGACCCAAGCGCCTGCGTGTAGCAGCGCTTGCCTGTTTCTCGTTCAGAGCAGCAGCACCGGATATGACAGTGGACTTCGAGCGCGAAATGGCCGAACTTGCAGACAAGCATCGGGAGGCAATGCGTGGTATGACGGTTGGCAAGGCCGCAGACTATGTAAAACGCGTGCTCGATTCCGCAATCCTCGCATTCGGTGTCTATTCTGATGTCGCCTCACCCAGCGGGGTTAGGCTGCACATCATTAAGGGTACTCGTGAGTTGCAGGTTGTAATCGCATCCGGAAACCCAGACCGATTTTTGATTGAGGCCATTCCCTGCGTTGATCTGAAGCAGGCGATTGCAGTCTCAAAAGTGTGGAGCGATCGACAGGCCAAGTGCCGAAGATCGTAAACCGGGAGACCGTAGACCGGGATCACTCGACGAACAGGGGCGAGGCGCCGCTCGAACTTCTGACTGAGGTTGCGTAGGCACGTTCGCGACCCCTATGCAGCAATCTTGGCACAAGCGCCTTGTCAACAGCCCCAGACCAGTCTATGCCAAGCCCGCAACTAGCACTCGCTTGCGGCGACTGCCAGATGAACATCCAACAACATCCAACACATAAAAGGTATTTAGGAGGATTCCATGAAATTCCGTCCGCTTCACGACCGCGTCGTGGTCAAGCGCATCGACGCCGAAGAGAAGACAGCTGGCGGCATCATCATTCCGGACACCGCGAAGGAAAAGCCCTCGCAGGGTGAAATCACCGCGGTCGGCCCGGGCGGCCGTGACGAAGCCGGCAAGCTGATTCCAATCGACCTGAAGGTTGGCGATCGCGTGCTGTTCGGCAAATGGTCGGGCACCGAAGTCAAGATCGACAACGAAGAGCTCCTGATCATGAAGGAGAGCGACATCATGGGCGTTCTCACCGACGTCCCCGCCGCGAAGAAGAAGGCCGCTTAAGCGCCTTTTCCCCCAACATAGATTTCAAGGAAGCAAAATATGTCAGCTAAAGAAGTCAAATTCGGCGTAGATGCCCGCGATCGGATGCTGCGCGGCGTCGAAATCCTCAACAATGCGGTCAAGGTGACGCTCGGCCCCAAGGGCCGCAACGTCGTGCTCGACAAGTCGTTCGGCGCTCCCCGCATCACCAAGGACGGCGTCACCGTCGCCAAGGAGATCGAGCTCGAGGACAAGTTCGAGAACATGGGCGCCCAGATGGTGCGTGAGGTCGCCTCCAAGACCAACGACCTCGCCGGCGACGGCACCACCACCGCGACCGTGCTGGCCCAGTCCATCGTGCGCGAAGGCGCCAAGTCGGTTGCCGCCGGCATGAACCCGATGGACCTCAAGCGCGGCATCGACATCGCGGTCGCGGCCGTCATCAAGGACATCGAAAAGCGCGCCAAGCCGGTCGCCGCCTCCTCCGAGGTCGCCCAGGTCGGCACCATCTCGGCCAACGGCGATGCCGCCATCGGCAAGATGATCGCGCAGGCGATGCAGAAGGTCGGCAACGAGGGCGTCATCACCGTCGAGGAGAACAAGTCGCTCGACACCGAGGTGGACATCGTCGAGGGCATGAAGTTCGACCGCGGCTATCTCAGCCCCTACTTCGTCACCAACCCCGAGAAGATGACGGCCGAGCTCGAGGACGC
>JBJMTO010000085.1:0-15546 GCA_045811665.1 Bradyrhizobium sp.
GGAAGCTGCGCGAGATAATTCCTCAGCCGCTCGATGGATGTTTGGCTCATGCGCCCGGTACGGATGGTGTCGTAGGACGGCAAAACCGTCCGGTCGTGATTTTAGAAGCTGCGGCGTTAAGAAGTAGTTATCGAAAAAATACGTCGAATCAGCAGCTTAGACATCGCCTAACTCGCCCAAATGGCCCACCTGATAACATTAAGGAAATTGCGAAGTTGACTTACCCGAGCGCATTAAGAGCAGCCTGACCGCGCGGACCACGCTTCGGCCTCGGCGCGACAAGCATCCCGGTTGGGCTCAGCCAGCGCGTTTGCGCGAACTCCTGGCCGGGTGCCACGTCCAGCAACAATTTAACCGCTTACTCGATCACTTCGTCGGCGCGGGCGAGCAGCGATGGTGAAACGGATAATCCGAGCGCCGTTGCGGTCTTGAGGTTAACCGCCAGTCGATACTCTGTCGGCGCCTGCGCGGGCAGATTGGCAGGCTTCTCGCCTTTGAAGATGCGATCGACATAGCCCGCGGCGCGCAAGTATGGCTCGATCGTATCGGGCCCATACGAGATCAGACCGCCATCGCTGACGAAGTAGCGATAAGGGTAAACGGCCGGCAACCGATGCTTGGCTGCGGCAGCGATGATTAAATCGCGACGAACTGCAGTCGCGCCGACCGTCACAATCAGTCCGGCATTCGGGGAGCGTGCAAATGCTGCGATCCCGCGCTCCATCTCGTCCGGATCGCCGGCATTGATTGGGCTCAATTCCACGCGATGTGGCGCCGCCGTGGCCTGGATGACAGCGAATTGGCCAATGCCGGGGCCGCGCGTGGCATCCCTCAGGACCGCCACCCGAGACAAATTTGGAGCTATCTCCTTGAGCAACTCCAGCCATTTTCCGGCGAGACTGTATTCGAATTGCGTAAAGCCGGTGACGTTACCGCCGGGCTGCGCCATGCTTTCGATCAAGCCTGAGCCAACCGGGTCAATAACTTGCAGGAATACGATTGGAATGTTGCGGGTCGCCCGTACCATCGGACCGACGACGATGCTACCTGACGTCACGATGACATCCGGCGCCGAGGCGACCAATTCCGCGACGAATTTAGGGATCAGGCCGAGATCGCTTCCGGCCCAACGATAATCGATCCGAACGTTGCGGCCGCTGGTCCAACCCAATTCCTTGAGCGCTTGCTCGAAGGCCGCACGCCGTACCACCGATTCCGGATCGTCTTCCGTAAGGGAAAAAAGCACACCTACGCGCCGCCCGCGTTCCGCCTGCTGAGCGCGTGCCGTCAACGGCCAAGCCACCGCCGCGCCGCCGAGAAGCGTCATGAACGCGCGCCGTTGCATGTGGGCTCCCGGAGAAGACGCCTTGCACTACCTGAGCCTAGCACTTCGCGACCGGCGGCGGGTGAAAGATGCCACGCATTCCCCCTCAGAAAACTGATCGGGCGAGATGTCGGCCAACTCACACTGCGGGCAGCACCAGTTCCGCCCGCAATCCACCAATAGGTGCATTCCCGAGCGTGAGGCTGCCGCCATACAGCGCGGCGAGATCGACGACAATGGACAGCCCCAGCCCGGAACCAGGCTTGGACTCGTCCAGACGCTGACCACGGCGCGAGACCTGGGCGCGCTCCGCCGCCGAAAGTCCGCGGCCGTCATCGTCGACAATGATCCGCAGCATCGGGCCGGCGCCGGCCTCGTTGGGCTGCTCCTGCAGAACCTCGATGAACACCTGCGAGGTGGCCCATTTGCAAGCGTTGTCGACGAGATTCCCGGCCATCTCTTCAAGGTCCTGCCGCTCGCCACGAAATTTCGCGTGCGGGTCGGCGACGGCCCTAATCGCTATGCCGCGGTCGCGGTAGATCTTTTCCATGGTGCGGCGCAGCGCCTCGATCGCAGGGGCGACTTCGGTGACCGTTCCGACGATGGTGAGCCGCGCCGCGATGCGGGCGCGCTCCAAATGATGCGCGACCTGGTCGCGCATCACGTCGGCCTGCTCCAGCACTTTTGCCGCGAACGCGTCCGGTGCGTGCGACGAAGCCTCGTTCAGTATGACGGACAACGGCGTCTTGATCGCGTGCGCGAGGTTGCCGACATGAGTGCGGGCTCGCTCGACGATTTCACGGTTGGCATCGATGAGCGCATTGGTTTCGCGCGCGAGCGGTGCGATCTCGACCGGGAATTCGCCTTCCAGCCGCTCGGCCCGACCGGAGCGAATGTCGGCAATCGAATCCGAAATACGTTTCAGCGGCGCCAGCCCGAACCGAACCTGGAAGATCGTCGTCAGTACCAGTACGATCGAGAGCGCGGCGAAAGTACCTCCAAGATAATAATCGAAGGTGCGGGTTTCGTCGAAAATCTCGGTGGCGTCGCCGGCCACGCTGACCAGGAATTTGCCGTCGGCCCCGAGATCGACAGGCCGCTCCACGATCCGCAAGCTCTGTCCTTCGGGCCCGTCGACATAGCCCAGACGGATGCCGGCGGCGGTCAAGGGAGCACCGCGCTCTTCCAGCTTCGGCAGCTTCTTGTCCCAAAGCGAACGCGAAGCGCGCAGTTCCTGCTTTTCGGAGTCGTTTCGGGCGATCTGCCAGTACCACCCCGACAACGGCAGCTCGAAAAGCGGCTCGCCCAATGACTGGAATTGATGGTCGGGCGGCTCGTCGGGAGTAGCGACTTCCGCGATCAGCGTTCGAAGGTAAAGGTTAAGCCTGCGGTCGAACGCGCGCTCCGTAGCGGAGCGGTACACCGATGACAACACGATTCCGGTGATGACGAGGATCACGACCACCCAGGCGGTCGCCGACAGAAACAACCTGGTGGCAAGCGAACTGGCGCGCATCAAACCGTGACCCTGAATGCATGTCCCCAGGCAGACATTGCCGGCAACGAATGCCGATCAGCGGACAAGATCATGATCGCGCAAAAGTGCAAGAGTACTAGCAAATCAACCGGATGTGCTGCCGGGAGTCGGCGGCGTGAGCAGATAGCCGAGGCCGCGAACGGTTTGAATGATGTCCACATCCAGCTTCTTGCGAATGCGGCCAACGAACACTTCGATGGTGTTGGAGTCCCGGTCGAAATCCTGGTCATAGAGATGCTCGACCAGTTCGGTGCGGGATACCACGCGGCCGGTATGATGCATGAGGTAGGCAAGCAGGCGGTATTCGTGCGAGGTCATCTTGATCGGATTGCCGGAGACGCTGACCCGTCCGGTGCGGGTGTCCAGCGATACCGGACCGCAAGTCAGCTCAGACTGGGCATGCCCGGTCGAGCGGCGCAACAGCGCGCGCATCCGCGCCAGGATTTCCTCGAGATGAAACGGCTTGGCGACATAGTCGTCCGCCCCGGCGTCGAAACCTTGCACCTTGTCGCTCCAGCGATCGCGCGCGGTGAGGATCAGCACCGGCATCGTGCGCCCGTTACGGCGCCAAGCCTCAAGCACTGAAATCCCATCCATCTTCGGCAAGCCGATGTCCAAGACGACCGCGTCGTAAGGCTCGCTGTCGCCCAGAAAATGGCCTTCCTCGCCATCGAATGCGCGGTCGACCACGTAGCCTGCGTCGCTCAGCGCCGTCGTCAACTGACGATTCAGATCCGGATCGTCTTCAACAACCAGCAGTCGCACCCCAACCTCCCCATGTGAACTTCAGGCATCCGCGTCAATTGAGCTTCGACGGCGTGAATGGCCTATGAACAAGGGAACCCCTGCTCATGTTACTTTTTCTTCATAAAGACTTTTGGGGCTCCGTCACAGGGCCGAGGCGCCGGTGCAATCCCCTAGCACGCCGAATCCTAGGCCCCAAACGGCTTAGGGACCGCTCGTCTATGCCGGGGGTCCGGTGACCACGATAAAGTCGACAGGTCCGCCCGGGGTCTCGTCATCGAAAATCCCGACCATCAAGCGCCCGATCCTCCACGCAAGCGTGTCCAAATTGGTCCGGCCTTCATACAGGAGCGGTCCGTCCGGGCAGCTATCGTGGCCATGCACAACGTGAAGGGTGGCAAACCCGTGCGGAAAACCCTTTGGATAACGCTTGTTGAGGAGGGTGTTCTCGTCTTGCCGCTCCAGCGGGATTTCGGGATCCACGCCGGCGTGAACATACAGGCGATGCCGGTCAACATGCGTCAACGGCAGTCCATCGAGCCATGCGACGTGAGATTCGGGCACTGCGGCAGGGCTGTCACCATAGGACGCAAGCGTCGCGTCACCGCCCTTCTCGATCCACGCTGTCATTTTCGCAGGGTAGCGCAACGCCTCTACCATCATCGCATCGTGGTTCCCCTTCAGCGTCACCATGCTCCAGCCGGGGGCGACGCCTCGCAGGAGCCGGTCAATGACGGATTTGCTGTCCGGCCCCTTGTTGACGTAATCGCCGATGGTGACGATGAGGCCTGGCGAACGCGCGCCGATCGCGGCCAAAGCATCATTGAGCAGATCGCAGCGGCCGTGAATGTCCGCAATGACGTAGGTCACGCTCATGGGTCTGCCGCATCGCCAAGCTGCGCTTCTCGCAGGCGCTGAATTACAGGACTAGGTCCGGAAGAAGACGAACCAGACCACTCCAAGAATTAGTACAGCAAGTCCGAGCGAGACAGTGAGGAGCGCGAGCACCGAAGGCCCAGGTTCGGCCTGACGTGCTTCAGTGGGGGTCTCTACGATGGGGCGCTGCTCTCTCGATGCCATGGGGCCTCGCTTCCTTGAACGTCGCGCAAACCCCTGCCCTCTAGGTGCGGCTCGCTACCAACGTCTGACCCCGGGCGATGTTCCGCCGGACGCTGACCCAGGCCGCCGCTTCAATAGAAAGCAAGGAGCACCCTGCGTTCTCTCGCCGACCCGGCCCGTGGCAGCATTAACGGTCGCAGCATTAACTTGAACAGCAGATTCATCGTCCGCTCGCTTTCAAACC
The DNA here is from genome assembly GCA_045811665.1 of Bradyrhizobium sp. Lineage (GTDB taxonomy): Bacteria > Pseudomonadota > Alphaproteobacteria > Rhizobiales > Xanthobacteraceae > Bradyrhizobium. Next base: position 4,909 of record JBJMTO010000085.1, read on the forward strand.
CGGTTTTCAGGTGATATCTACTGGTGTCTGTTGCGTTTCGGAGTATCCCATGGCCCCCCGCGCCAACTGGAAAGGCTTCCTGCGCCTTTCGCTCGTGACCTGTCCGGTTGCCCTGTATCCGGCCACGTCGGATACCGAAAAGGTCAGCTTCAACCAGATCAACAAGAAGACCGGTCATCGCATCAAATACGCCAAGGTGGATGCCGATACCGGCGAGGAAGTCGCCTCTGAAGATATCGTGAAGGGCTACAAGGTCGATACCGACACCTACATTGAAGTGTCCAAGGACGAACTCGAGGACATCGCGCTGGAGTCGACGCATACGATCGAGATCGATGAGTTCGTACCCAAGACAGAGATCGACAGCCGTTACCTGATCCGCCCCTACTATCTCGTGCCCGACGGCAAGGTCGGCCACGACGCTTTCGCGGTGATCCGCGAAACCATCGGCAGCATGAACAAGGTTGCCATCGGGCGTGTCGTGCTGACAAACCGGGAGCATATCATCGCATTGGAACCGCTTGGGAATGGCCTGATGGGAACGTTGCTACGGTACCCTTACGAGGTGCGAAGCGAGAAGGACTACTTCGACGACATACAGGATGTAAAAGTGACCAAGGATATGCTCGATCTCGCCAAGCATATTGTCGAGAAGAAGTCGGGCACGTTCGAGCCGGAACGCTTCGAGGACCACTACGAGACGGCTCTGCTCGACCTGATCGAAAAGAAGCGCAGCGGGATTCGCTTGCCCGCAAAGGCAGCTCCGAAAACAGGCGGCAACGTCATTAACCTCATGGACGCACTAAAGCGCAGCCTCGCCACCGAGGAGAAGTCTGCGCCTCCCGCCAAGGCCAAAGGCAAGAAGTCGCGCAAAGCCGCCGCCGGCCAGCGAGAGATGCTGCTTCCCATCAGCGGCAAGCGGACAAAAGTAGAAGCGAAGAAGGCGGAGAAGCCGGGCCGCGCACCCGCTCGCTCGCGGAAGGCCGGATAGTGCAACCGCTCAGGGAGCCTCGCGCGGGAAGGGAAACGTGAGTTCACCCTCGGCACGACCCCTGCCCTGACATGCCCTGGTCGACGCCCTTCGACGAGCCGATCCTGCTTCGTGGCGGCCGCGAGCTCAAGACGCTTCAACACGCAGCCGATTACGTCATGAAACTGCCAAAGGACGTGCAACAACAGGACTGCTGGCAGATCGCAGTCGAAAACTTGCTCAACGCGGCAGAGATGGGCGGCGGCTGGCTGATGTTCGCGCGCATCGGCGTCATGCGAGCGCTGAACGGTGGCTAGCGAGCCGCTATTTCAACGACGTACTCACCGCAGCAAATTTGGTATCGAGTACGCTTCCAAGGCCGTTGACGGCGGTGATGATGACGATGCTGATCCCGACCGCGATCAGGCAATATTCGATCGCTGTCGCGCCTGACTGATCGGTCAGGAATCTTGAAAACAGCTGTCGCATTAAAAACTCCAATTCACGCAGGCTAATTTTCGCTGGCCGACGGTAAGGGGCCCAATTTAGACGTGACTGGTTGCCGGGTTGTTGACGAAAGCGCTCAACGATCCATTAAAGCGCGGCTCGACATTTCCGAACCTCCCTAAAGTTTAAATGAAAAAAGACCCATTCGCCCACGATGGCGTTAGCTGGTCCCTGGAATTTGGACGCAAACCACCGGCGCCGGAGACGGTCAGCGCGTGATGTCGACCGGGCCCGCGGGCCGAAACAATGCAGGCGGGACTTCAGCAGCAACTCGTCAGGATGCATATCAGACTTCCCCCGACAAACGGGTTTGCAAGCTTTACCGGGGGATCAAATCCTGTTCCAACTAGCCAAACGGCCGAGCCCAACATCGGCCAATTCGATGGGGAGGAATCGGCATGAAACTCGGCACCGCGATCGCGGAAATCATGAAGCGCGAGGGGATCGAAATTCTCTGCGGCTATCCGGTCAATCATCTCATCGAACACGCGGCCAACGCCGACATCCGGCCGGTGATGGTCCGGCAGGAGCGCATAGGCCTGCATATGGCCGACGCCATATCGCGGGTGACCTCGGGGCGCACGATCGGCGCTTTCTGCATGCAGCACGGGCCCGGCGCGGAAAACGCCATGGGCGGCGTCGCGCAGTGCTACGGCGAGTCGGTGCCTGTTCTGGTGCTGCCGATGGGGTATGCGAGAAGGCTCGCGAACATCGACCCGAACTTCAATTCTTCGCAGGCCATGCGCGCGTTCGCGAAATCGGCAGAGCCGATCAACATCGCAAGCGAGGTCGGCAACATCTTCCGTCGCGCATTTACGAAGCTGAAGAACGGTCGCGGCGGCCCGGTGATCGTCGAAATCCCCGCCGACATGTGGAATGAGGAAGTGCCGGAGCCGTTGAACTACACCCCGGTGCTGCGTACCCGCTACGGCGCCGACCCACTGCATATCAGCGAAGCCGCTACGCTTTTGATCGAGGCCAAGCGGCCGGTGATCTATGCCGGGCAAGGTGTGCATTACGCGCAAGCCTGGCCGCAGCTTAGACGGTTGGCGGAACGGCTCGCCATTCCCGTCACCACCAGTCTCGGAGGCAAATCGTCTTTCCCCGAGACCCATCCGCTATCACTCGGCTCAGGCGGGCTCGCGGTGCCTCGCGCGGTGCCGAAATTCCTTGCCGAGGCCGATCTGATTTTTGGAATCGGCTGCTCGTTCACAGAGACATCGTTCGGCATCGGCATGCCCAAGGGCAAGACCATCATCCATTCTACGCTGGACCCGGCGCACCTCAACAAGGATGTAGAGGCCAGGATCGGACTGGTCGGTGATGCAGGTTTGGTGCTGGATTCTCTTCTCGAGCAGATTTGCAAAACCGTCAGATCGGACCGCGACGCCAGCGCAGTCGCCGCCGAGATAGCCGCATCGCACAAGGAGTGGTTGGCGAAATGGATGCCAAAGCTGACCAGCAACGACGCTCCGCTCAATCCCTATCGCGTGCTCTGGGATTTGCAGCACACCGTGGACATCAACAACACAATCATCACGCACGATGCCGGTAGCCCGCGCGACCAGCTCTCACCGTTCTGGAAGGCTGTCGAGCCGCTGTCCTATATCGGATGGGGCAAGACAACCCAGCTCGGTTACGGGCTGGGACTGGCGATGGGAGCCAAACTCGCCAAGCCGGACAAGCTTTGCATCAACGTCTGGGGTGATGCTGCCATCGGCTTCACCGGCATGGATTTCGAGACGGCAGTGCGGGAGCGCATTCCGATAATGTCTGTTCTGTTGAACAACTTCAGCATGGCGATCGAGCTCAAGGTGATGCCGATTTCGACCGAGAAATATCGCTCGACCGATATCTCAGGCGACTATTCCGCCATGGCCCGCGCTTTCGGCGGTTACGGTGAACGCGTGACCAAACCGGAAGATATTATTCCGGCGATCAGGCGCGGCATCGAAAAGACGAAGGAAGGCATTCCGGTGCTGCTTGAGTTCATCACGTCCAAGGAAACCGAGGTCGCAAGGCCGGGTACCTGACCACGACCGCCGCCATTTCGCCGATTGGAGTTCGTCATTGCGAGCGTAGCGAAGCAATCCATGGCGCGGCATCTCGCGGTGGGAAGATGGATTGCTTCGCTGCGCTCGCGTGCGTTCAGCCAGACACGGACATCAGCGCCGAACGGAAATTTGCGCCGGATGACGCTGGCGGAGATGCGCCCCGGATGAAATAATCCCGCCATCAGGTGAATTGCCAACGCACCGTTCAGTCGGACCGGCCGGAGGCGATCGATCAATACACTTTCTTGCATCAACGCAGTGATGGTCGATTTCTTGCGAGGCTTATGAGCGCGTAAGCCGGCATCACGCAGCGTGAGTAGCAGGTTGCGCAAACAACGGTCATCCTTGCCGTTATTCAATCACCTCGTCGGCGCGACCAATCAATGACAACGGCACCGTTATTCCGAGCGCCTTTGCCGTCTCGAGATTGATGACCATCTCCACTTTGGTAGCCTGCTGGACCGGTAGATCCGCGGGCTTCTCGCCCTTGAGAACCCGGCCGGTGTAGATGCCGGCAAGGCGATAGGCATCCGTAATGCTCGCGCCGTAGCTAATCAGGCCGCCCGCATCCGCGAAATCGCGATAAGGCAAGATTGTTGGCAGCGTATGTTGGCGCGCGCGCGCCGCCAGTTGCTTACTTCTGCTATTGAAGAAGTGACCACCGCTAATCATCAGCCCACCTGCTCGCAATTGGCTCAGGTTTGCGAAAACTGCGTCGAGGTCGCGTTCGGTGCTGACATTTAGCACCCGAAGCTCCAGCCCAAGACTGCGAGCCGCTGCCTGCACGCCTTCTGTCGTTTTTTCGGATATTGCTGGATCAGTCGGATCGACCAGAAGAGCCATGAGCGTCGCAGTCGGAACCAGTTCGTGCAGCAATTGCAGTCGCTTCGGCGCGACCTCAACCCCCAATTGGGCTATTCCCGTCACATTGCTGCCCGGTCGGTTAAGGCTAGCGACTAGCCCAAGCTGGACCGGGTCGCCGCCCATTTCGAACACGATCGGAATCGTCGCGGTCGCCGCCTTTGCCGCAAGTGCCGCCGCAGTGCCGGTCGCCGCAATCACCGACACTTCGCGATCAACCAGCTCGGCCGCTAGTGCGGGTAAGCGATTTACTTGACCCTGCCCCCACCGATATTCCATTTTGACGTTCTGGTCCTGGATATAGCTGGCTTCGCCGAGACCTTTGAGAAAGGCAGACAGCATCTGCGCGTAACCCTCGGGCGAAGCGGCATTCATAAAACCGATTACGGGTGTCGCAGACTGCTGCCCGTGCGCCGCTAGGGGCCACGTAGCCGCTGCGCTAGCGAAAAGCCCCATGAATTCGCGCCGTCCCATATGACCTCACGCTGCTCCGCCAATCACCAGACTATAGCAGCTCCAGACCGTCCAGCGAGTACCACCGGTATCCGACAATGATGCGGTGCAATGTCCTCTTCGGATCGAAAGCGGACCTGAACCACATAGCCATTATCGTCGGTTCTACCCCCAACAGCTGACCTCCACGAAGGCGGCGCTCACCTTCGCTTTGTGCCCACCGGAAAGTGCTTCATTCAATCACCTCGTCGGCTTGGCCGAGCAAATTTGCCGGCATTTGGAGGCCAAGCGCTCTCGCGCTCTTGAGATTTAGAATGAGTTCGAATTTGATCGGCTGTTCCACCGGAACAGTGGCGGGGTTGGCCCCCCGTAGGATCTTTGTCACTTGGCCGGCGGCTCGACGATATAGTTCGCCAAAACTCGCTCCATTGGCCATGAGACCACCAGCCTCTACCATTTCCCTTAGCCCAGAAACGGTCGGCAAACGGCTGCTGAGCGCTAGCTCTGCAATCTGACCGCGATGAGCCGTAAACTCAGCATCGTCTGCTATAACCAAAGCGCCAGACCCGTGCATCTCGGCGAATAACCTCTCAAGATCTTTCGGGTTACTCTCCACTAGGATCTGCAACTCAATCGCCAAATTTCGTGCGGCAGCCTGGGACTCCTGCAGGTACTGAGCCGTAGTCGGACTGGACTCGCGCACCAAGATCGCAATTCTTTTCAAATTGGGGATCAACTCCTTTGCGAGCTGCAATCTCTTGGCGATGATGTCGCCACTGATGCTGATCATGCCCGTAACGTTGCGGCCCGGTCTCGCAAGGCTGCCGACGAGCCCTGTCGCGACAGGATCTAGGGTCGCCACGAAGACAACCGGAATATCGCCGGCAGCGTTCCTGGCCGGCAAGACGGATGGCGTTCCGGAGGCGACAATAATCTCCACGTTGCGACCAACTAACTTCGCTGCAGCATCCGGCATTTCCGCCGCACTTTGAGCCAAGCTGTACTCGATCGTAAAATGGTGGCTCTCGAACAAACCCTGTTCGCGCATCCCTTTGCGAAACCCGGCGATGAAGGCCTCAGGCGGTGCTCCGACGCGTAGAAAGCCGATACGCCGTATCCGCTCCGGCTGTTGCGCGAGGGTTGTGACCGGCGACACCGCCGCGCCGATCAGGCCAGCGATGAAGTCACGTCGACGCATAGACATAGCCCGAGTCCTTCGACGTAAGGTCATGCCGGTTTCTTACCCCAGAACCATCGTAATCATTCGATCACCTCGTCAGCCCATGCCAGAAGCCTGGGTGACAACGTGAGGCTGAGCACTTTCGCAGTTTTCAAGTTGAGGACAAGTTCAAAACCTGGTGGGCTGCAACCGTGGCTGCTCCCCCCGGAATAGCGCCTTTGCAATTGTACCGGTGTAACGCCGACCTGACGGTACTGATCAGATACTGGACCCACAGCTCATTGAGCGCCGGCCACCGCATCTAAATCGGTGCCTGCTATGCGCCCTTTCGAAAATCCAAGCTGCGCAAGATGATGCCAGGCGGAGTGCCCTCGAACTCCTTTGCGTGAAACTTGTGAGCCGCACGCGCTTCGATCTGATCGCGCAACCGGATAAACTGCGCTTCGCGCTGGTCAGGCTTCGTCCGCTCCGGCTTTTCCAACTCGTCCATGGCGGATGTGCTGACGGCGCAGGGTATTTCCCTTTCACCGTCAATCATCGAAAACAGCACCACCATTCGGTCAAATTCGTAACCGCCGAAGCTGCCGCGTGTCAGTGCCATTGGCTTGCCTTCCGATAGCTACGTAACAGGCGTGGCTTTAACGACTTTTTGCCGGCGGTGGATCGATCTCGGCGATCTTGCGAAGGCAATCGGCCTCGGAATCATGCGGCCCAGAGACGAACGTTCCGCTCACTTTCGTACTGTACCAGCCGGTTGTTACTCCAAGCCGGAGCGACTCTTCTGTCTTCACGTGACGCGGCGAAAGATTTTGCATGGAGTGTGTGGCTTTCTGGTTGGCGTTGATCTTCGATCGAACGCGTGGGAGTTTCTGACCATTCGGAGCTTACAATTCGCTCAACGATATCTATAGAGACCGACGAGATCAGCAAAGACCGCTGAAGCGGATTGTTAATCACGCGGCGCGCTCGCATCAATGCGCTGAGCGTCCGCCAAATCGACCGCGCCGATGAAAATCATCTCCACCGTTGAGCTGCGCGGCGGGGCCCCCGGCACCATGATCATGGTGCCGACCCGTCGGAACGACGGGAACGACAATCCTTCTATCATCTCTTCGTCCGTGATGACATCGTACGCCCCCGGAGGGAGCAGGCGATCGATGCCCTTGATCCGGAAGGGATGCAGGAATGTGATCGTTTCCCGCCGTGAGCGCGTGGTCATAGCCGGATGTCCTTTGCGAACAGCTCCGGGCCGACTCCATTGTTTTGCATGGCTCGACCGTGCGCTCTTTCGATCTGATTAGCTATCGCTTTCTCTCCGAATTGGAGGCGGTCAGATCGAAATCGGCGCGAGACGCGATTTGTTGACGGGCCAAATCATGTTCGAGGGTCGCTACAGATAGTCTATGCACCGCACCGGGTTAGCCCGCTATTCGATGACCTCGTCAGCGCGGGCAAGCAGCGTGGGCGGCATCGCAAGACCCAGCGCCCTGGCCGCCTTCAAATTTATGATGAACTCAAATTTCGCCGCTCGCAGCACGGGCATCTCCACCGGCTTCTCTCCCTTCAGCACGCGGGCAGCATACAATGCAACTTGGCGGAAAAGATCGGTGTTGCTCGCTCCGTAGCTCATTAAACCGCCTGCCTCGGCATCCTCGCGAAAGGGATAGATCGTGGGCACTGAGTAGCGATGACCGAGGGCTGCCAGTTGCGCGCGATGATCCACGAATACCGGATCAGGACTGATCAGGAGCGCGTTCGCCGATTTTTGCACCAAGCTGCCATAGGCCAGGTCGATCTCGCGATTGTCACCGGCGTACAATACCTCGATTTGCCGCCCAATAACTGAGGCTGCCGCCCGCAAGTCTTTGATCAGGGGTTCTGCAATCGCTCGATTGTTTGGATTTGCGAGCACGGCAAAGCGTTCCGCGGACGGTAGCAACTCGTGCAAGAGCCCTAGCTGTTTTGTCGCAAGTTGCGCGTGCATATAGGTCAGCCCGGTCACGTTGCCGCCAGGCCTATTCAGGCTGGCCACCAAGCCGGCTTCAACTGGGTCACTGCCTACCCCGAAAATCACTGGAACGGTTGATGTCGCGGCTTTTGCCGCTAATCCGGCTGGCGTGCCGCCTGGGGCCACGATGACGGCCACACGAAGACGAACAAGATCGGCCGCTAATTCTGGCAATCGAGCAAAGTCGTTATCCGCCCAGCGGAATTCAATGATCACGTTGCGCCCATCAACGTAGCCCGCATCGCTCAAACCTTCGCGGAATGCTGCCAGAAGATGCCTGCTCGATGCAGATGAGCCGCCGTACAGGTATCCGATAGCCCGGTAGCGGCTGCTGCGCCCGGGCCACAACCGGCCACGCCGCCGCGCCGATTAGCCCGATGAACTCGCGCCTTCGCATTGGCCCCCCTTTGGAGCGCAGTTCGCTGTTTGACGCTAGCATAGCAGCTTGGGACTGTGCGATCAGTTAGACGCGATCCAGCGATCGTGATGTGCGGTTCGGGGCATTTTCAAACTTCCGGGCGGTGCTCACGATGCTCGCTTTACCCCAACTAACAGACTTCGTGGATCGAGAAGAAAGGTCCGCTTCGTGCCAGCTGCCTTTTATTCACCTCGTCTGGTTGGCCCTGCGACAACATCGGCGCATCTTCGCTTGTGCGTTTGCTGAAGCGGAAGCGCACTGGCACGGGGTTTTAGATCGCGTCCCATTGCTCCCGTTTCAATACCGGGTGGTTCCTGAGTAGCTTGTTGAGATCGAGGGTGGGACGACCTTTAAGCGCTTCAAGAACGCATCGCTTCACGTACTTCCGGCGTTTGAGCCACGCAACCTTCTTCCCCTTTGCCTCCGACTTGCACGCATGGATTGCTTCATCTGCGGCAAGCTTCTCGGCCTTGGAGATCGTCGCGGCTTCTGCGGAGACGGGCGTTAGTGTAGCGCCAGCAACAAGCATTGCGATAATTGTGAACAGAGCTGCGGGGGAAAGAGACATAATGAAATCCTGTTGGTTAGTAGCTCAGCCGCCTCTAGCTCCGGCGGATAGGAAAGCACATCAAGCAGCAATTTTGTTCGATAGTAAAAATTTCACACTGACCAAACCTGCGAGGTCGCCGGGGGCCCCTACCTCAAATCCTAATGGGATTGCTGGACGCCGCAAGGGGGGCTGCAATGCCGACCAATCGGGCGGCTCCATCATGGGTGTGGGGAAGGCGCCTGCAATCTGAGGCTAACCGCGTCGCGCCGCTTCGATGGCGGCCACGTCGATTTTCTTCATGCCCATCATGGCGTTGAATGCGCGCTTTGCTTCAGGGCCGCCAGCCGCCAATGCCTCGATTAGCACGCGCGGCGTGATTTGCCAGGACACGCCCCATTTGTCTTTGCACCAGCCGCACGCGCTTTCCTGCCCGCCATTCCCGACAATGGCGTTCCAGTAGCGGTCGGTCTCTTGCTGATCATCTGTTGCGATCTGAAACGAGAAAGCTTCGTTATGCTTGAACGCGGGACCGCCGTTGAGGCCAATACAGGGGACGCCGGCGACCGTGAATTCCACCGTCAGCACATCACCAGCTTTGCCGGACGGGTAATCACTGGGAGCACGGTGAACGGCGCCCACTACGCTGTCAGGAAAGGTCTCGGCGTAGAAACGCGCAGCAGCCTCCGCGTCCTTATCATACCAGACGCAAATCGTGTTCTTTGCCATGCTAACCATTACCCTAGCTCCAAGCTGGTGATGCCGAATACCCGCTCCAACCGTAACGGCGGGATAGCGCCTTTATACATGCGGGCAGTCTCGAACACTGGCGCGAGCCCCAAGTCTTCCGCCAACGCGACCGCCTCATTGTTAGGGCTTGGAACGTCAAGGAAGATTTCACCGCCGCCCACGCTGGCCAGCAAGGCCGACAGAACCAGCTCCGCGGCGGAGCGATCATCGGCAACCAGCGGGCCGATCTTGCGGCCTTTCCGACAGGGGCGGATCACGCCCCAACCGGCAAGCCTCCCGTCGCGCATGAGCGCACGACCGACATGCCCGGGCGAGCCAATCCAGGCCCGCAGGAAAGCGGTGCGCGAAGCCGGAAACACGGTCGCGTCGTACGCCTCGACAATTGCCAATGGGACTTCGGCCAGCGCCATGACACAACGGGGCGAATCCGGCGCCGCGACCGTGCCGCCGTAACGGACGTTAGCATGAGCGAGCTCGAATCCGGACATCCGGTAATTCTGCTGTTGCGCTACCACCCCATCGAGGCCGATCACGCGTGGGCCGGCGTGCGCCATGGCCGCGCTCCATATTCGCAGTCCGTAGCCTCGGCCGCGCAAGTCCTCTCGCACAACATAGAAACCGAGGAAGGCAAAGCTCGAACCGTATTTGACGCAGGAGACAGTCGCGGCAGGAGCGCCTTCAAGCTCGCCGATTAAGAAGCCTGCCGGATCGGCCGCGGCAAAGCAGGCGTCGTCGGCGCAGCCCGGGTTCCAGCCTTCGGCCGCAGCCCAGTTCACGGCTATTGAGATTTCGTCCGGCCGCATTGGCCGGATGCACAAACCGTTCATGGCGTATGGGAGTTTCGTTCAGCTCCTCGTTACCGGATCCGATATAATCTGCAGCAGCGGTGC
>JBJMTO010000086.1:0-10382 GCA_045811665.1 Bradyrhizobium sp.
GTTGAACAGATCGAAATCGATATTGCCGCCGCTAAGGATCAGCCCTACCCGCTTGCCGCGAATCTTCTGCTTTTCCTGCAGGGCGGCTGCGAGAGCCGCCGCGCCCGCCCCTTCGGCGAGATTGTGCGTGTCGGTCCAGTACGCTCGTATCGCCGTAGCGACTTCGCGGTCGGTGACCTGAACGATCCGCGCGGCGCCGTTGCGGATGATCGCGAACGCCTCGGGATCGGGAACGCGCGTCGCCATGCCATCGGCCATGGTGCTGCTGGTCTCGGTCGTTACGATGGTGCCGGCGGCAAAAGAAAGCGCATAGGACGGCGCTTCCGTGGATTGCACGCCTACGATTTCGGTCGTGAGCCCGAGCAGGTCGCGCGCCAGGATGCAGCCGCAAATGCCCGATCCCTGCCCGATCGGGACGTAGAGAATTTCAATATCAGGCGACTTTCGCAGCAACTCCAGCGCGTAGGTCGTGACGCCCCTCACCAGATCGCGGTGGAACGAGGGAACCAACTCGAGATCGTCGACTTTGGCGCGCCGCTCGCACTCCTCGCGTGCGGCCTGAAAGTCGTCGCCGTGCTCGACCAGCGTCGCGCCGAACGCTCGCATCGCGCGATTTTTCTCGACCGAATTGCCATGCGGCACATAGACCGTCACTGGGACGCCATAGCGGTTCGCGGCGTAAGCGATACTCTGGCCGTGATTGCCGCGCGTCGCCGTGATCAATCCGCGGATATGCGGCCGCTCGCGCTTGAGCCGGTCGACGTAGACCAGCCCGCCTCGCACCTTGAACGCGCCGATCGGGGTGTGGTTCTCATGCTTCACGATCGCGGTCGCGCCGAGCCGTTCGGACAGCAGCGGCCAGGCGTAAGCCGGCGTCGGCGGCATCGTCGCGCTGACGACGCCCTGCGCCTGTTCCAGTTGCTCGAGATCGAACATCGGGGCCGCCTTCCCTAAACCAGCGCCTTGCCGCCGGCGAAGGCGGTGGCGGTGGCTTCGTCACTGGCTTCGGCCGGAAGCAGCATCTCGTTATGCGCCTTGCCGGAGGGGATCATCGGGAAGCAGTTCTCCAGCGCCGCCACGCGGCAGTCGAATAGCACCGGGCGTTTGACGCTGATCATTTCCTTGATGGCGCCGTCGAGATCTCCGGGCTTGATGGCCCTTATGCCGACGCAGCCGAAGGCATCCGCCAGCTTGACGAAATCCGGCAGGGCTTCCGAATACGAATGCGACAACCGGTTGCCGTGCAACAGTTGCTGCCACTGCCGCACCATGCCCATGTACTGGTTGTTCAGGATGAATATCTTGATCGGCAGTTCATATTGGATCGCGGTGGACATCTCCTGCATCGTCATCTGCACCGAGGCGTCCCCGGCAATGTCGATCACGAGGCTGTCGGGATGGGCGACCTGCACGCCTAACGCGGCCGGCAAGCCGTAGCCCATCGTGCCGAGCCCGCCCGAGGTCATCCAGCGATGCGGCTCCTCGAAGCCGAAGAACTGCGCCGCCCACATCTGATGTTGGCCGACTTCGGTGGTGATGTAGACATCGCGGCCGTGCGTCGCCTCGAATAGCCGCTGGATCGCGAATTGCGGCAGGATGATATCGTTGTTCTTTTTGTAGGCCAGCGAGTTGCGGGCGCGCCATTTGGCGATCTCCTGCCACCATGCGCGAATATCCGGCTTCCTGGCTTCCGCCTTGAAGACCTGCAGCAGATCCCCGAGCACGTTGCCGGCGTCGCCGATGATCGGGACGTCGACACGGATGTTCTTGTTGATCGAGGACGGGTCGATATCGATGTGGATCTTCTTCGAACCCGGCGAAAACGCGTCGATGCGGCCGGTGATGCGGTCGTCAAAGCGGGCGCCGACGCACAACATCACGTCACAGCCGTGCATGCTCATATTGGCTTCGTAGGTACCGTGCATGCCCAGCATGCCGAGCCAGTTCTTGCCCGAGGCCGGATAGGCGCCAAGACCCATCAGCGTGGAGGTGATCGGGAAACCGGTGGCGTCCACCAGGTCGCGCAGCAGCTTGGAGGCTTCGGATCCGGAATTGATGACGCCGCCACCGCTGTAGATCACCGGCCGCTTGGCCGAGGCGAGCAGCGCGGCGGCTTTTCGGATCTGTGCGGCGTCGCCCTTGACGCGCGGCGCGTAGGACACGTGCACATCGTCCTTGCGCGGCGGGTGATAGGTGCCGACCGCGAACTGCACGTCTTTTGGCACATCGACCACCACCGGACCGGGACGGCCGGTGGTGGCGACATAGAATGCCTCATGCAGCACCTTGGCCAGATCGTTGACATCGCGCACCAGCCAATTGTGCTTGGTGCAAGGCCGGGTGATGCCGACGGTGTCGCATTCCTGGAAGGCATCATTGCCGATCAGGTGCGTGGGCACCTGGCCGGTGATGCAAACCAGCGGAATCGAATCCATCAGCGCGTCCGTCAGCGCCGTCACCATGTTGGTGGCGCCCGGTCCTGAGGTCACCAGCACCACGCCCGGCTTGCCGGTGGACCGCGCGTAGCCCTCGGCAGCATGGCCCGCCCCCTGCTCGTGCCGCACCAGGATGTGCTCGACCTCGCTCTGCTGGAAAATCTCGTCGTAGATCGGAAGCACCGCGCCACCGGGATAACCGAAGAGGTGCCTGACGCCATGATCGGTCAGCGCCCGCACGATCATCGCTGCGCCGGTCATCTGGTTGGGATCGTGGCTCTTGTGGCTGTTGTCGGACATCGCTTGCTCCGGATCCGCTATCGTGTGAGCGGCTTCTTTCAGTTGCGTCTTGAGAGTTCGAAAATAAAAAGGGGCCCAAGAGGCCCCTGCACACCGCCCGAATTGGGATGACCTCAGCCATCCCCGGCGGTGCGCCTGGGTACGACGACGAGAAGTTTGGTAATAAAGTTTCGCATATTGCGCTGCTTACTTTCCAAAGGTTGCGCGACCATAGCGTCCCAACCCGGGATGTCAAGGGAAGGACTCACTCAGCGCAAATCATAGCTTAACGAGGTTTCCGCCCCGCGACGAGAGTGAAAACGCCCGGGCGAGCCGGCCGGCCGCTTCGCCGGGGCCGACCCATTCGAATTCCGGCAGTTGATGCCGGAACCAGGTGAACTGCCTTTTGGCGTAGTGGCGGGTATCCGCACGGCCGATCGTCGCCGCTTCCTGGATCGTGATTTCCCCGCGCAGATGTCGCGTCAGCGCCGGCACGCCATGGGCCTTCATCGCCGGCAGCAGCGGATCGAGACGCCTTTCCGCCAACGCCTGGACTTCCGCGAGCGCCCCGCCACCGACCATCGCATCGAAGCGCGCATCGATCCGCGCGTACAAGTCCTCGCGATCAGGGCTCAGAAACAGCGCCCGGAACGATCCCGGCGTGAGCAATGGCGGCAGTCCATCACGATGCCAATCGGTGAGCGAGCGGCCGGTTGCCTCGACGACTTCGAGCGCGCGCGCGATCCGCGTGCGGTCGCGCCGTTCCAACCGCGCCGCCGAATGCGGATCGCGCCTCGCCAGTTCGGCGTGCAGCGCCTCGGCGCCATCACGTTCAAGCCGGGCGCGCACGCCTTCGCGTATCTTCGCGGGAACCGGCGGCACCGAAGACAGACCCCTGATCAGTGCCTTGAAATAAAGGCCGGAGCCGCCCACGAAAATGGGTATCCGTCCTTGTGCGCGGGCTTCGGCCAGTGCCGCCGACGCGTCGCCAATCCATGCGCCTGCGGAGAAATTCACCGCCGCATCGACGTGCCCGTAGAGGCGATGAGGAACCAATGCCTCTTCCTGCGGCGTCGGCCGCGCTGTGATGATGCGCAGATCCCGGTACACCTGCATGGAGTCGGCGTTGATGATGACGCCGCCGGTTTGCTGCGCGAGCTCAAGCGCCAGCGCCGACTTGCCGCTGGCTGTCGGCCCTGCGATAAGCACCGCCTTGCTGCTATCCGCCGGTGAATTCACGCCATGTCTCTCGTCGCAACGCTGATTTGCAATCCAGCCAATCCGGCGCTCGATAGCACGGTGGTGGACGGCGCGCGCGCCATTTTGCCTTCCGCCGGCCCGGCACATTGGTTGTTCGACGAAGTGGCGGTCGACATTCCCTTCGAGAGCGGCGAGGACCTGCGGGCAATAGAAGGCCGACTCCGAGTGGCGCGCGGCGATCTACCGATTGATATTGTGGTGCAGCCTCAGGCCGTCAGGCGCAAGAAGCTTTTGCTGGCCGACATGGATTCAACAATGATCGGCCAGGAATGCATCGACGAGCTGGCGGATTTCGCCGGCATGAAAAACCATGTGGCCGCGATCACGGAACGCGCCATGCGCGGTGAAATCGAGTTCGAATCAGCGCTGCGGGAGCGCGTTGCATTGTTGAAGGGCTTGCCGGTCGGCGTGGTCGACGAAGTTCTCGCCACGCGCATCAAGCCTACCGCGGGCGGCCGCGAACTGGTTGCCACCATGCGGGCGCACGGCGCATGGACCTGCTTGATCTCGGGCGGATTTACGCTGTTCACCAAGGCGGTCGCCGAGTGGATCGGATTTCAGGAAAACCGCGCCAACCAGTTGAAGGTCCAGGAAGGCAAGCTAACCGGCGAGGTCTACGAGCCGATTTTGGGCCGCGCGGCAAAGCTTGCGACACTGGTCGAACTGCGCGAGTCCTTCGATCTCGACAACATCGACACGCTGGTGGTCGGCGATGGAGCCAACGATTTGGACATGATCCAGCGAGCCGGACTCGGCGTCGCCTACCACGCCAAGCCCGCCGTCGCAGTTGCGGCCGCGGCACGGATCGACCACGGCGACCTTACCGCGTTGCTTTATGCACAGGGATATCGAAGGGACGAGTTTGTCGGCGGCTAAGTCCGCCGGAAAACCACCCTACTGCACGCCAAGCGCGACAAAGCGCAGTTCGCCCTCGGCGTTAGCGACCAGCAGCAGCACCGATTTCTTGCCGTCCTTTTTCAACTGTTCGACCCGCTTCTTGACGTCGGCTGCGCTGCTCACCGCCTCCTGTGCCACCTCGACAATCACCTCGCCGGGGCTGAGGCGTTTTTCGGCCGCGTCGGAGCTGCCGTCCACGCTGGTGATGACCACGCCTTTGACGCTGTCCTTGACCTTGTATCGGCTGCGCAAATCCTTGCTGAGCGTCGCGAGATCGAGGCCCAGCGCCTTCTGCGTCACCGGCTTTTCGGCAGGCTCATCCTTCTTGGCCGAGGCTTGCACGGCCTTGTCGGTATCCTCCAGGCGGCCGAGCGTCACCTTCTTCGTTTCTTCTGTGCCCTTGCGGATGATCACGACGTCGACTTCCTTGCCGACAGCCGTATCGGCCACCACGCGGGACAGGTCCTTTGGTTCCTTGATCTCCTTGCCGCCGAACTTGACGACGACGTCGCCGGGTTCGATGCCCGCGGGTTTGGCCGGGCCCTTGTCGTCGACGCCCGCAATCAGGGCGCCGCGAGCCGGTTTAATGTTGAGGCTTTCGGCGATCTCGTCAGTGACCTGCTGGATGCGGACGCCGAGCCAGCCCCGGCGGAGCTCGCCGAATTGGCGTAGCTGGTCGACCACGCCGACCACGGTCTTTGAGGGCACCGCAAAGCCGATGCCGATCGAGCCGCCAGAGGGCGATATGATGAGCGTATTGACGCCGATGACCTCCCCATCGAGGTTGAACAGCGGGCCCCCCGAATTGCCGCGATTGATGGACGCGTCCGTCTGAATGTAGTTGTCATACGGGCCTGAGGCGATGTCGCGGTTCCGGGCGGAAACGATGCCGGCTGTTACCGTGCCGCCCAGGCTAAACGGGTTGCCGATCGCGATTACCCATTCGCCGAGACGCAATTTGTCGGAGTCGCCGAACTTTACGGCGACCAGCGGCTTGGTCGGCTTGAACTTCAGCACCGCAAGATCGGTCTTCTTGTCGACGCCGACCAGTTCGGCCTTGATCTTGCTGCCATCGTTCATGATGACGTTGATCTCGTCAGCGTCGGCGATGACGTGGTTGTTGGTCACCACGATGCCGGAGGCATCGACGATGAAGCCGGAGCCGAGCGAGTTGGTTTTGCGCGGCTGCAATTCGCCGTTCCTTTCGCCGCCTTTGGACCCGCCGCCTGGACCTCGCCGGTTCTTGAAGAAGTCGTCAAAGAATTCCTCGAACGGAGAGCCTGGCGGCAGTTGCGGCACCGCACCCCGATCGCCGGCGCCGGCCTTTGCCTCGACGGTTTGCGAGGTCGAAATGTTGACGACAGCGTCGATGACCTTTTCAGCCACGTCGGCGATGCCGTCGGGACCGCGCGACTGTGCGGGAGCCGCGACAAAGACGCTTGCGGCGCCAATGGAAATCGCGGCCAGCAAGGCACAAACGCGATGGCTCAGGCCTGGAATCGCACCGGTCATATCAGTTCTCTTTCCTCATAAAATCTGCTCGGAATCTACCGTCCACAGTGCGCCCGAAGAGGGCAACGGCGCAAGCATTTGAGCGGACGTTCGTTCCCATAGACCGGTTCAATACGGCAAAACCGGGCCGCAATGCCTCAGGGGCGGTTGAGCTCCGGACCCGCACCTAGCGCCGGACCGCCCAGATCAAAATCAGCCCCACGATCGCCGATCCGATGCCGATCCCGCGCAGGATGTTGTCCGGCGTATCCAGCGCGCTCTTCATGGCCCGGCGCATCCAGGCCGGGCTTCCTGCGAACATCAAGCCTTCAAGCACGAAAAGAATGCCCAAACCGATGAGGAAGTCGGCAAACGCTATGGACCTCATCGGACTGAAACCCCCCGTGTGACTTTGTTTTATTGTTCGGCAAACGGCGAGGTTTTCCGCCGCTCGTTGACCTTAGGGCCTCGGAGCCGGTTGAGCCGTCACCGTGGCCCCCGGCGAGGCCGGTGCACCGGCGCTTGAACCCGTTGCACTGGCGCTTGCTCCCCCGGCGGCTTTCCCGCTCGGGTTAGCGAAGAACTTGAAGAACTCGGAATCGGGCCGCAGCAGGAACCGGGTATCGTTGCTCTTCAGCCCAGTCTCATAGGCGCTCATCGACCGATAGAAGGCGAAGAAATCCTGGTCCTTGCCGTATGCTTCGGCGAACAGCCGGTTGCGCTCGCCGTCGCCCTCGCCGCGCACACGCTCGGCGGTCGAGTTGGCTTCGGCGACGATGATGGTGGCTTCGCGGTCGGCGTTGGAACGAATCTCCTGCGCTTTCTGGCCACCTTGGGCCCGGAATTCGGCGGCCTCTCGCTGCCGCTCGGTCTGCATCCGCTGGTAGACGGCCTGGCTGTTCTGCTCCGGCAGGTCGGCGCGCCTGATCCGCACGTCAGCCACCTGAATACCATAGCCGTCCGCTTCCTTGTCGAGTTGCTCGCGAATCCTGGCCATCAGCGCCTCGCGCTCGTCCCGCACCACCTGGATGAAGGTCACCTCGCCCAGTACACGACGCAGCGCCGCGTTCAGCAGCGTCGTCAACTGAAGATTGGCAGCCTGGATCGTACCGATGGATTGATAGAACCGGAGCGCGTTTTTGATTCGGTAGCGGGCGAACGCGTCGACGACCAATCGTTTCTGGTCCGACGCGATAACTTCCTGCGAAGGATTTTCAAGATCGAGGATGCGCTTGTCGATCCAGATCACGGTGTCGATGAACGGGGCTTTGAAGTTCAACCCGGGTTCCGTTACGACACGGATCGGCTCACCAAGGCGCACCACGAGCGACTGTTGGGTCATGTCCACAGTGAACACCGAACTGTAGCCCACGATGGCGACAGCAAGCAGCACGAACAGCGCCGCGATACCAGTAATGGAGGACCTCATCGTGTGGCTCCGCTCTGCTGCTGGGGCTGGCCGGATGTGCCCGGCGCCGCGCGTCGCGGCGTCAACTCATTCAGGGGCAGATACGGAACGACACCCTGCGATGAACCGCCGCCGTCATAGACGAGCTTGTCGGCGCCGCCCAAGATGCGCTCCATGGTCTCCAGATATATCCGTTGTCGCGTCACATCGGGCGCCTTCCTGTATTCGTCGTAGACCTTGAGGAAACGCGCGCTCTGGCCCCTGGCTTCGGCGACCGCTTGCTGCTTGTAACCCTCGGCAACCTGCATGATCTGCGCGGCGCGACCGCGTGCGTCGGGGATGACGCGGTTCGCATAGGTCTGCGCTTCGTTCTGCAAACGCTCCAGATCGGCGCGCGCGGCCTGCACGTCGCGAAATGCATCGATGACCTGTGCCGGCGGATCGACCTTCTGCATCTGGACCTGCGCGACCTGAACGCCCGAACCGTAGCTGTCCAGGGTCCTCTGCATCAGTTCCTGTACGCCCTGTTCAGTCGAGGTGCGGGCGCCGGTCAGAATGGGCTGAATGTTGGAGCGGCCGATCACCTCGCGCATCGCGCTTTCGGCGACCGCCTTTACAGTGCCTTCAGGATTTTGGATGTTGAACAGATAGCTGCCGACGCCGTCCGGTTTGATACGCCACAGCACCGTGAAATCCACGTCGACGATATTCTCGTCACCCGTGAGCATCAGGCTTTCCTCGGGCACGTCGCGCATCGTGCGGCCTCGCCGTCCCGGATCCTCGATCAGCGTCATGCCGATGGAGATGGTGGAGACGCGCAACGCCTTGGGCAGCCGCACGGTCTCGATCGGATATGGCAGATGGTAATTCAGGCCGGGCTGCACCGTGCGTACATGCTTGCCGAAACGCAGCACGACGCCGAGTTCTTCTGATTGGACCCGGAAGAAGCCCGACAGCCCCCAGATCGCCAACGCGCCGACCACGATCAGTGCGATTCCGATGCCGCTGAAGTAACCACCCGGCAGCAGTTGCTGCAGCCGGTCCTGCGCACGGCGCAGAAGATCTTCAAGGTCGGGCGGCCTCGGTCCGACCGGTTGCGGGCCGGAACCCCATGGCCCTTTTGGACCCGATCCCCACGGGCCTCCGCCTTGATTCTTCCACGGCATCGGTAGTCTCCTCCGCGAGGCGCTCAAGGGCAGACGCCCGGCCTCGCATATCTGCACGGCTTTATAGGGGACCGCCCCAGCCCTTACAACGCAAGCTTCTGGAACGAGCAGCTATGCTCGGGGCCCCGATTGTCAATGTAAACATTGCTTAACGGAGTTAATTCGACTTTCGTCGGCGATAGGTCACATACGAATAGTCGGCGCTGTCATCCGGACCTGCCGGATAACGCACGCGCGCAACTTCTTCCCAGATTGACCTGTCAATTGCGGCGAAACAGGTATCGCCCTTGGGGCGGGCGTGCACTTCCGTGATTTCCAGCCGGTGGGCAGTGTCCATCCATTGGGCGTATATTTCCGCACCGCCGATCACGGCAACTTCAGTGGCGAAACGTCGCAGCGCGTCACCTTTCGCGATCGCGCGGGCATCCGCGACCGAGTTCGTCGCCACCACTCCGCGCGCGCGAAACCCTGCGTCACGCGTAACCACGATGTTGGTTCGTCCGGGAAGCGGCCTGCCGATCGATGCGAATGTCTTGCGGCCCATCACCACCGGCTTGCCTGTTGTCATTGCCTTGAAACGCTGCATGTCGCTCTTGAGCCGCCAAGGGATGGCGCCGTCGGAGCCGATCACGCCGTTTTCCGCGACGGCTACGACAAGAACGATTTCAGGAGCAGGCGTGACGTTCGCGGTCACACCGCGACCTCGGCCTTGATATGCGGGTGTGGGTCGTAGCCGACGAGCGTGAAGTCTTCATAACGGAATGCGAAGATATCCTTCACGTCGGGATTGATCTTCATCACAGGTAGCGGCCGAGTCGGTCGGGTCAGTTGGAGCCGCGCCTGATCAAGATGGTTCGAGTACAGGTGCACGTCTCCGAAGGAATGCACGAAGTCCCCGGGTTTGAGCCCGGTCACCTGAGCCACCATCATCGTCAACAAGGCGTATGATGCGATGTTGAAGGGCACGCCGAGAAACACGTCCGCGGAGCGCTGGTAGAGCTGGCACGACAGCTTGCCATTGGTGACGTAGAACTGAAACAGGCAGTGACATGGCGGCAGCGCCATCTTGTCCACGTCGGCCGGATTCCATGCGCTGACGATCAGGCGGCGGGAGTCCGGATTGCGGCGGATCATTTCGATCACGTTCGATATCTGATCGATGCGGCGTCCGTCCGGCGCCGGCCAGGACCGCCATTGTGAACCATAGACGGGTCCGAGATCGCCGTTGGCGTCGGCCCATTCGTCCCAGATCGAGACCCCATGGTCCCGAAGATATTTGACGTTGGTGTCCCCCGCCAGAAACCACAGCAGTTCGTGCACGATCGCCTTGAGCGGCAGCTTCTTGGTGGTCAGCATCGGAAATCCGGCCGCCAGATTGAAGCGCATCTGGTGACCGAATATCGAAAGGGTGCCCGTGCCGGTACGGTCGCTTTTCTCCGCGCCGTC
>JBJMTO010000087.1:0-6946 GCA_045811665.1 Bradyrhizobium sp.
GTCAATGGTGCGCTTTTCGGCGGCGGCCATCGATGCAATTTTTACCTGAATGGCCGGCGTCGGCAGCGTGCCCGGGCATAGCGCGTTACAGGTAATTCCGCTCGTGACCGTCTCGATTGCCACCGCCCGCGTCATGCCAAGGATGGCGGTTTTCGTCGTCACATAATCGATACGGTCGGCGACCGCGCGGGTCGAATAGATAGAGGCCATGTTGACGATCCGGCCCCAGCCGCGTTTCTTCATCGCAGGCAATGCAAGGCGGATCAAATGAAACGGCGCTGACAGATTGACGGCCAGCGCTTGTTCCCATCGTTCCGGAGCAAAGTCTTCGATTGGCGAAAAATGCCGGACCACCGCGTTATTGATCAAGATATCAATCGCGCCGAGGCTGCCGAGCAGGTGGGCCATCATGGTTTCACTAGACGAACGCTGCGACAGGTCCGCGGCTACGCTCACCACTTCGACGTCAAAGCGGGACCGGAGATTGTCCCTTGTCTCTTTCGGCTCGACCAGATCATGCAGGACAACATTGGCGGCTGCGCCGGCAAGGCTTTCCGCCACGGCGAGACCAAGGCCCGCCGTCGCACCGGTCACGAGAGCCCATTTGTCCTTCAACATCGGATACGGCTCCACGCTGCTATTTCTTTTGATCCAGCTCGGCGAATACTTCCCGCGCGTTGCGGAACGTATTGACTCCTGTCGGTACGCCGCGATCGATCGCGACGTGCATGCATACCTTCTGGCGGGTGGCCCAGTTTGTCAGCGCGCCCCGGACATGGGTTTTGAGTTCGTGCGGCGCATCGCGTGGGAAAGGCCATCCCGGCACATAATCCCAGCAATATTCCGTCCTCAGATTCTGCATCGCGTGGTTGAAGTCGTCGGCCGAGGAGATCGCCTTGCCCACGAATTCGTCGCCAACGCACGCTTTGCGGATTTTCAGGCCTCGATGGTAGGTGGCCTTTTCCATGACGATCCTTTTGTGCTTGCGAGGGGCGCTAGTTCTTGGGCCAGAAGGGCTGGGCCAGCGCCAGTTGCGGCGGGAATACCGTGACCGGGACGCCGGACTGCCACTGCACGATTGTCATGCCGGCGCCGACCCGGCGGCCCTTTTCGTCGAACTTGATCGCGCCGAGCGGATAATATTTCGAAGGACCGCCGTCCATTGAACGCAGCGCGTCGGCCACGGCAACCCTGTCAGCCTTGCCAGCTTTTTCGAGCGCCTCCTTGATCACCCACATGTCGCCGTACGTGGAAATCGCGTTCTGCGTCATCCAGGGTTCCTTGTAGCGGGTCTTGAGTTCGGCAATCAGCGGCTCGTGACCCTTGGCACCCCAGCTTGCGACGCAGGTGATCACGCCCTGCATCAATTCCGCGCTTACGGTCTGCAGCATGTCGGGTTCGGCGATGGCAATGCCAAATGAGATGGTCGGAACCTTGCCTTGTCCCAGCCCGAACTCGTTCATCTTCTCGAGCAACAGCTTGGCGTCGGAGATCACGGTTGGCAGGAAAAACAAAAGATCCGGTTTGGCCGCGCGGATTTTTTGAACCAGCGACGTCGCGTCGGCAAGAGGTGGCGTAAAGGTTTCGTCGACGACCAATTGCAGCCCGTTTTCAGCGAGCAAGCCCTCTCTCATCGACTTTGCCGAAGCAACCGATGCTCCGGTGTTGTCGGTGACGATGGCAACAGTCTTGGGCTTCTTGCCAGAAGCGGTTTCCGCAAGTTTTACGATCTGCGGCAAAGCTTGATTGGCTTGGGATCCAGCTGTCGCGGAGGTCTGAAATACATATTTGAAACCGCGATCGGTGATCAGATCGGAGTAGGACAGGGTAAGAACGGGCAGATTGGCCCGCTCGGTGACCTCGGTGACGGCGAGGGTGAATGAACTCAGATATGCCCCGCTTGCCGCCACCAGATCCGGCTCTTGGGCGACCATGCGTTGGGCTGCATTTTTGGCCTTCTCGGTGGTATCGCCGGAATCCAGCACGACAAGTTTGAGCTTGGCGCCGCCAAGCGACTTGACGCCCCCTTGCGCGTTGATGTGTTCCACCCCCATCTCGGCCCCATTGCGCATCACCGCTCCCGGACGCGCATAGAGGCCCGAGATCGGCACCAGCAGTCCGACTTTCACTTCGGGCAGCGCCTGTGCCCGGCCTCGCGACGAAATCAGTGCGAGTGATCCGCCGGCAAGCAGTGTCCGCCGCGTAATCTTGTTCATGACAATTGCTCCCTGAAATCAGAGTGAAGCCTTTTACGTGGATTTTTTCGGCCAGAACGGCGCCGCCAGCGCCAGATCCGGCGGATAGACGGTGACCGGCACGCCGGACTGCCATTGCACGATGACAACGGCGGCGCCAACGCGGCGGCCCTTTTCGTCGAACTTCAGCTGACCGCCCGGGTAATGCTTCGAAGGCCCCGCATCCATGGTACGGAAAGCTTCAGCGACTGCGCGGCGATCGGCTTTAGCGGCCTTTTCCAGCGCGGCCTTCATCAGCCACATATCGCCATAAGTCGAGATGACGTTCTGCGTCATCCATGGCTCTTTGTATTTTGCCTTCAATTCGGCGATCAGATCCTCGTGGCCTTTCGAGCCCCAGTTGGCAACGATCGTCATGATGCCCTGGACGACGTCGGGACTGACGCTTTGCAGCATGTCGGGCTCTGCAATCGTGATGCTGAAGGAAACGGTTGGAATCTTGCCTTGTCCGAGACCAAATTCGTTGATTTTTTCCAGACCGAGTTTGGCGTCCGATATAGCGTTTGGCATAAACAGCAAGAGATCGGGGCGAGCCGACCTGACCTTCTGTATCAGCGAGGTCGCGTCGGAAAGCGGGGGCGTCCAGACTTCCTCCACCAGCAACTGCAGGCCCTCCTGTGCGAAGAGCTTCTCCTTGAGCGCCTTGGCAGTCGCGACTGACGTCGCCGTATTGTCCATCAGCATCGCCACCGTTTTCGGCCGCTTGCCGGATGCGGCTTCGGCAAGTTTCATCAGTTCGGGCAAGCCGAGCTCCGACTGCCGGCTCGCAGGTGCGGCGGTCTGAAAGATGAATTTGAAGCCGCGCTCAGTCAGCAGATCCGAATAAGACAGCGTCAGCATCGGCAACTCGGCGCGCTCGGTGACCTCGGTAACGGCCAGCGTGAACGAGCTCAGATATGAGCCGGTCGCTGCAACTAGATCGTTCTCCTGCGCCACCATGCGCTGCGCCGCGTTCTTAGCTTTCTCGGTAGTGTCTCCGCAATCGATCACGACGAGCTTTAGCTTGGCGCCGCCGAGCGACTTGATGCCGCCCTGCGCGTTGATATGCTCGATGCCCATCTCCGCGCCCATCCGCATCACCTGGCCCGGACGGGTGTAGATGCCGGAAAGCGGAACGATCAAACCAACCTTGATCTCGGCGGGTTGCTGCGCCCGCGCCGCGCTCGATAGTCCAATGGCGGCTGCGCCGGAGAGCACGGTGCGTCTCGTCACCGACGTTCTTGAACTCCCGTTCGAAACGCTTTTCTTGTTCATTTTCGTCCTCCTAGTCTGTTTCTTGATTAACGGTCTTGTTACATGCCGAGGTAGGCCTTGCGCACACGATCGTCCGCCCGCAAGGTCTGATTGTCGCCTTCGAGCGCGACTCGACCAGCCTCGAGAACGTAGCCGTGATCGGCAGACTCCAGCGCCTCCGCCACGCGCTGCTCCACCAGCAGGATCGTCAAGTTCGATTGGCGGCGGATTTCGATCAGGCGTTCGAAGATGAAATCCGCCACTGTAGGTGCCAAACCCATTGAAGGTTCGTCCAGCATCAGGAGCTTTGGCGAGGATGCCAACCCGCGGCCAATCGCCAGCATTTGCTGCTGACCACCCGACAGCGTTCCTGCGAATTGGCCGCGGCACTCGGCAAGGACGGGCAGCCATTCGAAGATGCGCTCGACATTGGATTTCCAGTCGCGGCGACCGGCCTCGGTCATCGCGCCTATTTCGAGATTCTCCATCACCGTGAGCGAGGGAAAAACCTGGCGTCCTTCCGGGATGTGGGCAATGCCGAGATGCGCGCGTCTTGCAGGATGAACTGAAAGGAGATTGGTTTCCTCGAATGTGATTGTCCCGGCGGTTGGCCGTACGATTCCAGAAATTGTCTTGAACAGCGTGGTCTTCCCGGCGCCGTTCGGTCCAACGATGGCCACGAACTGTCCCCGTCCGATCTTGATCGATACCCCGTTCAGAACGGGGATTGCCGAATAGCCGGCGATCAGCCCATCAATTCGGAGCATGCGTCATCCATTTCTTGCCGAGATAGGCCTCGATCACGCGGCTATCGCGGGTAACCGCTTCTGGCTCCCCCTCGACGATAACTGCGCCATGGTCGAGAACGAGGAAACTGTCGACCAGACGGACCATGGCCTGCATCGTGTGCTCGATGATTGCGATTGTCATGCCGTCCCGGGCGAGCCGCTGAATCACCCCGACGACCTCGTTGGCTTCGTCATGACCAAGACCGGCCAGCGTCTCATCGAGCAGCAAGATGCGCGGCTGTCCAGCCAGCGCGCGGGCGAGCTCCATCAGCCGCAATTCCTTGGTCGTGAGCTCGCTAGCGACGCGCTCGGCGATATCCGACAGGCCGACGCGGGCAATGGCTTCGGCTGCGAGTTGCCTTGCCTCGGTATCCGTCTTGGCCCGGATATAGGCACCCACCACGACGTTGTCCGAGATCGACATGCGCAAGAATGGACGCATGATCTGGAAGGTCCGGCCGATGCCCGCCTCACAGAGCTCATGCGGCTTGCGGCCTGACATTTCGCGCCCATCGAGGAGAATTTCGCCGGTGCCGGGCCGAAGAAATCCGTTCATCAAATTGAATAAGGTGGTTTTGCCGGCGCCATTCGGGCCAATAATTCCAAGAATTTCGTTTCGCCGCAGTTTGAAACTGACGTCTTGGACGGCTTTCAAGCCGCCGAAGGAGCGCGAGAGGTTACGTATTTCGAGGACAACATCGTTTGAATCCTGCGATCGCTCTGGACGCAAGGGCTTGGTCGCGGTGCTCGGGGCAGCGGCGAGCTGGGTTGGCGCGTTTGGCTTCGCAACTTTCGACGCCTGCCGCTTGCGCAGGAAATCGCGAACTTTCCAGAACAAGCCCTCCGGTGCGGCCAGGATGACGCATATGATCGCCAGCCCGAAGATCACTCCCTGAATGCCGGGGAAACGCGAGCCGGCTTCGGCGTTCAGCGTTTCCGCAAGCGGGATCAGGATCACAGATCCGATCACAGGTCCCCACACCGTTCCGACGCCGCCGAACATGGCAACGGTGAGCGCCTGTGCGGACACCAGCATCCCGAATACCGATTGCGGGGTCACGACCAGTAGCACGACGGCGTAGAATCCACCTATCGCTCCGGCAATTGCTCCACTCAAGGTGATGGCACGCAACTTCCAGGCCAGAGTGTTGATTCCGGCGGCTTCGGCAGCGGCCTCATTCTGCTTTATCGCGAGCAGCGCCATGCCAAATCGCGATCCTTCGATCACCCTGGTAAGCAGGATCGTCGCAAGCATCATCGCCAGCGCCAGCAGCGTGTAAACACGTGGATCGGCGAACTGCATATAGGCGATGGGATTGTCACGCTTAATGGGCAAGGTGACTTCCTGAAAACCGAGCCATTCGAACACGTAGAGAATGGCAAGCGGGTAGGCCAGCATCGCCAGAGCGAAGTAGTGTCCCTGCAGGCGGAACGTCGGAAATCCGATCACCAAGCCCGCAAAGCCGCCAAGGATTGCCGCTATCGGGATCAGCATCCAGGGCGACAGGTCAAAATAAATCTGACCGAGCGCGGTTGTATAGGCTCCTATTCCGAAGAAAGCCGCATGGCCGAACGAGATCAGCCCGGTGTATCCGCTGAGCAGATTCCAGGACAGACCGAACACGGCCCAGACCGGAACCAGCGTCATCACCAGTTGGTAATACGAATTGGTGACGCTCAGCGACAGGGCAGCATACAATGCGGTGAAGATCAAAACCGGCAGGAGCGATCGCAATCCCTGCATCGTCATGTCCTCTCGACCATGCGGCCGAAGAAGCCTTGCGGCCGGAAAAAGATGATCAGGAGAAAGACGACGAAGATCGCCGCGTTCTGCAGCTGAGTCGGCAGCACGAGGGTAGACATCTGCTGCACAAGGCCGATCGTCATGCCGCCCCAGAACGCGCCGATGATACTGCCCATGCCGCCGAGCACGACCCCGGCATACATGACGATGACGTATTCGACCCCGACGAAAGGATGAAAGGGATAGTTGGTGGCGAGCAGGCCACCCGCAATCGCTGTGATGCCGGTCCCAAGTGCAAACGCAACGCGGTGCGCGCGATCAACGTCGATTCCCATGTAGGTAGCCGCAGTGGGATTATCGGCTGCGGCACGCAGGGATTTTCCGATCTGAGATCGGGTGATTAACAGCGTCAGCAGCATCATCGTTGCGAATGCAATAGTGGCGTCTATCCCGCGCGCCTTGTTAATGAAGACACTGACGTCATAGAAAAGTGGGCCAAGCTCCCAGGCCGAACTCGATAGCGGCGTCCGGATCGAGGCCAGCACCGAACCGAACACGAGAAGCCCGCCGTTCTGAAGGATCAGGGCGATCCCCAGCGTTAGAATGAGTTGCGCATAGTGGCCTTCGCCCTCGAGCGAGGAGGTGCGCATGCCTGATACACGTGAGATCAGAGCGAGGTGGATCGCGTAGCCAAACGCCGCCAGCACGGGGCCGGCAAGCACTATCGCGACAAACGGTCCGAAGGTGTTGCCGAAAGTAGCTTGCACGCCGAGCGCAGTGAAAAAATAGAACGCTGTATACATCCCGAGCATCATGAAGTCGCCTTGAGCGAAATTGATGACTCGCATGACTCCAAAAATCAGCCCGAGTCCGACGCACATCAAGCCATAGACCGCACCGATCAATAGCCCGGCGCTTAACGCTTG
>JBJMTO010000088.1:0-26906 GCA_045811665.1 Bradyrhizobium sp.
AAGGAAGTCAAATTCGGCGTCGATGCCCGCGATCGTATGCTGCGCGGCGTCGATATCCTCAACAACGCGGTCAAGGTGACGCTCGGCCCCAAGGGCCGCAATGTCGTGCTGGACAAGTCGTTCGGCGCCCCCCGCATCACCAAGGACGGCGTCACCGTCGCCAAGGAAATTGAGCTTGAGGACAAGTTCGAGAACATGGGCGCCCAGATGGTGCGCGAAGTCGCCTCCAAGGCGGCCGACGCTGCCGGCGATGGCACCACCACCGCAACCGTTTTGGCGGCTGCGATTGTCCGCGAGGGCGCCAAGTCGGTAGCCGCCGGCATGAACCCGATGGACCTCAAGCGCGGTATCGACATGGCGGTTGAAGCCGTGGTCGCCGACCTCGTCAAGAACTCCAAGAAGGTCACCTCGAACGAGGAAATCGCTCAGGTCGGCACCATCTCCGCCAATGGCGACGCCGAGATCGGCAAGTTCCTCTCGGACGCCATGAAGAAGGTCGGCAACGAGGGCGTCCTCACCGTTGAGGAAGCCAAGTCGCTGGAGACCGAACTCGACGTCGTCGAAGGCATGCAGTTCGACCGCGGCTACATCTCGCCCTACTTCGTCACCAACGCCGACAAGATGCGCGTCGAGATGGATGACGCCTACATCCTGATCAACGAGAAGAAGCTCTCCTCGCTGAACGAGCTGCTTCCGCTGCTCGAAGCGGTGGTGCAGACCGGCAAGCCGCTGGTCATCGTCGCCGAAGACGTTGAAGGCGAGGCGTTGGCCACGCTTGTGGTGAACCGTCTCCGCGGCGGCCTGAAGGTCGCGGCCGTCAAGGCTCCGGGCTTCGGCGATCGCCGCAAGGCCATGCTGCAGGACATCGCTATCCTGACCGGCGGCCAGGCGATCTCGGAAGATCTCGGCATCAAGATGGAGAACGTCACGCTGGCCATGCTCGGTCGCGCGAAAAAGATCATGATCGACAAGGAGAACACCACCATCGTCAGCGGCGCCGGCAAGAGGGCCGACATCGAAGCGCGCGTCAACCAGATCAAGGCGCAGATCGAAGAAACCACTTCGGACTACGACCGTGAGAAGCTGCAGGAGCGTCTGGCCAAGCTCGCGGGCGGCGTCGCGGTGATCCGCGTCGGCGGCGCGACCGAAGTCGAGGTCAAGGAGCGCAAGGATCGCGTTGATGACGCGATGCATGCGACCCGTGCGGCTGTTGAGGAAGGCATCGTACCGGGCGGCGGCGTCGCCCTGCTGCGCGCCTCCGAGGCCCTCAAGGGCCTGCGCACCAAGAACGACGACCAGAAGACCGGCGTCGAGATCGTTCGCAAGGCGCTGTCGTGGCCGGCTCGCCAGATCGCGATCAACGCGGGCGAGGACGGTTCCGTCATCATCGGCAAGATCCTCGAGAACAAGTCGTACAACCACGGCTTCGACTCGCAGACCGGTGAATACGGCGACCTCGTCAAGAAGGGCATCATCGACCCGACCAAGGTCGTCCGTGCGGCGATCCAGAACGCAGCCTCGGTTGCGGCTCTCCTGATCACCACCGAAGCCATGGTGGCCGAACTGCCGAAGAAGAACGCTCAGGCCGGCGGCGGCATGCCCCCGGGCGGCGGCATGGGCGGCATGGACTTCTAACAAGCCCACTTCGCTTCAGGCGACTTCCAACAATGCAAAAACCCCGGCAGCGATGCCGGGGTTTTCGTTTGGAGCTCGTAATTTTCAGTCATTCCGGGACGCGCGCTGGGCGCGGGCGCGGAATCGATAAACCCGCAATGTCCATCGTGCGCTGCTTTTGCCCGCAAGAGGATAGGTTTGGTCACTGCGGCCGATGGGGGCTATGGATCCGGGCTCGCGCAAGAGCCGCGCGCCGGAATGACAGATGGCAAGCACCCACCTTCCGCGGCCCGCCTCTCACTCCACCTTTGCGACGACGGCGAGCCGCTTGATGCCTTGATTGCGATAGGCGTTGAGGAAGGCGTCGTAATCTCGAAATGAAACGCAGCCATTGGAATCGCCGTTCGGGCCGAGCATGAAAGTGTGCGCGAGCAGGCCGCTTCGTCCGAAGATCGCTTCCTCGCCGCCGATGGGCGTCAGCCGCAAGGCGGGCACGCCGTGAAACAAGGTCTCGCGTGGCTTCAACTCGTAGATGTGTGGCGGCGTCACGCCATGCATTTTGACATGCGCGGAGCGAGGATCGTCCAACCTGGAGCCGAGCCCGGAATGGGCCTCGAGCTTGGTGCCGTCTGGCAGATAAACCGCTCGCGCGGAAATGTCGTAGACTGCGGTGGAGCGATCGTAAGGCGCCGAGCCTCCGAGCGCCGGATTCTGATTTTGCCGACCGTCACCCAGGCTGCCGGTAACGCTGGCGTCTGCCGATGCAAAGGCCAGTAGCGATCCGGTTGATGGTTGGTTCCCCCACAGCTTCTCGACCATTGTCTGCTTCTCGCCGGCGGCGAGCGACATCATGGCGGCCTTGGCGCGTTCCGCCCAGTTGCGAACAGCAGCGCCGGGAGACGCCGCCTGCCGCGTTTCGATCGGGCGCGAAGCCGGTGCAAGAGCTGCGACCTGGGTTGGGGCCGCTTCTTTCGTTTTCGGCGAAGCCCCAACCTTCGGGGATTCAATTTGGGGCCTCGCGACTTCCGCTACTCTGGCGAGTTCCGGCTGCTTCGGATCGACCCCTTGAGCGGCCGAGGCGGCGAACCGTTCGGTGAAGGAGAGCGATGGGCCGGGCAAGATTCTTGCGGAGGCAGAACCTTGGAGCGCGGGCTCGCCCAAGGGGGCAACAGCCGTGTCGGCGTTAGGCTGCACTTTGTGAACTGCACCGGTCGCGGATCGCCGGACAACGGGTGCGTCGTAGTTAAGGACGCCAAGTGTCGGATACACATCGGCTCTTAGGACGTTTGCGTAGACGGTCCATGCACATCCAAGCACAACGCAGACAACTGCCACTACTCCCATGGAATTGGGAGACGTGGATTTCCGCGATGAGCGCCGTGGCTTGGAGGCCGCGGCGCGGACACACGCACTCGTACTATAACTCATACGCCTTGGATCCAGACTGGTCCCACCCCGTTCCCCTTCAAGGCTGCGCTCATGGCCCGCGCAATCCGCGGACGTCGAGCGCTGCCCTGCGCGAGACGATCAACGGAAATTCCCGAAGACGATCTCGCAGAAGCGCGGAGCGCCATTAAGGCGACTTTTAGTTAAATGGGGCTTAAGTGGCGGCGGATGTTGGGCAGGTTAGACCGGGGCCCGGCCCGGCGATAAGACCGAATCCTAGCTCGAAACCCCTGCGCCGAGGCTCCTCACGGCCGCGCACGCAATTCCGGCGGTGGCGACCGATCGAGCACCTCGCCTGTTGCGCCTTCGAGAAGATCGATGGCATAGGTTTCGATGGTGAGCGGGCCGCGCATCCGCTTGAGTTCCGCGGCCCGCTCGACGCGCCCGAAGATATCTTTCGGGTACGCACGCTCGACCGAGCGGGCCTCATCAACGTAAAGCAACTTGCCGGCAAGCTCCGATTGATCCGGCTCGGGCATGTTGACCCATCGGATGCGTTGCGTTGGCTGCACGACGCACGTGCCTTTCGGCAGGTAGAACGCGAGCCACCCGGTGGTGCCGTAATCGGGCGCCAGCACGCACGCAGCGCCGGTGCGAACGCGTACCGCCTCGATCCCGGCCGCAAGCTCGCGCCAACCAACGCCGACGCTGCGCACGGTGGCGTCACGGCGGTAACCAGACAGCGCCCCGGTATTGGCCTGCACGATCAGCAGCGCAAACATCAATACGCCCATCGGCAAGGCCCAGCGCAGGGATACATCAACCAGCCGCTGGACGCGCGCCTCCCACTTGATCAAGCAAGCTGCCACGGCAGCCGCAACTGCGAAAGCCGGATAAATCGGAGCGAACCAGTTGGCCTCGACTCGGGCATGCAGCGCATGCCAAGTGAAGTACAGCGCGATGGTCCAGAACATCGCATTGATCAACGTCCGCGCCGCAACCAGCCCTGGCCTGCGCAACAACAATGCGTAGAGCCCCATTGTACCGAGAATCCACACCGATGGCGTCGCGAACGCGATCTGCGTTGGGATCAATTCGGCGATGAAGAAGGGCTGGAAAGCCTCTATGCGGGCGCGCCCCAACTGCTTGCTGAACGAGACCCATTGGTGATCGGCATTCCACAGGATCACCGGCGAAAACAGGCCCAACGCAACAAACCCGCCAAGGTAGGGCCATGGGGAAATCAGCCATCGCCGCAGCTTGGGAACGCTCATCAGCCAAACGAGGATTGCCGGGCCGAAAAAAAGCGCGGTGTATTTCGACAGTAGCGCCGCACCGACAGCTGCGCCCACCCCAAGCCACCACGCGCCGCGCCCGGTCTCCATCACCTTGGCCAAATAGAAAAGCACAAAGCTGGAGGCGACCAGCAAGGGCGCGTCGGGCGTGATGATCAGCGTGCCGACTGCCGCCATCAAGGTAGCGTTGAGTAGTACCGTCGCCGTTGCCGCCATGCGCAAGCTGCCGAACAGGATAGAGGTGGCGCGAAAGATCGCCCAACTCATCGGCAGCGCCAGCAACACCGATACTAGCCGCACCCCGAGTTCGCTATCGCCGGCTATCATGGTGCCGAGGCGGATGACGAGCGCCACACCCGGTGGATGATCGTAGTACCCGCCGGCCAAATGCTTCGACCACATCCAGTAATAGGCTTCGTCGAAAGTCAGCGGCGTCCAAGCGGCGGCGAGCAGCCGGAGCAGCACCAGAGCAAGGATCGTGAGCACGGTATTGCGGACGAGCCGCCCGTCGCTCTCGATCATCGGCAATTCACCGCTTTCGCCAAACGAACAGTCCCGACATCGCGTAGTTCCAGACCACGCCCATCAGCGCACCCGCGGCGCCGGCGAGCCACCAGATCGGCTCCTGGTCGTATACCGAAAACGCCACACCGACATTGGCGAGCAGACCGACGCTGCACACCAGATAAAACAGCAACAGACCGCGCACGATCGCGAGGCCTCTCAGCCGCTGATCGCGGTAGGTGAGAAAATTGTTGAGGATGAAGTTGCTGGTCATCGCGGAGACCGCCGCGACTCCCTGAGCTTCCGGAAACGGCCAATCGAAGGCTTCGAGTGCGGTGTACAAGGCCGCGAAATGCACCAATAGGCCGATTGAGCCGACCGTGGCGAAAAGCAAAAAACGCAGCGACACCACGTCGTGGGTCAGCTTCGCAAGCACCAGCCCCAGGAAATCCAGCGCTACCATGGAATCGAGCTTGCTCTCACCGTGGAGGCGCGAGCTGAAAGTGTATGGTATCTCTTTGATGCGGAGATCTCCTCGCGCCGTGGCGACGATATCCAGCAAGATCTTGAACCCCTGCGTCGAAAGCTGAGGCGCGAGTTCTTCGAAGCGGTCGCGGCGCATCATGAAGAAGCCGCTCATCGGATCGGCAATCTTGACCCGCAGTACGCGCTTTGCAACTTCAGTGGCGAGAGCGCTGGCGCCCGCCCGCTGCTTGTCGAAACCCTCGGCGCTGCCGCCGGCGATATAGCGGCTGCCGATCAGGAGATCCGCATGGTCGGCCTCCAGCAGTTCCAGCATCTTGGGCAGTTGGCTCTCATCGTGCTGCAGGTCGGCATCAATCACTGCCGCGCAGGGTGCGCTCGATGCCAAAATGCCCTCGATGCACGCACCGGACAGGCCCCGCCGTCCGATCCGGCGAACGCAGCGAACACGCGAGTCCTGCCGTGCAAGGCCGCGCACCACATCCCAGGTTTTATCGGGGGAATTGTCATCGACGAAGATGACCTCCCAGCTAACGCCAGCGAGCGCGCTGTCCAACCGCCGAACCAGCGTCGCGACATTGTCGCGCTCGTTGAAGGTCGGAACAATGACGGAAAGCTGAGGTGCAGTAACGGCCTGCGGCGGACTTTCGGGCCCCGATCTGATGGCGTCGTTCATGCGCCAGCGTATATCCGATAGCTTCCGGGGAAGCCAAGGCGCAGTCCCGAACGGCGCACGAAAATACAGGGATAACCGGTGTCCACAAATGCCAACGACCACGAACAGAGGGCGCGCGTACATCCGGCGCAGCCGAGCTATTCAGTGGTCGTCCCGGCGCCGGAGCTATGAAGCGTCAACGTCGCCGTTAGCGGTGATATAGGTACGATCGAGACCAGCGCAAGTCCCAGCGAAACTCCCGAATCAAGGTCATCGGCTTACTGTGGCACCTCTCTCACGACGGGACCTCTGACAGCAGGGGTCGGAGTCACGGGTTGCGAC
Organism: Bradyrhizobium sp.; assembly: GCA_045811665.1. Lineage (GTDB taxonomy): Bacteria > Pseudomonadota > Alphaproteobacteria > Rhizobiales > Xanthobacteraceae > Bradyrhizobium. Next base: position 6,280 of record JBJMTO010000088.1, read on the forward strand.
CGCTGTTCGGTCTTCTGCGCCGGCTTTGGGCTCTTTCCAGCTTGCCCCAATGGCCCGTACGCAATCGCCATCGCCAGCACCGCGGCGGCAACGATCGCGCCCAAGATTCCTCCAACCTTTTCCGAATTCATCGTATTTCGAGCCCCTCACGCCACCAGCACAGATAACCACAACATTGGGGCAACCGTTCAGCAGAACTTCGCGCAGTTGCGACTACTTGGCGGCAGCCTTGTGCTTAGCGAAGGCTGTCGCAACATCTTTTTGCGCCAACCCGATGGCATTGTTCGCGTCTGTCATGTGAGAGCCGCTGTCCCGGTCAGGGAATTGCAGCGCAAGGTACTCAGTTAGCCGCACGCGAAAGCTCTGGCGCTCCGAAGGGCATGCGCGAGCGATCAATGATGTGAAGTCGGTTCCCGACATGTTCCGGTTGTCCTGCCGCTGGTATTCGCGTGCCAAGCAATTCCAGTAGGAATCGCGACCTGAAACGGCCTGCCGATGCGCGTCGGCTAGATCGTCGGCCAAGACCGCGGAACCGATCACGGAGAGGAATGCAACAATTATGGCACGCATCGACTTCTCCTGAGGGACTTCTGGCTTAGATAGGTGGCAATCCGAAGGGTGGCACAGATTTCCAAAATCTGGACACACGAATGCCGCGCCACGAACAATACTCTAGCGCAAACGTGGCGGAGGGGTTCACGAATGAATTTCAAGCGGAGATAGAATAATGTCGCGTACAGACCAGCACAAGCCGACAGGCAAGCCGGCCGGCAAAAGCCGGAAGTCCGGGCAACGGAACAAGCAATCCGATCGGAAGTTGAGCGCCACATCCAATCGCGAGCAGGATCGAAAGGAAGAGATCGAGATCGGCGCGGCCGACCCTTCGGGGGCCGCTCCGATGGGCGTAGCTCCTGTTGCGGATGCCGCACCAATCAGCTTTCTCGATCAGCAGCAGGAAGTGAACGGACAGATGCGCGGCAAAGCCGAACCGGCCAACAAGCCATCGCTGGCGGTGGCGCCGGTTGGTGACGCAATGCCAAACAACTCCCGCCGTGAAGAACAGCACGGAAAAGCGCAGATCGAGGCAGCCGCAAGATCGGCCGATGCGCTCGCCAATGCAGCGGTGCCGGTTAATGCGCCGATCAGCTTTCAAACTGTCGCGCGTGCGTACGGCGACTACACCAGGAAATCGATGGAGCAGACCAGGTTCTTTGTCGAGAGACTGTCGAGCGTTCGGTCACTCGACAAGGCTGTGGAGGTTCAGATCGAGTTTACCAAGCAGGCTTTGGAGACCTTCGTTGCCGAGATGCAAAAGATCTACGGTCTGCAGAGCGAGCTTGCTCGGCAGAGCCTGAAGCCCTGGGAGCGGCTTGCAGCTAAGGCCCGAGAGGTGCGCTAAACCAGCAGCAGCGCCTCATATTGGTGACGGGACACGGGAATCGGCTGTGGCTCGACGTAGCGGCACGGTTGCAGCTGGCGCCCGCTACCTCTAGTGTCCGAGCCCTCCATCCAGCAAATGCGAGCGAGACTGGCGAGTGGTCAAGACCGGGGATCGCCACCCAAAGAGCGCGAGCAAGATCTACATCGGCGTGGGGGGCTGGACCTTCGCGCCGTGGCGCGGGGTGTTTTATCCGGAGAAGCTGACGCAGGCCAAGGAATTGGAATATGCAGCGTCAAAACTGTCTTCGATCGAGATCAACGGCACTTACTATGGCTCTCAGAAGCCGGAGAGCTTTCGAAAATGGGCGGGCGAGGTCCCTGCCGGCTTCGTTTTTTCGGTGAAGGGCCCGCGCTTTGCCACCAACCGGCGGGTACTCGCCGAGGCCGGCGATTCCATCAAGCGCTTCTACGACTCCGGTGTGCTGGAACTCGGCGACCGTTTGGGTCCGGTGCTCTGGCAATTCGCCCCGACCAAGAAGTTCGACGAAGCGGATTTCGGCAAGTTTCTGGAGTTGTTGCCTCGCAACCTCGATGGCCGGGCCATGCGCCACGTTGTCGAGGTGCGAAACCCCAGCTTTTCAGTACCTGCTTTCGTCACATTACTGCGCCAATTTGCGACGCCCGTGGTGTTTGCCGAGCATGGGACGTACCCCGCGATTGCCGACGTCACCGGTGATTTCGTCTATGCACGGCTGCAGAAGGGCAACGACGACATCAAAACCTGCTATCCGCCGAAGCAGCTGGACGCCTGGGCCAAACGGCTGCAGGTCTGGGCCAGCGGGGGCGAACCGGACGATTTGCCCCGCGTCGATGCGGCCAAGCCCAAGAAAACGCCGCGCGATGTCTTCGCCTATGTCATCCACGAGGGTAAAGTGCGCGCGCCATCAGGCGCGATGGAGTTGATCTCACGTGTGAATGATCGGGACTGAGATGGCCAGGGCCAAGAAGCTTTTCACTATTGGCTACGAGCAGACCCCACCCCAATCCGTGCTCGATGAACTTGAGCGCACCGGAGTCAAGCTGTTGGTCGACGTGCGCGCGGTCGCCTCCTCGCGCCGACCTGGCTTTTCAAAGAACCAACTCGCTGCCGGGCTGGATGAGCGCGGCATTTCTTATCTACATCTGCGAGGCCTCGGCACCCCGAAGGATGGCCGCGAGGCCGCACGCAGCGGCAAATTCGACGCCCTTCATAAAATCTACGCCAGACACCTGAAGACGCCGCAGGCCAGGGAAGAACTGGATGAGCTGTCGACGCTGGTCAGGGAGTCCGGGCCGGTATGCATTCTGTGCTACGAACGCGATCATCGGCACTGTCACCGGCAATGGATCGCCGAGATCATCAAGGAGCGGGACGGGGTCAAGGTCGAAAACCTCGAGGCGCCGCAGGTAAATGTTTAATTGCTGCGATTGCCGCCCGGCGCTGCTTTACGCTCCTCCGGCCAAACGAAACGTACCTTCCATCATCTCGACGCAGCCGCCACCGACATGCGCCGAAACGACAGCGCCGCTCTCCTTTCGGACACGCGTCAACAACAGGCTTGGTCGGCCCATGTCCACGCCCTGCCCGATCCGCAGCTTGAAGTCGCCACCGCGTTCGCTCGAAAGCTGCGCGAGCAGCGCTGCGGCCGCCAGCGTTGCGCTGCCAGTGGCGGGATCTTCGGTCAACCCACTCAAGCCGGGATGAAACATGCGCGCCTGCAGGTCCGCTGGTTTTTCGGCCTGCACCACATCGCGGGTGTACAGGTAGACGGCGAAGGCATCGTCAGACGGCAACGTTCGCGCGAATGCCGCCGCATCCGGGCTGGCGCGCCGCAACGCATCGCGCGAACTCAGCTCAGCCACCAGAAAAGGCACTCCTACGGAAACGACGAGGGGCGGATGCGTATCGACCAGGATGTCAGTTTCAGAAAGGGAGGCGCATGCAGCGACCCGCTCGGCGCTGATCTGGCTGGATTGAACGAAACGTTGGGGCGCGGTCAGTTCCGCGCCGACAACCCTGCCGCCTTCTTGCAGTATTTCTACCGGCACGAGACCTGCACCTTCCTCGAACTTGAGGCGCGCCGGCGGCTTCGCCGCCCTGCCCGCCAGCACAAAGGCGGTACCGACGTTCGGATGACCCGCGAACGGAAGCTCCCTCGTCACCGTAAAGATCCGAACGTGCGCGTCATTGGCGGAATCGCGAGGGGGCAGCACAAACGTCGTTTCCGAGTAATTGAACTCGACAGCAATCGCTTGCATCTGCGCGGTCGAGAGGCCGCCGGCATCCAGCACCACGGCCAGCTGATTGCCGCCAAAAGCGCGGTCGGTAAAAACGTCCACGGTCACATAGCGCCGCTGCATCTGAGTTTCCGGTACGAGGGCTGCGCTTATTCTTCGGCTCAATCGAGCGTACGACGGAATCGCGTCACCGCGATAGTCATGGCGATCAACATCAGTACGAAAAGAGCGATGGTGTCGTATTCCAGATTGTGCAGCGTCGCACCCTTCAGCATGATTGCACGCACGATGCGCAGGTAGTGCGTGAGCGGCAGGGCCTCGCCCATATACTGCGCCCACACCGGCATTCCCGCGAACGGAAACATGAAACCTGACAGCAGAATGCTGGGGAGAAAGAACATCATTGAAAGCTGCATCGCCTGCAGTTGGTTCTGAACGATGGTGGAAAACGTGTAACCGATCGCGAGATTGGTGGTGATGAAAAGCGTGGAGAGTAGCGCCAGCATGATCAGGCTGCCGCGCAGCGGCACCCCGAACAACAACACGCCAATGCCCACAATCAAGGTTGCTTGAACGAATCCTACCGCCACGTACGGCACGATCTTGCCGAACATGACCTCTACCGGCCTGATCGGCATCGAAAGCAGGCTTTCCATGGTGCCGCGCTCGATTTCGCGCGTAACCGAAAGTGCGGTAAAGATCAGCATCGTCATGGTCAGGATCGTGCCGACGAGGCCAGGCACGATGTTCAGCCGCGAGGATCCCGCTGGATTGTAGCGCGCATGGGCGCGAATTTCGAACGGCAGCGAAGGCGGATCGCCGGTGAAGAGATCGTGCTCAAGCGCGGTCTGGACGACGTTACCCAGAGCAGACATCGCGGAGCCTGCCGCAACCGGATCGGTCGCGTCGGCCGCGACCAGGAGCGCCGGACGGTCGCCCCGCCGCACGGCGCGCTCGAACCCACGGGGAATTTCGACCCCGAACAGCACCTTGCCCGACAGCAGCAGGTTGTCGAACTCCGCGACATCGTGCACTTCCCGCGTGAATTTGAAATAAGCGGTGTTCTCAAGAGCTTTGAGGATCGAGCGTCCGAGATCGCTGTCTTCCTGCAACAGCACCGCGGTGGGCAGGTGGCGCGGCGATGTGTTGATCGCGTAGCCGAACAGCAGAAGCTGCATCACCGGTATCATGACGATCATTGCGAACGAGACCCGGTCGCGCCTGAGCTGGATGAATTCCTTGATCACCATGGCAGCGCTGCGCCGCCAGAAACCAAATCGCGGCTCCGGACGTTCGTCTCTCACGGCGGGCACACCGGTTACGCTCACTGGAAATTATCCCTCGAGCGCGTCATCAGCTCGATGAACACGTCTTCCAGCGACGGCTCGCTCTGCTGCCAATGCAATCCGGCGTCATCGCGCCAGGGTGCGATGGCGGTATCGAGCGCGGCCTTGTCGCGGCCTGAGACGTGCAGACTGGTGCCGAATGGCGCCACCATGTCGATGCCCGGCTTGCCGGTGAGCTGGTCCTGAAGCGTATGGATCCGATTGCCGGTCACCGTGTAGGTCGACAACGCCGATCTTGCAATCACCTCCTCGACAGTGCCGTGCGCCAACAGATGCCCGTAGGCGATATACGCGATCTCGTGGCAGCGCTCGGCCTCATCCATGTAGTGGGTTGAAACCAGCACTGTCAGCCCATCCGCAGCCAGCGCGTGGATTTCGTTCCAGAAGTCGCGCCGCGCCTTCGGGTCGACGCCTGCAGTCGGTTCGTCCAGCAGCAGCAATTTCGGATTGGGCAGGGTGCAGGCCCCCAGCGCGAGGCGCTGCTTCCAACCGCCGGACAGTTCGCCGGCCAGTTGCTGTTCGCGGCCATTTAGCCCCAACCGCCCGATCATGTCGCTTGCGGCGCGTTTGGGATCCCTCATGCCATACAGCCGTGCGACGAACTCCAGATTCTCGCGTACCGACAGGTCCTGGTACAAGCTGAACCGCTGGGTCATGTAGCCGACCTGACGCTTGATCTTGTCGGCGTCGCGGCGAATGTCATAACCGAGGCATCGGCCCTCACCGCTGTCGGGCGTCAACAGGCCACAGAGCATGCGGATGGTCGTGGTCTTGCCGCTTCCGTTTGGGCCGAGGAAGCCGTAGATGGTTCCGCGTTTCACCTGCATCGAGAGATCATGGACGACTTCGCGGCCGCCGAACGACTTCGACAGGCCCCGCACGTCGATCGCGATCTCGGGAGCGGAAACCGGCGCGCTCATCGCTTATCCGCCATCGGCGTTTTTGGATGGAGAAACACGCTGATCGGCTGGCCCACGCGCAACGCGTCAGGCTTGGAGGGCCGGGCTTGTATCAGGTAGACCAGCTTGTTGCGTTCATCCAGGCTGTAGATGACCGGCGGTGTATATTCCGCCGCCGTCGCGATGAAATAGATTTTCGCGTTGAGGTCCGCCGCGCAGTTGTCGCAGGTCACCCGCACCTCATCGCCGATTGCGAGTTTCGGTAGATCCGCCTCGGGCACGTAAAAGCGGAGCTTCATGTTTCCGGGCGGCATGATCGACAGCACCGGCCGTTGCGCGGGCACGGTCTCTCCCTCTCGAAAATAAATCTGCTGTACCACGCCATCCACCGGCGCAAAGCCGGTACGGCGCGCGAGCCGGGTCTGGGAACTATTGACGCGCGCTTCTGCCACTCGCAACGCCGAGACCGCGGCGTCGAGATTCGCTTGTGTCCCGGAGCCGGTCTTGCTCAACGATGCCGCTCGTTCATAGGTTTGCTGCGCGTTCGCGAGCGTGGCCTTGTTCTGGTTGAGATCGGCACGTTGCAGATCGTCGTCCACCGTAAAGAGCTGTACGCCGGCTTTGATCTCATCGCCTTCGCGAACGCTCAGCTTGGTTACGCGACCGGATTCGTCAGGGCTGACGAAAATCATGTCGGCTTCGACCCAACCCTGGTAGCCGGGGTCCCTGGGCGGATTGCACCCGGCGAGAACCGCCGCCACAGCAAGCGCCGTCAATAAGCCAGCCGCTGTTCGCGAGGAAGTCATGGCTCTCTCCGCTCGCCAAAGATCAGATCGAGATGCACGCGAAACATGGCCGTAGCGTCCAGCGGCGCATGCCTGCCGAACAGCCCCTGCCAGATCACGGCGACGATTGCCGGAGCCACGATGAGCTGCGGAAACCGCGCCAGGCTCTCCTGGCGAATTTCGCCGGTCTTCAGGCCGAGTTCGATAAGCGCGCGCATCGCCGCCATGCCGCGTGAAACTACTTCGCGATAGTAAAAATCGGCGATGTTCGGAAATCGCGCGCCCTCCGCTACGATCAGGCGAACGATCTCGCCTCGTCGCGTCGCCACAACCTCTTGCGCGAAGGTCTGCCCAAAAGCCTCAAGCGCCGCACGAACCGATCCGCCAGCCGCCGGCGGAGCGGCAAGCCTGCCGATCAGCGGCACCAGCGCTGCGCGTATCAGTTCCTGAAAAAGCGCCTCCTTGTCCTTGAAATGCAAATAGATTGTTCCCTTGGCGACGCCGGCCCGCTTGGCCACATCGTCCAGCCGAGCGGCCGTAAACCCCCGCGCGACGAATTCATCGAGCGCCGCATCGATGATCGCTTGGCGCCGCTCCGCCGCGCGTTCAGCGCGCGTCGAGCGAGCCTGGGGCGAAGCAGATTGCCTCCTCGGTTCGGCTACCTTGGTCGGTTTGACCGCCGCCCTTCGGCCGGGACGGGCGGCGGGACGGGAGTTTGGGGCGGACGGGCGTGTTGCTTTGGACATACGCAATTATGACTGACCGGTCAGTCAAGGTCAACGGCATAAGCTTCAAGTCAGCGTTATCGCCGAGGCAAAGCTAAGCACTCCTGCCAAGGTGTATGACGGTCGATGACCGTTCGCCCTGAGATGTGGGCCGGGGTCGACAGCCCGTAACTCAATCCGGGCTGTGGCTCAGTGCTGACGAACGGTGATGGCGGTTCGGTTTCGCTCAAGACATTGCGCCCGAACCCAAAACGCCGCCGTCACGATCCGCGCGCCGTCTCGAGCGCTTGCGGTGTGTCAATGTCGAGGAAGGCGCCCTGCCCGTCCACCGGCACTTCGGCGACGGCCTCGCCGTGTTTCTCGATCAGATGGCGGGCGCCGATATCGCCGTTGAGCGTCATCAGCTCGTCAAAGAAACGGCGCGACCACAGCACGGGATTGCCGCGTCTCGAATTGCTGACGGGCACCACGATGAGATTGCCCCGATCCGGCTCAAATGCATCGACCAGCCGATCGATCAAATGCGCGTCGATCAACGGCATGTCGCCGAGGCAGATCACCGCGCCATCGGCGTTCGCGGGCACTGCCGCGACGCCCGCCTTGACCGAACCGGCGAGACCTTCGGCAAAACGCGGGTTGTGTACGAAACGCACGTCCAGTCCGAGCAACGCGTTCTGAACCTGCTCATGCTGATGCCCGGTGACGACGATCACGGGTTGCGCTTTGGAAGCGAGAGCCTGTTCGGTCGCGATCCGCACCAGCGGCTTGCCATTGAGTTCGGCAAGCAGCTTGTTCGGACCGCCCATCCGGGTCGATCGTCCGGCCGCCAGAATGATGGCGGCAACATTCCGGTTGGTGTCGGCCGTGCTACTCACCCGCGGCTGCGGCCGCGTCACGATTTCCATCAGCAGCCCGCCCACTCCCATGGCCGTGAGTTCCGCGCGCGTGACCTGCACGCCCGCGAGCAGCCGCATCAACACCCAGTCGAATCCGTTTTCGACAGGAGAACGGGCGCACCCCGGGGCGCCGAGCACGGGCACCCCACCGGCATTTCCGATCAGGAGCAGGTTTCCCGGATCGACCGGCATGCCGAAGTGCTCGATAGCGCCGCCGATGCCGGTAATTGCAGCCGGGATGACATCGCGTCGGTCGGCAATCGCCGATGCCCCGAATACGATTACCAACTCCGCACCAAGCCCCAGCAATTCCTTGATGGCAGCCTTAAGCGCCGTCTCCTCATGCCCGACACGACGCTCGGCTATGATGGTCGCTCCCGCGGGTGCAAGCCGCTCCGTCGTAACCCGTAACGTCTTCTCCACCACCTTTGGCGCCAACCCCGGCAGCAAGGTCGAGACCACGCCGACACGCTTGATCACATATGGCGCAACTCGCAGAGCGGCCCCGCCCGCCGCGACTACAGCGGCGTCGCGCAGCTTCGCCTGCACGCCAAACGGGATCAGCTTGACCGTCGCTACCATCTCGCCTTCGACGACCGGCTTGTAAGCGGCCAAGGTCGCAAAGGTGATCGCTTCGTCCACCGCGTTGATCCGGTCGACCTTGGCGCGGTCCACGACCAGAACGCCGGCGCGTTCGGCGAACAAGTTGGCACGTCCGGTGAAGGCGCGCTCGACGTGAACGCCGTCACCCGCTACGGCCTGCGCGATGCTCGCGGCGGCGACGTCCTCGGAAACTTCACCCTCTTCAAGCCGAACGACGACGATTTCCTTCACCCCGGCGCGTATCAGCGCCTCGACTTCGGCGGGGCCGATCGTCGTCCCCTTCTTCAGCACGAGCGGACCGTGCCTGAGAGTGTGAACGGTCACGCCACCAATCGCGTCGGCCGGACTGGCGGGACCGAATTTCATGCTGCAGCTTCCTTCGGCAGTCGCAATTGCGCGGTGATCTCAGCCATGATCGCCACGGCGATCTCCGAAGGAGAGACCGCGCCGATGGGCAGCCCGATCGGCGCGTGAATGCGGGCGACGTCGCTGTCTTTTGCTCCATGCGACTTCAAGCGCTCGGCGCGCTTGGCGTGGGTCTTACGCGAGCCAAGCGCCCCGATATAGAAACAATCGCGCTGAAATGCGTGGAGCAACGCGGGATCGTCGATCTTCGGATCATGCGTCAAAGCCACGAAAGCCGTATAATGATCGATGTGAAGCGGCGGCAGCGCCACGTCCGGCCATTCCGCGATCAGCGGCACGTCGGGAAACCGCTCGGGGCTGGCAAATGCGGTGCGGGGATCCACCACCGTCACGTCGTAGTCCAGCGAACGCGCCAACGGCGCCAGCGCCTGGCTGATATGAACCGCCCCCACGATTACCAGCTTCGCGGTTGGGGCATACACATTGAGGAACAGGTTTTTGCCGCCGGCCTCGATCATGCCGCTCTTGCCCATGCGCAGCTGTTTGCCTAATTCGGAACGCAGAGGATCGCCGGCGATATCGGCGGCCTTGACCAGGCGTTGTTGGCCGCTCTCGGTATCGGTGATGACAATGACCGGCCGTCGTGCGGCGCGCTCGGCATTGAGCTGATGGAGTACTTCAGACTTCACGGCTATCCGACTTTCTCGACGAACACCCGGATGGTGCCGCCGCAGGACAAGCCGACATTCCAGGCCGTTTCGTCGGCGACGCCGAACTCAAGCATCTTCGGGGTCCCACTGGCGATCACATCGAGGGCTTCAGTCACGACCGCACCCTCGACGCAGCCGCCGGAAACGGAGCCCAGAAAAGTGCCATCGTCATTGATCACCAGACTCGAACCCGCCGGTCTGGGTGCCGAGCCCCAGGTCTCGACGACGGTGGCCAGCGCCACTCCGTGCCCTGCTCTTTGCCAGTCCTCAGCCGCTTTCAGGATGTCCTCGTCGCGATTGAGCATGGTGGCCTCTCAAGCTGCCGATCGAATGAGATTGCGCTGATGCGCCAGCGGAGCCGACGACAGCGCCGCTATCAGCCCCTCGATCGAACTCAAATTATGTATGGGGCGGAATTCGTCAACGTGCGGCAGCATCATTTTGATACCTTGTGCCTTGGCCTCGAAGCCGCCGTAGCGCAATAGCGGATTGAGCCAGATCAGGCGGCGGCACGAGCGATGCAGCCGATCCATCTCGAATGCCAGCCTGGCGTCCCCTTCACGCTCCAGTCCGTCGGAAATCAGAAGCACGATAGCACCCTGCCCGAGCACGCGCCTGCCCCATAGTTTGTTGAACGTGTGCAGCGAGGTCGCGATCCGGGTGCCGCCGGCCCAGTCCTGCACCGTCCCAGAGCAGCTCGCCAACGCCTGGTCGGGATCGCGCGCCCGTAGCGCTCGCGTCACGTTGGTAAGCCTGGTGCCGAACAGGAACACGGACACGCGCTTCCGCGCATCGGTGATCGCATGCAGGAAATGCAGGAAAAGCCGGGTATACTCGCTCATCGAACCCGATATATCGAGCAGCGCGACGATCGGGGCCGGCTTGTCGATCCGTCCGAGCCGATGGATGTCGATGATGTCTCCGCCGGTGCGCAACGACCTTCGTAAGGTCCGGCGCATATCCAGCCGCAATCCGCGCGAGACCGGCTGGTAGCGGCGGGTCCGCAGTTCGGCTTGCGGCAATTTCATCTGCGCGATCGCCCGCGTCACCTGGGCAATTTCCGCCGCGCTCATCTGCGCGAAATCTTTCTTCTGCAGCACCTCATTGTCAGAAACGGACAGCCTAACTTCCTGCTCCTGGGCCTGCGGCGTTTCGCTGATCCGCGGCTGCGAGAGCGCCTCCTGCACGCGACGGGACGCCGGCGCAGGTTTCTTCCTGGCCTGATCCGGCAACGGCACCGAATCCAGCATGTGCTTCCAGTCCTCGTCCGCCCGGAAGAACAGGTCGAAGGCTTGTGCGAAAATCAGCGCATGCTCGTGACGCTTGACGAAGATCGCCTCCAGTGTGGTGAAGACGTCGGCCCTGTTTCCGATTTCGATCACCTGAAGGGCGTTCAGCGCGTCGATTACCGCGCCCGGCCCGACAGGAATTCCGGCCGCCCGAAGTGCACGGGCAAAACCGATGACGTTATCGGCCATCAGTCCGGTTGGAGGCGAGAGATGATTTATGGTCATCGGATATCCAGGATTGCCAAACAGCCGTCCCATTCCGGTGTGCCTAAGCGAGCGCCCCGGAAGACGGGTTTTCAGGCGTGCGAGTTACGTATCGCTGGTCGTCTCTTTCAAAACCTTCTGCAAGTTGTCGCCTTGCATGCGTGCGATATCGTCCTGGTATTTCAACAATGCTCCAAGTGTGTCGCCCACCACTTGCGGAGTCAGAGAGCGCGCGTCCAGTTCGGTCAGCGCTGTCGCCCAATCGATCGTCTCGGCAACCCCGGGGGACTTGTAGAAGTCCTGATCGCGTAGCGCCTGCACGAAACGTACGACCTGCTGCGACAATTTTGCCGAAATACCCGGCACACGAGATTTCACTATCGCGAGCTCTCGTTCGGAAGAGGGGTAGTCCACCCAATGATAGAGGCAGCGGCGCTTCAGCGCGTCGTGGATTTCACGGGTGCGGTTTGAGGTGATGATGACGATCGGCGGGTGCGGCGCCTTCACGGTCCCGAGCTCGGGAATCGTGACCTGAAAGTCGCTCAGGATCTCCAGCAGATATGCCTCGAACGCCTCGTCGGCGCGATCGAGCTCGTCAATCAGGAGCACCGGCGCACCTGCCACATCCGGCTCCAGCGCCTGCAACAGCGGCCGTGGGATCAGATAGCGCTCGGCGAAGATATCGGAAGACAATTGCTCGCGATCGGTATCGCCGACAGCTTCCGCAAGCCGGATCGCAATCATTTGGGCCGCGCTGTTCCACTCATAGACCGCCGAAGCGACATCCAATCCTTCGTAGCACTGTAGCCGGATCAGTTTTCGCCCGAGCGCGGCCGACAGCACTTTGGCGATTTCGGTCTTTCCGACGCCGGCCTCGCCTTCGAGAAACAGCGGCCGGCCCATCCGCAGCGACAGATAGGTCACGGTCGCCAGCGAACGTTCGGCGAGGTAGCCCCGCGATGAAAGGAGCTCCAGCATCGCATCGACGGACGTGGGCAGCGCCGATACAGTCATGGGGGGCCCAGTCTCGTTACCCGGGAGGAACGTCAGGGTTTGGCGGTCGCCGCTTCAACGGCGCGCCGCGCCATCACCGCGATGAGATGTGCGCGATATTCCGCGCTGCCGTGCAGATCGCTGTTCAATCCATCAGCAGGTACGCTCAGTCCGTCGAGCGCCTTCGGCGAGAAGCGCTTCTTCAAGGCTTCCTCGAACGCGCCGACCCGGAATACGCCTTCAGAGCCGGCGCCCGTTACGGCGACCCGTACATCCGACGGACGCTTGGCAACAAAGACACCGACCAAAGCGTATCGCGAGGCCTGGTTACGGAATTTGACATAGGCAGCCTTCTTCGGCACCGGGAACATGACCCTCGTAATGATCTCGTCACTTTCCAGCGCAGTCGTGAAAAGCCCCTGAAAGAACTCCTCGGGTCTCAGCCGCCGCTTGTTCGTCACGATGGTGGCGCCGAGCGCCAGACACGCGGCGGGATAATCGGCGGTTGGATCGTTGTTGGCGAGTGAGCCGCCGATGGTGCCCTTGTGGCGCACCGCGGGATCGCCGATCAGACCGGCAAGCTCGGCCAGCGCCGGGATCGCCTCGCCTACGAGCGCTGAACTGGCAACCGCGTTGTGGGTGGCTGTGGCCCCGATGACCAACGAACGTCCCTTCATCTCGATGCCATCAAGTCCCTCGATATGGGAGAGATCGATGAGATGCGGGGGGCTCGCCAGCCGCTGCTTCATGACCGGCAGCAAGGTATGGCCGCCGGCGATCACCTTGGCGTCTTCATTCTTGATGAGGAGATTGGCAGCTTGGCGGACCGTCGCCGGACGATGATATTTGAATTCGTACATGAGGTATTCCTAATCGCGGTGCAGAGGCGTGGCTTTATGCGAGATCTGAGTTCGCCATCGCCTTGGCGCCGGCCGCGATCGACTGAACGATGTTCTGGTAACCGGTGCAGCGGCAGAGATTGCCTTCGAGTTCTTCCCTGATGGTGTGGTCGCTCAGATCATGGCCCTTGCGATGGACTATATCGACCGCCGTCATGATCATGCCCGGGGTGCAGAAGCCACATTGCAGGCCATGATGCTCCCGGAAAGCCTCCTGCATCGGATGGAGCGGAGCACCGTCGGGCGCGAGCCCCTCGATCGTCTTGACCTCATGCCCGTCGGCCATGACCGCAAGAGTGGTGCAGGCTTTCACCGCCTTGCCGTCGATATGCACGACGCAGGCGCCGCATTGCGAGGTGTCGCAGCCGACGTGGGTGCCCGTCAGCCGCAGATTTTCCCGGAGAAACTGCACCAGCAGGGTGCGCGGGTCGACATTGGCGTTGACTGGATTACCGTTTACAATCAGGGAGATTTTGGCCATTCAATACTCTCTTCATCTGCACTGCCGCGTTGCACGGCCGCGCAGCCGTTATTCGTTAGCGGGGCCATAATATGGGCCATCCCGACAATGAGCAACCTCACGTTGGACATAAGCCGTAGAACGAGGACTGCCCCGGGTTTCGCCTGGAGTAAGCATTTCAGCAGACCAGCCTTCGCGACAGATCAGCCTTGCACCGCCTTGGCGAAATTCGCAAAAAACTCGTCGGCAAGTTTTTTGGCTGATCCGTTGATCAGCCGCTGCCCGAGCTGGGCCAGCTTGCCACCGATGTGAGCCTCCACGTCGTAGGTCAAGAGCGTGCCGCCCTCTTTCTCCGCCAAAGCCACTGTGGCGCCACCCTTGGCGAACCCGGCGACGCCACCCTCGCCTTCTCCTGAGATCTTGTACCCGTTCGGCGGGTCAAGATCGCTCAGCGTCACTCGCCCCTTGAAGCGAGCGGACACTGGCCCGACCTTCATCTTCGCGACCGCACGGAAACCGTTGTCTTCAGTTTTTTCCAGCTCCTCGCATCCGGGGATGCAGGTCTTGAGCACTTCCGGATCGTTCAGTTTTGCCCACACCGCCTCCCGCGGCGCCGCAAGCTGAACCTCACCGTTCATTGTCATGGCCATAGGACGCCTCCCGGTTCGCTTGTCTGTTACTCCCAAGTAAGGCACGTACCGCCCAAAAGGAAGGGGATGGACAATCGCGAGCGATGCCTATTCCTAGTGCGCGACCGTGTGCATGGCTTTGGATCGCCCATCAAAGCACCAGACGACTTGGGTCAACGAGTTGCCCCATGCTCGTCCCAACTTTTTCTTTCCAGATCGATGCGCCGTCATTTATTGCACTCTTCCAGTGCGCGCACGAGGAGGACCACAAACATGCCGATGATCGACGCCGACGGATGCCAACTCAACGTATCCGTGGAAGGCCGCGACGGCGGACCGACGCTGATGCTCTCGAACTCCCTGGGTTGCACGTTGCAAATGTGGGAGCCCCAGATGAAGGCGTTCACCCAACTCTTTCGCGTGATCCGTTATGACCGTCGCGGCCATGGCAAGTCCGGCGTGCCGCCCGGGCCGTATTCAATGGAGCGCTTCGGGCGCGACGTACTGGCGATCCTCGACGACCTCAACATCGAGAAGGTGCATTGGTGCGGACTGTCAATGGGAGGTATGGTTGGACAGTGGCTCGGCGCCAACGCTCCCGACCGGTTCGGCAAGATCATTCTTTCCAACACCGCCTGCTACTATCCCGACCCGACCAACTGGCTCAACCGCATTGCTGCGGTAAAGCAAGGCCGGATAGCGGCCGTGGCTGATACCGTTATTGCGGGCTGGCTAACCGCCGACTTTCGCGAGCGCGAGCCGCAGATCGCGGCAAACATGAAAGCAATGCTGTTGGCCTCGCCGGTACAAGGGTATCTGGCCTGCTGCGAGGCCTTGAGCGTACTTGACCACCGCGAACTGCTCCCGAAAATAAAAAGTCCTACGCTCGTCATTGCGGGACGCCACGACATGTCAACGCCGGTCGCGGCTGGCGAGCTCATCCGCAGCCTTGTTCCGGGCGCGGCGCTGACGATCCTTGATGCGGCACATATTTCCAATGTCGAACAGGCGCACGCTTTCACCGACACCGTAGTCGGGTTTCTGACACAGCGCTGAGCCGGCCGGATCGCGAGGCTTCAGGTCGGCGTGATCAGCGGTTTTGCAGGAGTTGGGACGGATCAACGGCCGGATCGTCTGATCCAACGCTCTGATGCATTTGCCGTTGAGGCGGACTGTCGACCAGCAAAACGATGGCGGTGCCGAGCAGCATCAGCAGTTCGGTCGCATGCAGCCGCAGGGCTTGCGTCTCGCCCACCTGCGAAGCCATAACCATGCTTGCAAAGCTGAGTAGGCTGCCGATGGCAAGCGCAATGCCGAGCGCCTCGTCGCACCCGCCGGTTTTGCGGGTCGAAGGCCGGGCAATCAGGACCAGAAACAGCGCGAAGAATGCCACCACCGTGAGCTTGCCCAACGCCAGGAGCCAAGCGACCCGGACCGTGCTGTTAGCAGCCAATTGGAGTTGGTCGCTGATAAACAATGCCACCGAGATATTCGACTGCTCATAGAGCCCATGAATCGGTGAGAGCATGATCCTGAAGGCCACGATGGCCCAGGTCGGAATGAAGTAGGCGGCAAGCAACGCGCCGTTGAATGAACTGATCCGCCAATTTGTCGACATTGCCGCTTCCCGATAGGCCAAGGCTCCGCAGGATGCCCCGGCTACGGACGAGCTAACGCGCTTCAATTCGGGCGAGCAATTTAAACCGTTTGTTTACCTTAATTGGCTCCCGAGGGGATCGCCGGTGAGCGTGAGGCGTTTATCCCTGCCGACGGTTGCCGCACCGGTTTCGCACTGTTACAAAACGGGACGACGCGTCGCTCCGGCTGCCGGGGCATCGCCGCGTCCATTCAGCGGCGGCAGCGCATGGACTATTTCGCTCAGCAACTGATCAACGGCATCGTGCTCGGCTCCATATATGGCCTGATCGCGATCGGCTACACGATGGTCTATGGCATCGTGGGCATGATCAATTTTGCTCATGGCGACATCTTCATGATCGGAGGTTTCATCGCTCTGATCGTGTTCCTGATCCTGGTCTCGATCGGGCTTACCGCGGTGCCGCTGATCCTGCTCATCGTACTTCTGGTATCGATGGCGATCACTGGACTTTACGGCTGGACCGTAGAGCGGATCGCTTACCGGCCGCTGCGGCACTCGTTTCGTCTCGCCCCGATGCTTTCGGCGATCGGCATGTCCTTTGTGCTGATCAACTACTCGCAAGTGGCGCAGGGCGCGCGGGTCAAACCGGTGCCGCCGATCATCACGGGTGGCTACACGTTGCTGGAGCAGAATGGCTTCGTGGTACGTCTATCCAACGTGCAGATCATTGTGGTCATCACCACGATCGTGCTGCTGGCGATCTTCACCTGGCTGGTGGCGCGAACCCGACTGGGCCGCGACATGCGCGCTTGCGAGCAGGACCAGACCATGGCCGCCCTGCTCGGGGTGGACGTCGACCGGACCATCTCGATGACGTTCGTAATCGGGGCGGCGCTGGCCGCGGTGGCCGGCATGATGTACCTCCTGTATTACGGGCTGGTGGATTTTTTCATGGGCTTCGTCGCCGGCATCAAGGCGTTCACCGCGGCGGTGCTGGGCGGCATCGGCTCGCTTCCGGGCGCCATGTTGGGTGGACTTCTGATCGGTCTGATCGAAACCTTGTGGTCGGCTTATTTCTCGGTCGAGTACAAGGATGTTGCGGCGTTCTCGATCTTGATCGTGGTGCTGATCTTCCTTCCGACCGGCCTGCTCGGCCGGCCCGAAGTCGAAAAAGTTTGACGGGGCCGGCGTGACAGCACCCGCGCCTCAAGCAATCCCGGCTTCTCGGGAATTGAACGCGGCATTCATTTTCAAGAAAGCGCTGATCAGTGCGCTGGTCGCCTTGGTGCTGTTCTCGCTCATGATCGGCATCCGTACCGAGGCTGGACCGACGGGACAGTTGATCTATTGGACCAGGTTCGGGGACCTCGCGCTCATGGTCGCGGCCGTATTCTTCGGCAGCATCGCCATGGAATTGCTGCGGCGCTGGTGGGGCCCCGTCGCCACGCTGGCCGTGCCGCCGTCCGTGCAAAGCGGGCTGGCACTCGCGCGGCGCGCCATCGCGCCGGTGCTCCTCATTTTCACGTTTTTGGTGCCGCTGATTTTCTACAACGAACGCTACATCCTCGATCTCGGCATTCTCGTGCTGACCTATGTGATGCTGGGTTGGGGACTTAATGTGGTGGTCGGCCTTGCCGGACTCCTGGACCTCGGCTATGTCGCCTTTTACGCGGTAGGCGCCTATTCCTACGCGCTGCTGGCCACCAATTTCGGCTTGTCGTTCTGGATTTGCCTGCCGCTTGCCGGCATCCTCGCCGCGCTATGGGGCGTGTTGCTGGGATTTCCGGTGCTGCGGCTGCGCGGCGACTATCTCGCCATCGTCACGCTGGCGTTTGGAGAGATCATCCGCCTCGTCATCATCAACTGGCAAACCCTGACCGGTGGCCCGAACGGCGTGACTGGCATCCCGCGCCCGACCTTGTTCGGCATTCCGCTCACGCCGGGCGATGACGGGCTTGCGGCAAAACTGGGCATCGAGTTCTCGCCTACCCATCGCATCGTGTTTCTGTTCTACCTGATCCTCGCGCTCGCGCTGTTGACCAATTGGGTCACCATACGGCTGCGCCGACTGCCGATTGGCCGGGCCTGGGAGGCGTTGCGGGAGGACGAGGTCGCCTGCCGAGCCTTGGGCATCAACACCACCACCACCAAACTCACGGCGTTTGCGACCGGAGCCTTGTTCGGTGGGCTCGCCGGGGCCTTCTTCGCGACCCGACAGGGTTTTATCAGTCCGGAATCCTTCACGTTCCAGGAATCGGCCCTGGTGCTCGCCATTGTCGTGCTCGGCGGCATGGGTTCGCAGCTCGGCGTCGCACTTGCGGCACTTGCCATGATTGGCGGTTTCGAACTGTTCCGCGGCCTCGAACAATTTCGCATGTTGGTATTCGGGCTTGCGATGGTGCTGCTGATGATCTGGAGGCCGCGCGGACTGATCGGCCATCGTGCTCCGACCGTTTTCCTGCAGAGCAGCCGGGCCATTTCTTCCGAACTCGTCAAGGAGGGTCGCGGATGAGTGCCGATTGCATTCTGACCCTCGACCGACTGACCATGCGCTTCGGCGGCATCGTCGCGGTGAACGATCTGTCGTTCGGCGCCGAGCGAGGCAAGATCACGGCGCTGATCGGCCCGAACGGCGCTGGCAAGACCACCGTATTCAACTGCATTACCGGATTTTATAAACCCACCACGGGCACGATGCGGCTGACCCATGACTCCGGCAAACAGATCCAGCTCGAACGGCTCAACGATTTCCGGATCTCCAAACAAGCCAAGGTCGCCCGCACCTTCCAGAACATTCGGCTTTTTCCGGGTATGACTGCGCTGGAAAACCTGATGGTCGCGCAGCACAACGCGCTGATGCTGGCCTCTGGGCTCACCTTTCTCGGCCTCATTGGCGTTCCCTCCTGGCGCGCGGCGGAACAGCGCGCGATCGACCTGGCAACGCTTTGGCTGGATCGGATCGGATTGCTGCAACGCGCCGACGACGCGGCGGGCAATTTGCCTTATGGCGATCAGCGCCGGCTTGAGATCGCGCGAGCGATGTGCACCGAACCGGCGCTGCTCTGCCTGGACGAACCGGCAGCCGGATTGAACGCGCGAGAAAGCGCAGCGCTGAGCGAGTTGCTGATCTCGATCTGCACCGACCATGGCACCTCGATCCTGCTGATCGAGCACGACATGTCCGTGGTCATGGAAATTTCCGACCACGTCGTTGTGATGGATTATGGCGTGAAGATTGCCGAGGGCTCGTCGCAGCAGATCCGGGACGATCCGAAGGTGATCGCGGCGTATCTCGGAGCCGACGAAAAGGAAGCGATCGCCGTAATGGAGAGCGGGACGTGACCGGGCAATCGCCCCTGCTGGCGATCCGGGCTTTGCGTGCCGCCTACGGCAACATCGAGGCGCTCAGAGGTGTCGATCTCGAGATAAGCCCCGGCGAGATCGTCGCCTTGATCGGCGCTAACGGTGCCGGAAAATCGACATTGATGATGACGATCTTCGGCAAGCCGCGCGCCCGCTCCGGACAGATCTTGTTCGATGGCCGCAACATCACCGACGTACCGACGCACGAAATCGCGCGGCTTCGCATCGCGCAGTCCCCGGAAGGCCGCCGAATTTTTCCGCGCATGAGCGTCGCGGAGAACCTGCAAATGGGCGCAGACGCCACCGATGGCAGCGAGGCCGACCGTGCGGCCGGGCTCGACCGGGTCTTTACGCTGTTCCCCCGCCTCCGCGAGCGCATGACTCAACGCGGCGGCACCCTTTCAGGAGGCGAGCAACAGATGCTCGCGATCGGCCGTGCCCTGATGAGTCGCCCTCGCCTGCTGATGCTTGACGAACCCTCGCTCGGACTGGCCCCGCTGATCGCGCGCCAGATTTTTGACGCAATCCGTACCCTCAACCGACAGGACGGTCTCACCGTTCTGATCGTGGAACAGAATGCCAATCACGCGCTGCGCCTGGCACACCGCGGCTACGTTATGGTCAACGGACTGATTACGCTCGAAGGAACCGGGGCCGAACTGCTGCAACGGTCCGAGATCCGTTCTGCCTATCTGGAAGGAGGCAGGCGGGGCTAATATGGCGGCAAAGTGCCGCGCCGGTTTGAAAATTGCCGATGACTTCAAGCCAGATTCGTCCGACAATGGGCGATCTTCCACCCCTTGCCGGGGTGCTTCCCGTAGCGATCGACCGCGAGGATTCCTCATGAAATTATCGAAACTGATCGGGCTAACAATTGGCGCGTCTTTGGCGCTCTCGACCGCAGCGTTGGCGCAAGACATCACAATCGCGGTGGCGGGTCCGATGACGGGCGGTGAATCCGCCTTCGGCCGTCAGATGAAGAACGGTGCCGAACAGGCCGTGGGCGATTTCAACGCCGCGGGCGGCGTGCTCGGCAAGAAGCTGGCACTCAGTGTCCAGGACGACGCCTGCGATCCCAAACAGGCCCGCTCGGTGGCCGAAAAGATCGCCAGCGCGAAGATACCCTTTGTCGCGGGGCATTATTGCTCCTCCTCCTCGATCCCCGCCTCTGAAGCTTACGCGGACGGCAACGTGCTGCAGATC
>JBJMTO010000089.1:0-23197 GCA_045811665.1 Bradyrhizobium sp.
TCGCGTGCGGGTCAGCTCACCATCGTCGGCATCGAGTTCCTTGTAAAGCAAAAGGAACCTGGAGATGCGCTGCGCAGGCGGAAGGGTGGCGTTGACGCTTTCAACTTCCTTCTGCACCAGCGCGTAGACTTCCCGGCGCGATGCAAGGTCGGTGTAGGTGGTGAACGCGATGCGGTTTTTTTCCGCCCATTTCGAAATGATCGAGAAGCGGATGCAGATCATCGCTGCCAGGGTGTCGCGGCCGGCGCCCAGCACCACTGTTTCCGCAATATAGGGCGAGAATTTCAGTTTGTTCTCCAGATATTGCGGCGAGAAGCGTTCGCCCCTCGCAGTCTCCGCGAGATCCTTGATGCGATCGATGACGACGAGTTGATTGTGCGCATTGAAATAACCGGCGTCACCGGAATGCATCCAGCCGTCCTCGAGGTCGGCCTTTGAGGCGCCCGGGTTCTTGTAGTACCCGAGGAACATGTTGGGGTGCCGCACCACGATCTCGCCTACGCCGTGGATGTCCGGATTGTCGATGCGGATGTCGATGTCGTTGGCCATCGCCACGCCCGTGGTATCGGGATCGACCTTGCCCATGGGATGCAACGTGTACGCTCCCAGCAGCTCGGTCTGGCCGTACAAGGTTCGCAAGGGCACGCCCATCGCCTGAAAGAATTTGAAAGTATCGGGTCCCAGAGCGGCGCCGCCGGTTGCGGCCGAGCGCAACCGCGTGAAGCCCAGGCGGTCGCGCAACGCCCGGAACAGCAGCATGTCGGACAGCGCCGAATGCTTGCCGCGGGCAACGGCGGAAAGCCCCGCCTTCATGCCAACCTCATAGAGGCGTTGCTTGAGCGGCGAGGAATCCATGACACCGGCGCGCACGTCGGCGGCTATCGATTCCCACACCCTTGGCGCGAACAGCACGAACGTCGGCGCGATCTCCCGAAAATCGTGCATCATCGTTTCGGGCTGTTCGACGAAGTTGATCTTCATCCGGCAAAGCAGCCCTTTTCCGAGTACGTAAACCTGCTCCATGATCCAGGGCAGCGGCAACACCGAGACGTATTCATCATCCGGGCCCTTGGGATCGAAGGCCAGGTATGTCGCGCAATGTCGCAGCACCCGTCCGGCTGCGAGCATCGCCAGCTTCGGATGGGCTGTTGTGCCGGAGGTGGTGCAGAGGATTGCAACGTCCTCGCCCCTGGTCGCGTCAACCAGGCCGTCGTAAAGCGCGGGCTCGCGAGCGGCGCGGTCCCGTCCCATGCTTGCGAGCTTGTCGGCTTCCATCAGGCGCGGATCGTCATATTTGCGCATGCCGCGCGGATCGGAGTAGACGATGTACTTGAGGTTGGGCGCGCGGTCGGCAACCGTCAGCAGTTTGTCGACTTGCTCTTCGTCCTCGGCAAAGGCCAATTTGGCTTCGCCATAGCT
This sequence comes from Bradyrhizobium sp., assembly GCA_045811665.1. GTDB lineage: Bacteria > Pseudomonadota > Alphaproteobacteria > Rhizobiales > Xanthobacteraceae > Bradyrhizobium. The sequence goes on from JBJMTO010000089.1 coordinate 1,420, forward strand.
GAGGAGGTAGGCTGCTTCCTCATCGAGCACGTCCCTATAAAGGCCGAGACTCATCGCGCCTATCGCGTGGGTGGCGATCTCCGCCGAGACCCAGTCCGGCCTGTTGTCGCCGATGATGGCGATCACATCACCGCGGCCAAGTCCAAGTTCGATCATGCCCAGGGCAAAATCGTGCACGCGTGCCTGGTAGTCGATCCAGGTGAAAGGCTTCCAGAGTCCCAAATCCTTTTCCCGAAGGGCGATCTCGCCGCCATGCTCTTTGGCGTTGAGGCGCAATAGCTTCGGGTAGGTATCCGCCTGGGAGACGCGACCGGCGTAATCCATCATGCCGCAGTCTCCGCGGCTGCGGGGCTGTCGTCGGGATCGACCAAAACCTCATCCTCTTCGCCGAGATAGGCGCGTCTGACATGCGGGTCGGCAAGCACCGCTGCGGGGTCGCCCTCCGCGATCTTGCGGCCGAAATCCAGCACCATGACGCGATGGGAAATATCCATTACCACCCCCATGTCGTGTTCGATCATCATCACAGTCATGCCGAACTCCTCGTTGAGATCGACGATGTAGCGCGCCATGTCCTCCTTTTCCTCGAAGTTCATCCCGGCCATCGGCTCGTCCAGCAGAATCAGTTGTGGCTCCAGCGCCATGGCGCGGGCGAGCTCGACGCGCTTGCGCAACCCGTAAGGGAGCGTACCGGCCGTCGCTTTGCGCACCGATTGCAGGTCGAGAAAATCGATGATCTCTTCCACCTTGCGGCGGTGCTCCAGTTCTTCGCGCCGCGCGCCCGTGAGCCAGTACAACGATCCCGTAATGAAGTTGTTTTTCAAAAGGTGATGCCGCCCGACCATGATATTGTCGAGCACGCTCATATGCTGAAACAGCGCGAGGTTCTGGAACGTCCGGCCGATCCCGAGCGAGGGGCGGGCATTCGGAGTGAGGCCGGTGATGTCACGGCCGCGATAAAATAACTGGCCTTCGGTCGGCCGGTAGCGGCCCGAAATGCAGTTGATGATCGAGGTCTTGCCGGCACCGTTGGGGCCGATGATCGAGAACAGCTCGCCGTCGTTCACGCCAAAACTGACCTCGGTGAGCGCACGCACACCACCGAAGCGAAGTGACACCCCGCGCACTTCCAAAGCGTGTTCCACGCAATCCCTCCCTGGAGCGGTTTTCAGGAGCGAAACTCGCCCGCCGTCCGAAAATGCTCGATCGACACCGGCCGGCTCTTGCTAGCTCTGTACCGAGCGCTTCTGGCTCGGTCGAACCTACAATGGTAAGACCGCTCAACATATTGGACTATAGAGCGCAGCTTGCCCAGCGCCCTGCGCCGTCACGAACATTCGCTGCGTGAGGAGTCGTCGAAGATACGCTATCGTATCAGCGGCCGTAGCGGGGCACGTGCGCCCACGTCGGCCGAAATCTGTTGGAGGCCCTGTGAAGGAAGAGAATGCGTCCCAGGATTGGCTGTCTGCCGGGCTCGCGGAACTGGCAACAGGCGGCGTTGAGGCTGTCCGGGTTGAGGTGCTTGCCGAACGGATGGGAGTGACCAAAGGGGGATTTTATCGTCGGTTCAAGGATCGGCGCGCCCTTCTGAATGCGATGCTCGAAAGCTGGCGGGAAGGGCGCGTGACGGCGATTGAACGGCAAGCGGAAGCCGGGGGAGAATCGGGCGTCGACCAACTGCGCGGGATATTCAAGTTGTATTCCGAGCGTGCCAACACGCAGGGAATGGCTATCGAACTCGCGATACGGCAGTGGGCCCGAACGGATCCGGCTGCCGCCGCGGCCGTGGAAAAGGTCGACACGGCGCGGCTCAAGATCGTCGCGTCGCTGTACCGGAAGCTGGGCCTCTCTGGCCCGGACGCGGAGGCGCGTGGGGTGCTTTTCTACACGTTCTTGTTTGGTCAAAGCATGTTATTTCTCGATGATACGCCGCGCAGGCGAGCTAATCTTGTTAGCGCCTGCGCCAAGTTTCTGCTGGAAGTGGATCAGAACTAGCCAGTTCTTCGGCGGCGCCGTTACCATAAAATGGGAGACTTAGGCCGCTGCCCGGCCAAAATGACCTGAATGTGATACGCCACCGTATTGCCAGGGTGCCACGCTGACGATACGGTGGCGTATCAGCCTTGGAAGCAGATCTCAGCGACAGGCCGAGCGGAGTTCCCCGATGAGCAGGCAAAACCAGATCAACATTTTGAAGCGACTGCTGGAGTACGTCGATACGAGAACCACGGCCATGGCGGATGCGCCTTGGCGCAACGACGTGTCTGTGTACACCGACACTGCGCGTGCGGCGGAGGAGCAGCGCATTCTGTTTGGCCAGCATCCGCTGGTGATGGGCTTCGCTTCGGATTGGGCGGTCCCAGGTACGTTCCGGACCGACGACTTCGCCGGCGTGCCAATCCTCGTCGTCCGGGGCCGCGATGACAAACTGCGTGCGTTCCTCAATGTGTGCCGGCACCGCGGGGCTAAAGTGGCCCAGGGCTTTGGCAGCGCGCGCCTGTTCTCGTGCCCGTACCACGCATGGACCTACGATCTCGCCGGCAAGGTGACAGGCATTCCCGACGAGCGTTGCTTCCCGGGAGTGCGCCCGGAGCGCTCGTCGCTTGTCGAACTGCCGCTGTGCGAGAAGTATGGCTTGGTGTGGGTGATCCCAACCGCTGCGACCGATGGTGCGACGAGTTTCGACGTCGATCCTTGGCTCGCAGGGTTAGGCCCGGAGCTTGGCTCGTTCGAATTCGGATCATGGGCGTTCTATGACAAGCGGCTGATCCCGGAGACCATGAACTGGAAGCTCGTGGTGGATACCTTCAACGAAGGTTATCACATCGGCTTCCTGCACCGAGATTCGCTAAGAGACGTCCTTCACGGCAACGTCACGGACTTCGAGGCATTCGGCCTCAATCACCGCTTGACCTTCCCGCGCAAGAAACTGCAACGGCTCAAGGAAGAGCCGGAGGAGAACTGGGACCTGATGTGGAACACCACCTTGGTCTATTCGCTGTTCCCGAATACGCTCATGCTGGTGCAAGGCGATCATGTCGAACTCGCCAGAGTATTCCCATGCGAGGGACGCACGGATCGCGCCGTGATGGACCTGAGCCTTTACGTACCCAGCCCACCGAAAACAGATGAAGAACGAACCCACTGGGACAAGAATATGCAACTTGTACTTGACGTGGTCACAGGTGAGGACTTCCCGACGGGGCGCAGCATTCAGATGGGCTTGTCGTCTGGCGCGCAAACGCATCTGGTATATGGCCGCAATGAACCGGCGATGATCCACTATCATCAATCCGTGCAGACCGCTCTGGGCTTGGCCGCTGGTAACGGAAGGCAACAGGCTGCTGAGTAGAACTCGCAGCAGGACGCGTCACACCTCGAGCCATTCCTTCCGGACGGCCTCGTTGGCTGTGAGTTCGGCGGGGGTCCCCTCGAAGACAATGTGACCATGCCCCATCACGTAGACGCGATGCGATATCCGCATCGCGATCGAGAGCTTTTGCTCGACCAGCAGGATAGCCACGCCACGCCGGGCGATTTCCGCGATGAGATCGCCGACCTGGTGAACGATCAACGGAGCAAGCCCCTCGGTGGGCTCGTCGATCATGATCAATTCGGGATCGCCCATGAGCGTGCGGCAGATCGTCAGCATCTGCTTTTCCCCGCCCGAGAGCACACCGGCCGCGGTGTCGGCCCTCGCGGCGAGATTGGGGAACATCTCAAGCATGTCTTCAAGCCGCCATTTGCCGGCACGCCTGGTATCCTTGATGCCCAGCATCAGATTCTGCCGCACCGTCAGACCAGGAAAAATGTCGCGATGCTCTGGAACGTACCCCAGCCCGAGGTGCGCGATCCGATAGCTCGGCAGTCCGCAGATGTCGCCGCCCTTGAACTTGACCGAGCCCTGCGGCGGAACTTCTCCCATGATCGCCTTGACCGTGGTGGAGCGTCCGACGCCGTTGCGCCCGAGCAGGCTGACCACCTCACCAGCGCCAATATTCAAGTCCACGCCCTGGAGGATATGGCTTTTGCCGTAATAGGCATGCAGATCTCGAACCTCGAGCATCAGGCTGCCTCCTCGCCGAGATAGGCTTCCTTGACCTTCGGATTGCCTCGAATTTCTTCCGGCGTTCCCGAAGCGATGATCTGGCCGTAGACAAGCACCGAAATCCGATCGGCGAGTCCAAACACAACGCTCATGTCGTGTTCGACGATGAGCAGCGTGCGGCCTTCCGTCAGGCGGCGGATCAACGCGACGGCCCGCTCAGTCTCGGCCCGGCTCATCCCTGCCGTAGGTTCGTCGAGTAGAATGACGTCGGCGCCGCCCGCAACCGTGATGCCGATCTCCAGTGCCCGCTGCTCGGCGTAGGTCAGGAGGCCGGCAGGAACGTCGCGCCGCTCCGTCAAGTTGATGTCGGCAAGTATCTGGGCGGTCCGATCGCGGACCTCGGGCAGTTTGTCGACACTTTTCCAGAATGCGTAGCGCTGACCGCTCGCCCACAGCACGGCACAGCGGAGGTTTTCCCACACGCTCATGTTTGCAAAGACGTTGGTGACCTGAAAGCTGCGCGACAATCCGCGGCGATTGATCTCGTAAGGCGGCAGGCCGGAAATCAACTGGTCACGTAGCAGCACAGTTCCCGAAGTTGGAGCCATATATCCGCTGATCAAGTTGAACGTCGTCGATTTACCGGCGCCGTTCGGGCCGATCAGCGCGTGGCGCTCTCCTTGCGCCACGCTCAAACTGATGTTGCGGATGATGGCTACCTCGCCAAAATTCTTGTTAACGCCGCGTAGCTCGATAGCAGCGCTCATGCGGCAATTCCCTTTTGCCGGGCTACGCTGGTCGCGCTGTCCCATGCATGACCGACCCAGGCCCAGGTTCTGCGCGCCAACAGGAATCCACCGATCAGGAGAATTGCGGCCATTGCCCAGATATAAGGGCTCGCCGCATCGAAGTTGACGCCGAACGCTTTGATGTGGGAATCGTCGCCGGGATTGACCGTGTAATGAACGATCGTCTCGGTCGCCAAAATAAGGCCGGCGATCATCGCCAGCGTCGGTACCAGGGCGATCAGGTAGCTCGGCAATACCCTTGGGAGTGTGCCCGCCTTCACCAGTGGCCGATGCATCATCATGAGCCCGGTGATGCCGCCCGGCGCGAACACCACGACGGCGATGAAGATAAGGCCGAAATAAAGCTGCCAGACCGGCGTCAAGTCGCTAAGGCCCAGCGAAAGCAGCGTCACGAATATCGCACCGACGATTGGGCCGATGAAAAAGCCGACGCCCCCGATGTAGGTGGCGAACAAGACCGTTCCGGACTGTTGGGCGCCGAGATAGGCGGAGTTTGCGATCTCGAAGTTGATTGCTGCCAGCGCGCCGGCGATTCCCGCGAAGAAACCTGAGAAGCAGAAGGCAAGGTAGCGGACCACATGCGGGTTGTAGCCGACGAACTGAACGCGCTCCGGATTGTCCCGGACCGCGTTGCACATGCGACCGAGCGGGGTGCGCGTCAGTGCGTACATTGCAATCACGGCGATCAGCGTCCATGCCGCCACCAGATAGTAGATCTGGATTTGCGGGCCGAAGTTCCAGCCGAACACCTTCAGCAATTTGGTTCGATTGGCCGAGACGCCCGCTTCGCCGCCGAAGAATGTCCGCAGGATCAGTGCCGATGAGGCGACCAGTTCGGCGACCCCTAGCGAAATCATCGCAAAAGCCGTTCCACTGCGTTGGGTTGACACCCAGCCGAGCAGTACGGCGAAGAAGAGACCGGTCAGGCCGCCGATCAAGGGAACGAGGGGGAGGGGGATCGGCAGCTTGTTCCCGCCGATCATATTGATGGCGTGGATCACGAGGAAACCGCCGAGCCCATAATACACCGCATGTCCGAACGACAGCATGCCAGTTTGGCCAAGCAGAATGTTGTAGGACAGCGAGAAGATGATGGAGATGCCGATCAGGCTGAAGGTGGTCAGGGAGCCCCCAGATGCGAAGATCTTCGGAAGCAGCAGAAGCAACACTGCGGTCGCAATCCACAATCCAAAGAATTTCATCTTTTCGGCGGGCGTGGGCAGCGGGGGCGCGGCGCGTGCGGTGAGTTCACTCATGTGTCACGCGTCCCAAGCAGGCCCATTGGACGGAAGATCAAGATGAGCACCAGGAGCACATAGGGCACGATCGGCGCGACCTGCGCGATCGTGACACCCCAGATGTCGGCCAACCAGGTGGTCGAGTAGTCCGGACTGAGAGGGCCGAACGCGGCTGCAAGCGAGCCGTCGATCGACACCGCGAATGTCTGCACCAGGCCGATCAGCAGCGAGCCGACGAACGCCCCCGGCAAGGAGCCTAAGCCTCCAACTACGACAACCACGAACAGGATGGGTCCGAGCAATCCAGCCATGTTCGCCTGTGTCACCAGCGCCGGACCGGCGATCACGCCGGCGACGGCGGCCAGCGCGGTGCCGACACCGAACACCAGCATGAAGATGCGCCCGACATTATGGCCAAGGTGCCCCACCATATGCGGATGCGTAAGCGCGGCCTGAACAATCAATCCGATCCGCGTCTTCTTCAGGACCACCAGAAGCCCGAGGAAGATGACGATCGACACCAGCAGCATGAACATCTTGTAAGCGGGATAGTTGGTCGAGAAGATCGTAAACGCCGGGAAGTCCAGCAGCGGTGGCACGCGGAAATCCACCGGGCTCTTGCCCCAGATGATCTGGACGACCTCTTCGATTACGAACGCGAGGCCGAACGTGAATAACAGCTCGGCGACATGGCCGTTCTTGTGCACGCGCCGGAGTCCGTAGCGTTCGACGCCGGCGCCGATCACGCCGGCCAGCAGCGGAGCGATCAACAACGCGGGCCAAAAACCGAACCAGCGGCTGATCTGGAATCCGAAGAAAGCACCGAGCATATAAAAGCTGGCATGCGCGAAATTAAGTACGCCGAGCATGCTGAAGATGACGGTGAGGCCGCTCGCCATCAGGAACAGCAACATGCCGAACAGGACGCCGTTGAGCGTGGAGATGACGATCAGTTCAAGCACGACCCACCGCCTGAATGAGGGGAGGCATCCGCCCCATGTTAGGGGCGGATGGTTACGTTAGCCGTCGATCAGTTCGGCCGTTCCATCTTGCAGGTGGTCGGAAGCACAGTGGCGGGGGTGTCGATCTTGGCCACCAATCTCCAGCCCCAGCCCGTCTTCTCCTCATCGAACGGCTCCTTTTCGGTCCGGTCGCCTAGCGAGGAAATATAGATGGGCTGAAAGAACTGGTGATCGTCTTTTCGCATGTAGCCCTTTCCACCGTCGAACACCTCGAACTCCATGCCTTCGAGCGCGAGCGCGACCTTGACCGGATCGATCGACTTGGCCTTGTCGGCCGCTACGGCAAGCATGCGCATCTCGTTGACGGCCCGCGGATAGAACAGGCTGAAGTCGTACTTGGCCCGGATCGCCTTTTCAAATGCTTGCGATGATGGGTGATCGAGGTTCGGAATGCCTTCGCCGACCTGGAATACCTGGTGATTGAGGTTAGCCTGCTTGACAGCGGTCGGGCCGCCGGTGCCACCCGCGTAATAGGTATACCAGTTCACCTTCAACCCGGCGTCCGCAGCCGCCTTCAGGAGCAGCGCGAAATCCTGACCCCAGTTGCCAGTCACGACGGTGTCGGCGCCCGATGCCTTGATCTTCGCGATGTACGGGGCAAAGTCGGTGATCTTCAACAGCGGATGCAACTCATCGCCAACGATCTTGATGTCAGGCCGTTTGGCGCTCAGCATCGACTTGGCCGTGGATCGAACCGATTCCCCGAACGAGTAATCCTGATTGATCAGATAAACGTTTTTGATCGCCGGCACTGTCTTCATGTAGTTGGTGAGCGCCTCCATCTTGATGTCAGAGTTCGCATCCCACCGGAAATGCCAGAAGCTGCACTTTGCGTTGGTCAGTACCGGATCGACTGCGGCATAATTGAAGTACAGGACCTCTTTGCCGGGATTGCGCTCGTTGTATTTGGTGACGAAGTCGGACAGCGCGCCGGCAACCGACGAGCCGTTACCTTGGGTGAGATAGCGGACCCCGGCGTCGATCGCCTTCTGCGCCTGGATCAGGCTCTCTTGAGGGTTTGTCTTGTTGTCGAGCGGGACAATCTCGACTTTCTTGCCCTGGATGCCGCCCTTCGCATTCACTTCCTCGGCAAGAAACTGAAATGTTTTCAGGCCGACTTCGCCGACGCTGGCGCCGCCACCCGACAATGGGTCGATGTATCCGATCTTGAGGGTCTCTTGCGCCATCGCCACGCCACCGAACATCGGTAGGGCGAAGGCCGCAGCTATCATGAGCTTACGCATATTATTTCTCCCGGAGTTTGCGTTTCTTGAAGATTTGCGGAGGGCCCGGACGCTGGGAACGGCTTAATGTCAGCAATTCCGCAGCCCTCGATCTGGATCGATTGTGGGCCAATGCACCGGGACCCGCAAGTCCGCTGAATGCTTGAAAAGTGTGTCTGGCGCAATTGCTGCAGCCAACGGGGCTGGATCTCCGTCTCTTTAATCCCTCAAGCCGGGGACGGGGAACTGCTTAATGTTGTACGGACCGGCAATCTCACCGCTGCTGGTCGCTACCAGTCATTTGGCGTATTTGCGCCGGCTGCCTTGGCAAGTTCGGCTGCGATCGCGGATATCAGGGGCTTCATGAAATATGTTTGGTTTGCCGGGAAGATGTCGGTGCGCAGGCCGTGTGATTTCAGCTCGTTGGAAACGACGGGACCGACTGAAGCGATCAGCGTGCGCTGCAGCCCCTCGCGTAAGCGATCTCCACAACCATGCGCCTGCGCCACTTCGACGAGTCGGCGAACCTGGCCTGAACTGGTCAGGGCTATGGCATCTACTTGGCCTTTTGCCATCTGCTCGACAGCGGTGACGATGTTCGCGTCGGCGGCTTGGGTGTCATAGGCGTACGGGATTACTTCATCGATCTCGGCACCTTGCGCAGTGAGGGCACCAATCAGCGCGCCGTGATCCTTGTCCGGATAAAGCTGTAAGCCCACGCGATGTCCCCTGAGATTGACCGATGACAGCATCTCGGCGACGCCTACAGATGTCGGTTTCGCGGTGGTGGCCTGTGGCTCCAACCCAATCTCGCGCAAGGCCCGGCCCGGTTTGGGACCACGCGCGTACTTGCGGGTCACCGCGAGCGCCGAAATAAACGCCGCCTCCACATCCATGCGCCTCGCCAGTTTCAATAGGCGGCGCAACCCTTCACCGGTCATCAGCACCAGATCGTCGCAGGGCTCTAAGATGAAACGGCGGATCCAGGCCTCGATCGGGGCAGCGTTCGGGACGTCATGGATGATGAACATCGGGCATTGCAGCACCTCAGCGCCTTGTTCTGCGAGCAGACGTGAAAACTGCGCTTCCTCTCGCGTTTCGAGAATAAGGATGCGGTAGCCGGTCAGCTTGTCAGGCATGGGTCCCGCAGGATTCTGCTCTTTCTCGTGGGCCGCCCGCGTCATGCCATAGCGGGAACTGCAGCAGACTTCACGACTGCGCGTTCTACGCGTGTTCCTTTCAGTAGCGTATGCTCACGTTATATTTCGTCAGTGGACTATGGACGAGAGCGATGTATTGTCCGGCATTGAATGAGGATTTTCAAGTTGGAAATACGAGCGCTACTTCTAGCCGAGATCAAGCTGATCGTTCCACAAATTCATCGCGACGCGCGGGGGTTTTTCTCTGAGACCTACAACCGACAGGCTCTGTGCGCAGCAGGTATGAGCATCGAATTCGTTCAAGACAATCATATTTTAACGAGGGAAGCAGGTACCATACGCGGTCTACACTTCCAGACACCCCCGCGTGCCCAAGGTAAGCTCGTACGCGTCACGCGAGGATCCATCTTCGATGTGGCCGTCGATATCAGGGTCGGCTCGCCGACATTCGGACAACATGTGAGCGTGACCCTAAGCAACGAGAACTGGAGGCAAATTTGGATACCAACGGGCTTCGCACATGGGTATTGTACCCTCGAACCGGATACCGAGGTGATTTACAAGGTGACTGACTATTATGCGCCCGATTTTGATCGCGGCATAAAATGGGACGACGAGGCCGTTGGCATCAAATGGCCGGTCCATCCTGATAACGTCAAGCTCTCACAAAAGGATCGGACATTGCCGTCCTTGAAAGACATGGTTCCTGCATTCGTCTTCGAGGCCTGATGCGTCGGATGGGCATAAGAGGTTGGCTATGCGCCTGTTAGTAACCGGCGGGGCCGGTTTTATCGGTTCGGCACTGGTGCGCTATCTCGTCCGAGAAGAACGCGTCGAGGTTCTCAACATCGACAAGCTTACTTATGCGTCAAATCTTGCCTCGCTCGCCGCGGTAGCGGACGATTCCCGTTACACCCTCCTGAAAGCCGACATCTGTGACGCGGCCAAGATGACGGCCGCGTTCGCCGAGTTTAAGCCGGACGGCATAATTCATCTGGCCGCCGAGACGCATGTGGACCGTTCGATCACGGGCTCGGCCGCGTTCATCCAGACCAACGTAGTCGGTACCTACACCTTGCTGGAGGCGGCGCGGCGATATTTCGACGGTCTCTCGGGTGAACAGCGCGATAGATTTCGGTTTCTTCACGTGTCAACCGATGAAGTTTATGGCTCCCTCGGGCCCTCCGGTTTATTTACTGAAACGACGGCGTACGATCCAAGCTCGCCGTATTCAGCCAGCAAGGCCGCGTCGGACCATCTGGTTTTCGCCTGGTGTCGCACCTATGGCTTGCCGACGATCATTTCCAACTGCTCCAATAATTACGGCCCTTACCAGTTTCCGGAGAAGCTTATTCCGCTGATCATCCTCAATGCTCTGGAGGGCAAGCCCTTGCCCGTTTACGGTAACGGCCTGAATGTTCGCGACTGGCTCTACGTCGACGATCATGTCCGATCACTGTTTCTGATCTTGCGCCAGGGTAGGATCGGAGAAAAATACAACGTCGGCGGTCGCAACGAACAGACAAACATTGGGGTCGTCGAGCGGATTTGCGATCTGATGGACCGCTTCAATCCTCCCGGCGCCAACCATCGACGCCTTATCTCTTTTGTAACGGACCGGCCGGGACACGATCAGCGCTACGCCATCGACGCGGGCCGCTTAGAGGCGGAGCTAGGTTGGAGCGCCAAAGAAACCTTCGAGACGGGTATCGAAAAGACGGTCCGCTGGTATTTGGACAATAGGCAGTGGTGGGAATCGGTGCGGCGTGCCGTCTACGCTGGGGAGCGGCTTGGCCTTGCCGATAAGCGCGAACGCCCGCTCGCCGCTCTTAACCGGCAGCCCTGGTGAAGGTTCTTGTCCTTGGCCGCGAGGGTCAGTTGGCTCGTGGCCTGCTGGAAGTGGCCGCAACAACGGGCATCCAACTTGTGTCGACCGGCCGGCCTGAATTCGATTTAACCGACGAAGAATCCATTTGCGCGGTTTTAACGCGGCAGAAACCTGAGATCGTGGTCAATGCCGCGGCCTACACCGCCGTCGACAAGGCCGAGAGCGAACCCGCCGTTGCCCACGCTATCAACGCGTTGGGAGCGGAGGCCGCCGCGAGATGGTGCGCCGGGCGTTCAGTCCCAATCATCCACATTTCGACCGACTACGTCTTCGACGGCACAAAGGAAAGCCCGTACCTGGAAAGCGATACGACCGGTCCGATCAATGTGTATGGACTGACCAAGCTCGAGGGCGAGCAACGGGTGGCGAATGCTTGCGAGCGGCATGTGATCCTCCGCACGGCCTGGGTTTATAGCCCGTGGGGGACCAACTTTGTGAAAACGATGCTGCGGCTCGCAACGACACGGCCGATTATTCATGTTGTCGAAGACCAACTGGGTACGCCGACCTATGCACCAGATTTAGCGAGGGCCATACTAAGCATCGCTGCTCAGATTAGGGACGATCGTGACACTATGTGCTGGGGGACCTATCATGCCGCCGGCAGCGGGGAGACGAACTGGCTCGGCTTTGCCCGCGAGGTGTTTAAACGCGCTGCGGGTCAGGGATTGCCTGTCGCGCATGTCGCGGGGATCGCCAGCTCGGCATATCCCACCACCGCCCGACGCCCGTCGAATTCACGTTTGAACTCGCATAAGCTGGGTGAGGGGTTCGGTCTCGAACTGCCGGATTGGCGGCTCGGAGTTGAGAATTGTGTAAAGCGGCTCACTGCACAAGCGGAGGCTGGGAAGTCTTAAAGGGCTCTGCGACCGTGAGCGCGCCGATTGCCAATATTTCCGGCGTATGCGATGCGCCTTATCAGAAGGTTCAGCCGGAGTGTTCGTATGAAAGGTATCATCCTCGCAGGCGGCAGCGGCACGCGCCTATATCCGATGACACGCGCGGTCTCCAAGCAATTGCTACCGGTCTACGACAAGCCGATGGTGTATTTTCCGCTGAGTACCCTGATGCTTGCCGGAATCCGCGACATTCTCCTTATTTCCACGCCAGAGGATTTGGGCAATTTCAAACTGCTGTTGGGGGACGGTCGGCGGCTGGGAATCAAGATAACGTACCGTGAGCAGCCCCGGCCAGAAGGGCTGGCGCAAGCCTATATCGTCGGGGCGGATTTCGTGCGGGGCAGCAACTCCGCACTCATCCTCGGAGACAATATCTTTTTCGGTCACGGAATGCCGGAGGCACTCGCGGCGGCCTGCGCAAGACCGGACGGAGCTACCGTGTTCGCCTACCAGGTCTCCGATCCCGAGCGTTACGGCGTCATCGAACTGGATGCGAAGGCACGACCGGTGTCGATCGTGGAAAAACCGACGGCGCCGAAGTCGAAATGGGCGGTTACCGGACTTTACTTCTTCGACCAGCAGATTGTTGATATTGCGGCTTCGTTGAAACCATCGGCACGGGGCGAACTGGAAATTACCGATGCAATCGCCGCGTATCTGCGGATGGGGCAGCTACATGTTGAACGTCTGGGACGCGGGTTCGCATGGCTTGATACCGGGACCCCCGATTCGATGCTTGATGCCGCGGAATTCATGCGAACGCTGGAAAAGCGGCAGGGATTTCGGGTGAGTTGTCCCGAAGAAATCGCGTTTCGCATGGGTTTCATCAGCCGGGATGATCTGGAGCAGCTCGGACGCGAGCTCGGAAAATCCGAGTATGGACGCTATTTGCTCGCCATCGCTAGGGAGTGACCGGGCCGTCGTTGATTACTCCGACTAAGTTTGTTGCCGTCGGTTTCGTCGTCATTCTTGAGAGTCGCGAATCTAACGTCGTAAGCTGTAGCGTAATGCGAGTGGAGTGAAGGCGAGAGATGAAGCGTGCACTCGACATGTTAGCCTGCGCCCTGTTTCTGGGCGTATTCTGGCCTGTCCTTTTGGCGATTAGCCTGGCTATTCGACTGCAGAGTCCAGGCAAAGCGGTTTTTGCCCAAGCGCGCGTGGGCAGGCACGGCAGCATTTTCACGTGTTACAAGCTCCGAACGATGTACTCAGGGACCGCAAACGTACCGACCCACCAGGTAAAGCCGTCGGCAGTCACGCCGATCGGAGAGCTACTGCGGCGATTTAAGATCGACGAACTTCCGCAGCTCTGGAACGTGCTACTGGGTGAGATGAGCTTGGTCGGCCCTCGCCCTTGTTTGCCATCTCAGACCGAACTTGTCGATGCGAGGCGGCGACTGGGGGTCCTCGCAGTCAGGCCCGGCATAACCGGTTTGGCACAGGTGAGCGGGGTCGACATGTCCGACCCAACCCGCCTCGCGGAGGTCGATGCTCATTATGTTCGCACCCAGAGTGTTTTGGGAGATTTCAGGCTGGTCTGGGCAACGTTGCGCGGGCAAGGCGTCGGGATTGATCAGGTGGTTCGAACCAGCAGCAAAGCGCTTTGACCCAGCAATGGCGCGTGAGGATAAGCGATCCTCTTTAGCCGGCTCAAGACGCTTTCAGCGAACTGAGTAGGGTCATAGCAGGCTTTGCAAGCTGGCCGGTTGAGTCGGCCAGCCAAGATTAGCCCAAATTTAGAAAGCCCCGGGCGTGGGAGCATGGTCAGGTGTTATAGTACCGCACAGGTGTGAACTTGTGAACCATCGCTTTGCAAAGCGGGCCGAAAAAAACCGGTCTATCGTCCAGATTGACATCGTCACATTCTTCGGACGCCATGCCACGGCTCAGGCGAAGCAGTCCGGGTATGATCAGGCAAGGACCGGAGACTCGGTTCGAAGGACGGTTAGGGAGAACGTTGATGCGAACGGGGACTAAGGTGTTGTCGATTGCTCTGGCGGGCGTTGTGGTCTCGGCTGCGATGACGCCGGCTCAAGCTCAGGAAACCATCAAGATCGGGCTGATCCTGCCGATGACCGGCGGACAAGCGTCCACCGGCAAGCAGATCGACAACGCCGTGAAGTTGTACATGCAGCAGAAGGGCGACAGCGTAGCCGGCAAGAAGATCGAGATCATCCTGAAGGATGACGCAGCCGTTCCCGATAACACCAAGCGGCTCGCCCAGGAACTGATCGTCAACGATAAGGTCCACTTCATCGCGGGGTTCGGCGTTACCCCCGCCGCGCTGGCTGCGGCGCCGCTAGCGACCCAGGCGAAAATACCGGAAGTCGTGATGGCGGCGGGCACCTCGATCATTACCGAGCGTTCGCCCTATATCGTGCGCACGAGCTTCACGCTGGCGCAATCCTCAACCATCATTGGAGACTGGGCGGTCAAGAACGGGATCAAGAAAGTCGCGACCCTCACGTCGGACTACGCGCCGGGCAACGACGCCCTGAACTTCTTCAAGGAGCACTTCACCGCTGGTGGCGGCCAGATTGTTGAAGAGGTCAAGGTTCCGCTCGCCAATCCCGATTTCGCGCCGTTCCTGCAGCGGATGAAAGACTCCAAACCGGACGCCATGTTTGTGTTCGTGCCGGCGGGGCAGGGTGGCACGTTTATGAAGCAGTATGCCGAACGTGGCCTCGACAAAGCGGGCATCAAGGTGATCGGGCCCGGCGACGTCATGGACGACGATCTCCTGAACGGCATGGGAGACGCGGCGCTCGGGACCGTAACCGCCCATCTGTATTCGGCTGCTCACCCATCCGCGATGAACAAGGAGTTTGTCGGGGCTTACAAGAAGGCCTTTGGCTCGCGGCCCGGATTCATGGCCGTGAGCGGCTATGACGGCATTCACCTGATCTATGAGGCCGTGAAGAAGAGCGCCGGCAAGACTGATGGCGATTCTCTGATCGAAGCCATGAAAGGAATGAAGTGGGAGAGTCCTCGTGGTCCGATCTCGATAGATCCGGAAACCCGGGACATCGTGCAGAACATCTACATCCGCAAGGTCGAAAAGGTAGATGGTGAACTCTTTAACGTCGAATTCCAGACGTTCGAGGCCGTCAAAGACCCCGGCAAGACGAAAAAATGAAAATTCAGAGAGAGCTTGCGCTACTCTCCGATGCGCCTGACGATGATGCAGTTATCTCAGGTGTGGCTATGTCTCGTTGATCTTCGCTGGCCCGAACCATGACTACGCTGTTCACCATACTGTTCGACGGTGTCGCCTATGGCATGCTGCTGTTCGTGCTTGCCTGCGGGCTGGCGGTGACGCTCGGTCTGATGAACTTTGTCAACCTTGCTCATGGCGCGTTCGCCATGAGCGGCGGTTACATTTGCGCGGTGCTGGTGAATCGATACGGCTGGCCATTCTTCGCCGGCCTGCCGCTGGCGTTTGTGACGAGCGCGCTGATAGGCGCATTGCTGGAGCGTTCACTCTACCGACACCTGTACAACCGTAGCCACCTTGATCAAGTGTTGTTCAGCGTCGGTCTCGTGTTCATGTCGGTGGCGGCCGTCGACTACATCATGGGATCGTCGCGGGTTTTCATCAAGATTCCTGAGGCGCTTGAGGGACAGATAGATTTCTTTGGTGTAGGCGTCGGCCGCTATCGGCTGATGATCATCGTCATCTGCGGGCTTTTGGCGGCGGCGCTCCAGCTGGTTGTCGCGCGCACGCGGTTCGGCAGCAGGCTGCGAGCCGCCGTGGACGACGCGCGCGCGGCGAGCGGCCTGGGCATCAATGTGCCGCAGGTGTTTGCGTTTACTTTTGCGTTCGGTTGCGGTCTCGCCGGTCTGGGCGGCGCTCTCAGCGCCGAGATTCTGGGGCTTGATCCGTATTTCCCGCTGAAATTCATGATCTATTTTTTGATCGTGGTCACTGTCGGCGGCTCGTCCAGCATTACCGGACCGTTCCTGGCATCGCTCCTGCTCGGCATAGGCGACGTCGCAGGCAAGTACTACGTGCCGAAGCTCGGGCCGTTCGTGATCTACACCATGATGATCGCGCTCCTGATCTGGCGTCCCAATGGCCTGTTTGGCCGCACCGCCACGCGGTGAGCCAGCGATGACCCCACAAGCCGAAGTTGGAATTCAGGCCAGGCGGCATGCACGCTGGCACTGGGGTGAAATTGCATTCTGGTTCCTCGTGCTTTCCTGTGCGGTCTTGTTTCCCTCCCGATATCTAATAATGACGGACATCGTGAGACTGGCGTTGTTTGCGCTCTCGCTCGATCTAATTCTAGGTTATGCCGGCATCGTTTCGCTCGGCCATGCCGCGTTCTTCGGGGTAGGGGCATACTCCGCCGGGCTGCTCGCGTTGCACGGCATCGTCCGCGAGCCGGTCCTCGCGTTGCTTTTGGCGGGTCTTGCGGCCATGGCGCTGGGCTACGCGACCAGTTTCCTGGTGATCAGGGGTGCCGACCTGACCCGCTTGATGGTGACGCTCGGAGTGGCGTTACTGCTGGAGGCGCTTGCAGAGCGCTTTTCAAACGTCACCGGCGGAACAGACGGGCTCCAGGGCATCGAGATGGAGCCGATCCTTGGGCTGTTCGCGTTCGACATGTTCGGCAAAGTTGGTTTTTTCTACTGCCTTGGGGTGCTGTTCGTATTGTTTCTGCTCTCCCGCAGGATCGTGCACTCGCCGTTCGGTCTTTCGCTCCGCGCAATCCGAAACAATCCCCTCCGCGCGGCCGCGATCGGTATCCCCGTCAGCAGGCGGCTGATCGCCGTCTACACCCTATCGGCGTTCTACGCCGGGATAGCGGGCGCGCTATTCACTCAGAGTACGGCGTTGGCGTCGCTCGACGTGTTCTCGTTTGAGCGCTCCGCCGATTTGATGCTCGTGCTGGTGATCGGGGGTACCGGGTATCTTTACGGAGGGCTGATCGGCGCTGTGGTCTTCCGAATGCTGCAGGAGTTCTTTTCCACGATCACGCCGCAGTATTGGCAGTTCTGGATCGGGCTGGTCCTTGTCACCATCGTGCTGGTCGGCCGTGAGCGTATGCACCGTGCGGTATTGTGGGCTCCGAACCTGATCATAAGATTACTCACGGGCCGCAAGGCGATAGTCGCCGTCCCGAACAGCGAGGTGCCATGACGTTGGCGCTCGAAACGCAAGGGCTGGAAAAGCAATTTGGCGCGCTCAAGGTCACGCGCAATCTGTCACTGCGGATCGAGCGGGGCGCCCGCCACGCGCTGATCGGGCCGAATGGCGCCGGCAAGACCACGGTCATCAATCTCTTGACGGGCGTGCTTAGACCCGATCGCGGTCGCATTCTCCTGGAAGGGCATGACGTCACGGATCTGCCCGTGCATACAAGAGTGCTGCGCGGACTGTCGCGCACCTTCCAAATCAATCAGCTATATGCGGACCTGACGCCGCTTGAGACCATTGGGCTGGCGGTTTCGGAGCGGCTGGGCCGCGGCGGCAATTGGTGGCGCAACATGGGTGGCCGTGATGACGTCAATGGCGAGATCGCCGAACATCTGGCGCGCTTTCATCTACTCGACGTCATGTGCGACCTCACTGCGACGTTGCCTTACGGCAAACAGCGTCTGCTGGAGATCGCCGTCGCGATTGCCGCCAAGCCCCAGGTGCTGCTGCTCGATGAGCCCGCCGCGGGGGTGCCCCAAAGCGAACGCCGCGATATTCTCGCCGCGGTCGCAGCACTACCGCGAGATGTCACCGTTCTGCTGATCGAGCATGACATGGACCTGGTGTTCTCGTTTGCGGATCGAATTTCGGTTCTGGTCGGTGGCGCGATGTTGGTCGAGGGAGCGCCCGACGAGGTGGCGCGAGACCCCAACGTAAAGGCAGTCTATCTCGGGAAGGCCGCCAATGTCTGAGCTCCTCCGCATTGACGGACTGCGCGCCGGTTATGGCGAAGCAGTGGTGTTGCAGAACACCACACTACGCCTGCCTGAGAGCCAGGTTCTGGCCTTGTTGGGCCGCAACGGAACCGGCAAGACCACGCTGATAAATTCGATCGTTGGGATTACCCGCCGCTTCGCTGGGACTATCGCCCTTGCAGGTCTGGATATTACCGGCATGCGGCCAGATCAGCGGGCGCGGGCCGGGATAGGCTGGGTGCCGCAGGAGCGCAACATCTTTCGCTCGCTGACGGTCGAAGAAAATATGACGGCGGTCGCGCAACCGGGACCTTGGACCGTTCGAAAGATCTACGAGATGTTTCCGCGACTGAAAGAGCGCCGCAACATTTTCGGCAACCAGCTTTCCGGCGGCGAGCAGCAGATGCTCGCGATCGGACGCGCGCTCACGCTCAATCCTAAGGTGCTGCTGCTGGATGAGCCGACGGAGGGGCTCGCTCCGATCATCGTGGAGGAACTGCTCCAGGCGCTTGGGACGATCACTCGTGCCGGCGGCATCTGCTCCATTATCGTCGAGCAAAACGCACAGAAGATTTTAAGGCTTGCCGACCGGGTTGTGATATTGGACCGCGGCGTGATCGTCCATGATGCCGCCAGTGCTGTATCCAGAGCCGACCCTGCGGTGCTCGAACGCTTCCTCGGCGTCTCGGGAGCTGCGGCAAGCTGATGCGTGCGCTACGGGCTGTCCGGCGTAAGCGGATCGGTTGCGTGGTGGAAACATTTGTTATTTTCCGGGAGTGAAGACGATGCAAAGAGCAAAAGCACCTTTCCGCGCGGATGAAGTCGGCAGCCTGTTGCGGCCGCCGCGGATAAAGGAGGCCCGTGCGAAGCTGGAAAAGGGCGAGATTTCCGTCGACGACCTGCGCAAGGCCGAAGACCTGGAAATTGAAAAGGTGGTGCACAAGCAGGCCTCGCTCGGACTAAAGCTCGCGACCGACGGCGAGTTCCGCCGATCGTGGTGGCATTTCGATTTCCTCGCCAGGCTCACCGGTTGCGAGTTGTTTCATCCCGAAACCGGCATTCAGTTTGCAGGCGTCGAGACCCGGCACGACGCGGTACGGGTCATTGGAAAGCTCGATTTTCCAGACGATCATCCGATGCTGGACCACTTCAGATTCCTCAAAAAACAATGTGAGATCGCCCATGTGATGCCGAAGATGACCATTCCGTCACCGGCGGTGCTGCATTTCCGCGGTGGTCGCAAGTCGATCTCGAAAGACGTCTATCCTGACCTCGGGGTGTTCTTCGAGGATCTCGCGAAAACCTATCGCAAGGCAGTGAAGGCTTTTTACGACGCCGGCTGCCGTTATCTGCAGTTCGACGACACGGTGTGGGCCTATCTCTGCTCCGAGGATGAGCTGAGGAAAGCTCGCGAGCGCGGCGACAATCCAGATGGGCTGCAACAGACCTATGCACGTGTAATCAACTATGCCATCGCCGAGCGGCCGGCCGACATGACGATCACGACGCATGTCTGCCGCGGCAACTTCCGTTCCACCTGGATTTCATCCGGCGGTTACGAGCCGGTCGCCGAGACTATGCTGGCCGGCACCAACTATGACGGCTATTTCCTCGAATACGACTCAGAGCGCGCTGGCGGCTTCGAACCCTTGCGATACTTGCCGAAAGGCAAAAAGATCGTGGTGGTCGGCGTCATCACCTCGAAGAGCGGCCAATTAGAAAACAAAGACGACATCAAGCGGCGGCTCGCAGAAGCCTCCAAATACGTCCCACTGGATCAGCTGGCGCTATCACCGCAATGCGGCTTCGCCTCGACGGAGGAAGGCAATCTCCTCACCGAAGAAGAGCAGTGGGCGAAACTGAAGCTCACGGTCGATGTGGCGAAAGAGGTATGGAGGAGGTAGAGAGCCAACGAACGTCCTCAACGGCTGGGCGTGAACTTTTCCATTCAAGCTTTGGATAACATCCGCGTCAGCATCTGCTCGTCGAGCACCCGGTAACGTTTCATCTCCAAGAAGCGGGCTTCCCCCCGCATTCCCCCATTGGGCAGATGGTGATAGGACACGCTTGGCCATCTCTGGCTGCCCATTCGCTCTGCCCAAACCCTCAGCCGATGAAAAACCAGGATATTCTGAGCGAGATAGCCGAATTCTGCCGGCATGCGGATATGGCGGAGTCAACGTTCGGCCGCCGCGCGGTCAATGACGGCAAGCTGGTGCACCGGCTGCGCGAGGGTAAGCGCATCACTCTCGATACGCTCAACCGCATCCAGGCCTTCATTGCCGCCTCCATGCCGGGCGGGATGCCGCCGCCGCTGGTGGCGCAGGTCCTGCCGGAAAAACGCGATCCGCGTGACAATTTCCGGTTTTTCGAGAATCGGCAGAAATACCTGCTGTTCGTTCATACCTGCAGCGAAAAACGGGTGATCGCCGACCGGGTAGCGCTGGAGTTGGCCAGTATCCACCCTCGGCCGCCGGCGCTCAGGCTGTTCGATGCCGGGGTGGGCGACGGTACCGTGCTGGCGCGAGTGCTGCGATCGATGCACGGGCGCTTTCCCCATATGCCCTTCTATATCGCGGGGAAGGAACTTAGCCTCGAGGATGTGCGGCTTACGCTCGACAAGGTCGCAGACCGGCTGTTTGAGCATCCTGCCACGGTTTTTCTGCTCACAAACATGAACTACGCGGAAGCGCCGTGGCTCACCCCGTCTTCGCCGGCAGCGGCGGCCGGAATGATCTGGCATGAAGTGCCTCTAAGAGGCGCGTCCTCGGGCGAATTCGAGGCCCAAATAGCTGAACTCAAGCCTTTTCTGGAGCAGAACTGGCGCGCCAACGTCAGCCCGCGCTCCGGCATGCCCGTATATGAACGACCGGTGGCAATCGTATTGTACCGGGAAGATCAGCGTTTTCTGCTCGATTCGATCATTCCGCGGGCCGGCCGCTCGGAGGCCAATTTCGACCTGATCATCGCTTCCCAACCCTACCGCGCGAAATCTTCTGTGGATTTTCGGGCCAAACGGATCATTGCACCGCTGGCCCGGGCTTTGAGGGCAGGCGGCCGGTTGATCGGGATTCACTCGCATGGTCAAGATCCTGGATTGGAGATTATCCAGGCGGTATGGCCGGGAGAAAACCCTTTCGCGGTGAGCCGTCATGAGCTATTGCGCGCAGTGAAATATGAGCTGGGGTCTGCAGCACGCGACCTTAATTTCAATGCCTATGCCGATAACCGCTCGATCTTCCGGTATGATATGGAAGCGCTGCCGAATGAGGTCACCGGCTCGATTGGAACGTCGACCGCCTTTGCAGCATGGAACGCGGCGGTGTATGTCGCCCAGATCGAAGACGACCGGTTGACGGAGATGACCCAAAGCGGCCGTTACCTCGATGCCGCCAGAGAGGTTCTGCGCAAGCACAACGGGCTCTGGTTCTACGACGAATCCTACGTCATCTCGCGCCGGCGGGACTGACATTCAGGACAACATGAGGAAGGACCGCCGCTTGGCGGGAAGGGGTTGGTTGATGCGCGCGTCTTCTCTGTTCACCAGCGAGTCGGTTTCCGAAGGCCATCCGGACAAGGTCTCGGACCAAATCTCC
>JBJMTO010000090.1:0-36435 GCA_045811665.1 Bradyrhizobium sp.
GAAGGAAGGCGGCATCGACGTCAAGATCGTCGGCACCGACTTCACCACCTTCATCAAGCGCTCGGAACTCGCGCGCGAGCGTGCCGATCAGCGAGCCGAGCGGTTCGCAGTTGGCGAAAAGGTCGATGCGCGAGTGATCCAGTTCGACAAGAAGGCGCGCAAGGTGCTGGTCTCGATCAAGGCGCTGGAAGTCGCCGAGGAAAAGGAGGCCATCGCGCAGTACGGCTCCTCGGATTCCGGGGCGACGTTGGGCGACATTCTAGGCACCGCGCTCAAGCAGCGCACGGACAAGTAAAGCGATCCGTCATTCGTTTTGTGAAGAGGCCCCGGTTCGACCGGGGCCTTTTTGCTGCCTGGACGATCGGCCCAGGGTCTTGTTTTCTTCATATTGCGTCGCAATTGATGTAATCAGGCCAGAGCATATTAGCGTTGGGCGCCGAGCAGCCTGCGACCAGCCGCTCCCCGGGAGAACTTTCGAAATGTCGCTCGATTCAGACGTGATCGTCGATCGCCGCAGGATACGCCGCAAGCTGACATTCTGGCGCGTCACGGCCGCCCTGATGGCGATCGCCGCGATCATCACCGCGGGCTGGATCGCGATGCCGGGCGGACGCGGTACATTCGCTGCGGGCTCGATCGCGCGCGTCCACATTGACGGACTGATTCGAAGCGACTCCGATCGCGTCGAGGCGCTGGAGCGATTGGAGAACTCGAATTCGGCGGCCGTCGTCGTCCACATCAACTCGCCCGGCGGCACCACCGCGGGCTCTGAACAGCTATATGATGCGCTCGTGCGTCTGAAGGCCAAGAAGCCGTTGGTCGTGGTGGTGGAGGGGCTGGCCGCATCGGGAGGCTACATCACCGCGATTGCGGCCGATCACATCGTTGCGCAACAGACGTCGCTGGTCGGCTCGATCGGCGTGCTGTTTCAGATCCCGAATTTTTCCGAGTTGCTGAAGACGGTCGGCGTCAAGGTGGAGGAGGTGAAGTCCTCCCCATTGAAAGCCGCGCCCAATGGCTACGAGCCGACCAGCCCTGAAGCTCGTGCGGCGCTCGATTCACTGGTGAAGGATTCCTATGCGTGGTTTCGCGGTCTGGTGAAGCAGCGGCGAGGCATGGACGACGCCTTGCTCGAGAAGGTCGCCGACGGTCGCGTCTTCACCGGCCACCAGGCACTCGAACTCAAGCTGGTGGATCAGCTTGGAGATGAGAAAACCGCCGTTGCCTGGCTGGTTGCGCAGAAGGGCGTTAAAAGCGGACTGCCGGTGCGCGACTTCAAGCTGACGCCGCGGTTCGGCGACTTGACGTTTCTGCGAACCGCAGCTTCGATTGCGTTCGACGCGCTCGGGTTGAGTTCGGTGGCGCGGCAGATCGAGCAGGCTGGCGTAGGCCAAGCTGTCGGTCGTTTCAGCCTGGAAGGGATGCTGGCGCTGTGGCAGCCGGGCGGCGTCAATTGAAGCGCCTAAGTCCGATTTCCGCCCCTCGCCCCGACCGTCCGGGGAACGTCGCATCGGCCGGTCGGGAGGGGCCGCCACGTCTGTGGCGGCGCCCAAATCCGATTTAGCGTCTTGACAGTCCAAGGCATTTTCAAGGAAATGGCTAGTCCGCACGTTCCCGGGTCCCAGCCTCGATGATCAAATCCGAACTTGTTCAGCGTATCGCCGAGCACAACCCGCATCTCTACCAGCGGGATGTCGAGAACATTGTGAACGCCATTCTCGATGAGATCGTGGCGGCTCTGGCCCGCGGTGACCGGGTCGAGTTGCGTGGCTTCGGCGCGTTCTCGGTCAAGCACCGGCCGGCGCGTGCCGGCCGCAATCCGCGCACGGGGGCCCATGTGCCGGTGGATCAGAAGAGCGTCCCGTTCTTCAAGACCGGCAAGGAAATGCGCGAACGGCTGAACCGGGAAAGCGCAGCTCCCGAAACCGGCGCCTGAGGCATTCGTTAGCGTCTTCCGGCGCGGCAATCCCGGCCGCCTCGCCGATTCTGGCCCAACGCGAGAAGGATCATGCGCAAATTTTTCTCGGCTGTGGTGTTGATCCCGCTAGGGTTGATTTTTGTCGTGTTCGCGGTGGCCAATCGGCATCTGGTCACGGTGTCGTTCGATCCATTCAACTCCACCGATCCGTCAATGGCCGTCACCCTGCCGCTGTTCGTGGTCCTGATCGCAGTGGCGATCGGGGGCGTTGTAGCGGGGGGCACGGCTACTTGGTTCCGGCAGCGCCGTTGGAGGCGCGCCGCGCGCCAGCACCAGGCTGAGGCACAGCGGGCCCGCTCGGAGCTGGCCGAACTACGCGCGTCGGCCTCACGGTACGATCCGCAACAACGCCTGCCCGCGCCCTCGCAGGCGGATCTGTATGGGTCCGGCAGGCGAGACAAGCAGGGAGCGACGTTGTAGAACGCGGCGCGAGGCAATCGTTTGCCGCTGTCGCCATCGCTCGAACCGGCCTTTTTGGAAAATGTCCCTGATCGTCAAAATATGCGGACTGTCTACGCGCGAGGGGCTTGATGCCGCGATCGAGGCCGGCGCGGACATGGTTGGTTTTGTTTTCTTTCCACCGTCGCCGCGGCATCTGAGTCTGGAGACCGCGCGTGAGCTCGGCGAGCAGACAAACGGCCGGGCGGCGAAAGTGGCGCTCACGGTCGATGCCGATGATGCAACGCTGGCCCGGATCGTCGAGACGCTGCACCCGGATATTCTGCAATTGCACGGCAAGGAAAGCGCGGCGCGACTGCGTGACATCAAACAGAAATTCGGATTGGAACTGATGAAGGTGATCGCGGTGGAGACCGCGGCCGATCTCGTCGCCCTGCGCGACTATGTCGGAGTTGCCGACCGCATCCTGTTCGATGCCCGCGCTCCTGACGAAGCAACCCGCCCCGGCGGTCTCGGGGCGGTGTTCGATTGGCGTGTGCTGGAGCGTCTTGATTCGACCGCGCCCTTCATGGTCTCCGGCGGCCTCGATGCCCAGAACGTAGCCGAGGCGGTTCGCGTCAGCCGAGCTACCGGGGTCGATGTTTCCTCCGGCGTCGAGCGCTCGCCTGGTATGAAGGACCCGGAGATGATCAGGGCTTTCATCCGCGCGGCGCGTGCAACAGAAGAGCTAACGGTTCGATGACTTCAGCATTGCCCAACTCTTTTCGCAGCGGTCCCGACGAGCGCGGGCACTTCGGCATTTTCGGCGGCCGCTTTGTCGCGGAAACGCTGATGCCGTTGATCCTCGACCTGGAAACGGCGTACGCCGGGGCCAAGGCCGATCCGGGCTTCGAGACTGAAATGAACGGCTACCTGAAGCAGTATGTAGGCCGGCCGTCGCCGCTGTATTTCGCCGAGCGGCTGACCGAACACCTTGGCGGCGCGAAAATCTACTTCAAGCGCGAGGAGCTGAATCATACCGGCTCGCACAAGGTCAACAACGTGCTCGGCCAGATCATGGTGGCGCGCCGCATGGGCAAGAAGCGCATCATCGCGGAGACCGGGGCCGGTCAGCATGGGGTTGCGACCGCGACGTTGTGTGCTCGGTTCGGACTGGATTGCTTCGTCTATATGGGCGCGGTGGACGTGGAGCGGCAGCAGCCCAACGTGATCCGGATGGAGATGTTGGGCGCCAAGGTGATCCCGGTGCAGTCCGGTTCGCGCACCCTGAAGGACGCAATGAACGAGGCGCTGCGCGACTGGGTCACCAACGTCCACAATACGTTTTACTGCATCGGCACGGTGGCGGGACCGCATCCTTATCCGATGATGGTGCGCGACTTCCAGTCGGTGATCGGGATCGAGACCCGAGCCCAGATGCAGGAAGAAGAAGGACGGCTGCCGGACTCGCTGATCGCCTGCATCGGTGGCGGCTCGAACGCGATGGGGCTGTTTCATCCCTTCCTCGACGATCCCGGTGTGGAGATTTTCGGCGTCGAAGCCGCGGGCCACGGTCTCACCCAACTGCATGCGGCCTCGATCGCGGGCGGCAAGCCGGGCGTGCTGCATGGCAACCGCACTTATCTGTTGATGGACGACGACGGTCAGATCCAGGACGCACATTCGATATCGGCCGGGCTCGATTATCCGGGCATCGGGCCGGAGCATTCGTGGCTGCATCAAACCGGCCGGGTGACTTACCTGTCGGCAACCGACGACGAGGCGCTGGCGGCGTTTCAATTGCTGTCGCGGCTGGAAGGCATCATCCCCGCGCTTGAGCCGGCGCATGCCATCGCCAAGGTGATGGAACTGGCGCCGAAGCGGCCACGAGACCACCTGATGGTGGTCAATTTATCGGGGCGCGGCGACAAGGATATTCCGCAGGTGGCGGAGATATTGCGAGGAAAGAAGCAGTGACTACTCGCATCGACACACGCTTCGCCGAACTGAAGAAGCAGGGACGCTCGGCCTTTATCACCTTCCTGATGGCCGGCGATCCCGATCCCGCGACTTCGCTTGAGATCATCAAGGCGTTGCCTGGGGCTGGAGCCGATATCATCGAGATGGGCATGCCCTTTACCGATCCGATGGCGGACGGCCCGGCGATTCAGGCCGCGGGGCTGCGCGCCTTGAAGGCCGGCATGACCCTGAAACGTACGCTCGCATTGGTGCGCGAATTTCGCAAAACCGAGGCCGCGACGCCGCTGGTGCTGATGGGATACTACAATCCGATCTACATCTACGGCGTGGAGGCATTCCTCGCGGATGCCAAAGCAGCGGGGGTGGACGGACTTATCATCGTCGATCTTCCGCCCGAGGAAGACGCCGAGTTGTGCCTGCCGGCGATGAAGGCGGGGCTGAATTTCATCCGGCTGGCAACGCCCACGACGGACGACAAGCGGCTCCCGGCCGTGCTCGCCAACACCTCCGGCTTTGTCTATTACGTCTCCATCACCGGTATCACGGGCAGCGGCAGCGCTGATTCGTCGGCGGTCGCTGAAGCGGTCGCACGTATCAAGCGGCATACCGGCTTGCCGGTGTGTGTCGGCTTCGGCATCAGGACCCCGGCCGCTGCACGTTCCATTGCCCAAAATGCCGATGGGGCTGTGGTCGGCACTGCGCTCGTTGACGCCTTGCAAGCGAGCCTCGATGCCAAAGGCCAAGCGACACCGAAAACCGTGGATGCTGTGGCGGATATGGTTTCATCGCTGGCGCTTGGTGTCCGGGGCGCCAGACAGGCAGCCGAATAAGCCACAATTGCAATGAAAATAGAATCGCAGTGAGGCCTGCGGCGGCTTGCCGCGATGTTGCGACCCGCCATATTCTTTAAACGTGATCGCACTCGGAACTTCAGAGGCGATCGATCGCCATCGGAGCGAAGCATGAATTGGCTCACCAACGTCGTCCGGCCGAAGATCCGCAATATCCTGCGCCGGGAGACTCCGGAAAATCTCTGGATCAAGTGTCCTGATTCAGGGCAGCTCGTGTTCTACAAGGACGTCGAGGCCAATCAGTTCGTGATTCCCGGGTCGAACTACCACATGCGCATGGGCGCGGTGGCGCGGTTGAAATCGATTTTCGATAACGAGACCTGGTTCGACGTTGCTTTGCCGGAGGTGACTCCAGACCCGTTGAAATTCCGCGACGAACGCCGGTATGCGGACCGCATCAAGGATGCGCGTGCCAGGACCGGGCTGAATGACGCCATCAAGGTAGGCTACGGCAAGCTCGAGGGCGCCGCGGCCGTGATTGCGGTTCAGGATTTCGATTTCATGGGCGGCTCGCTCGGGATGGCGGCCGGCGAGGCCATCGTCCGAGGCCTTGAGCTTGCGGTCGAGAAGAAATCTCCGTTCATCGTGTTTGCGGCCTCTGGCGGCGCGCGCATGCAGGAAGGCATTCTGTCGCTGATGCAAATGCCGCGCACCACCGTCGGCGTGCAGATGCTGCGTGAAGCGAAGCAACCCTACATCGTGGTTCTGACTAATCCGACCACGGGTGGGGTCACCGCGTCGTATGCCATGCTGGGCGATGTGCAGATCGCCGAGCCCGGCGCACTGATCGGCTTTGCCGGCGCGCGGGTGATCGAGCAGACGATCCGCGAGAAATTGCCGGAAGGATTTCAGCGCGCGGAATATCTTAGGGATCACGGCATGGTGGACATGGTGGTGCATCGGCACGAATTGCGACCGACGCTCGCCCGTCTCTGCCGGCTCCTGACCAGATCGCCGGCGCTGGAAGCGCCTTCGAAGCCTGCGCCGCAAGTAGCCGCTGCGGCCCAGATCGTACCCGTTGTCGACACTGCGGCTGCAGCGCCCCACGCGTGAGTCCACCTGCGGCAACACCTTCGACGCCGCTGGACGCATTGATCGCGCGGCTGTCTGTGCTTCATCCCGAACAGATCGAGCTCGGTCTCGAACGGACCCAGCGGCTGCTGGAGCGGCTCGGCCACCCCGAGCACGAGCTTCCCCCCGTTATTCACGTTGCGGGCACCAACGGCAAAGGCTCGACCATCGCCTATTTGCGCGCGATCATGGAAGCGGCGGGCCTGCGCGTTCACGCCTATACCTCGCCTTCGCTGGTGCGGCTCAACGAACGGTTTCGCCTCGGTCGCTACGGACGCGGGGTTCTTGTCCGCGACGATGAACTTTTTGCCACGCTCGAACGCTGCGAGCGGGCCAATGCCGGCGCGCCGATCACGATGTTCGAGATCGAAACCGCTGCTGCGCTTTGTCTGTTTGCGCAGCATCCGGCCGATGTCGTGCTGCTGGAGGTCGGGCTCGGCGGGCGGCTCGATGCGACCAACGTTATCGATGCTCCGCTGGCGAGCGTGATCGCGCCAATCAGCATGGACCACACCGAATTTCTCGGGGACACGCTGATGACGATCGCCGGTGAAAAAGCGGGGATCATCAAGCGCCATGTGCCAGTGATTACCGCAGAACAGTCGCCTGAGGCGATGGCCGTGATCGAGCAGCGGGCAAACCGTCTTCGCGCGCCGCTCCATGCCGCCGGTCAGGAGTGGCACGTCAATATGGAACGCGCACGGCTGGTCTATCAGGACGAGCACGGGTTAATGGATCTGCCCGCACCCAGAATTTTTGGGCGCCACCAGTTCGACAATGCCGGCCTCGCGATTGCGACCTTGCGCGCGCAAAACATGCTCAGGGTTGAAGCGGCCGCGTTCGAAGCTGGCGTTATCAATGCCGAATGGCCGGCGCGGATGCAGCGACTCGTTTCCGGTGTATTGCTCAACGCCGCGCCGCAAGGCTGCGAGATATGGTTGGATGGCGCGCACAACGCTGAGGGGGGCCGGGTGGCCGCCGCGGCGTTGGCCGATCTGGAAGAACGGGTTTCGCGTCCGCTTGTTCTCATTGTCGGTATGATGGCCAACAAGGATGCAAAGGCGTTTCTGGCGAATTTTGCCGGACTGACGCGGCAGATCCTGGCGGTGCAGATTCCGCAGCGAGAGAATGCGATGCCGCCGGGTCGGCTCGCTGAGGCGGCGAGGCAACTGGGGATGCGCCTGGAAATGGCAGATTGTGTCGAAGACGCGCTGTCCTCGCTTGCGCGACTGGCCTACGAGGTGCCGCCGCGCATCCTGATCACGGGATCGCTGTATCTGGCTGGCCATGTATTGTCGGCCAACGGCACCCCGCCGGTGTAATGCTGATCGGCGCTACCGCGTCGGATCGGCCAGATTACTCGGTCACGCCCACGCGATGGCGGTAGACCATCTCCCAGCCTTTCCAGCCCGTGAAAAGCAGGATCAGCACCACCAGCAGCGACAGGATCAGCCCTGTCGGAACGACGGCGTCCTTGCCGTGCTCGTAGCGTGAATACCAGTTGTAAAGTTCGATCACCACCGCAACGACGTTGCCTCCGGCGTGTACCCACGCGTCGGAAAGATTGCGGACCCGGTCATCACCCAAAACGTCGATCAGACCCATCACTGCGGCGAGTGCGGCCATGATCAGGCCCACTCCCAACAGCCAGAGCGAGGCGTCGGCCCAGAAGTCGCTGGAGGTTCTCCAGAACGCCAGATCGGAGATGAAAGCCAGCACGAAGCAAGCAATCGGGAATGGAATCAGCATGGGATGAACGGGATGTCCGGCGATTTGAGCCGTGGATTTCGGGTTGGGCATAGCGCGCCTCCAAACAGTGGCATCCGCCCGTTCAACCCTGATTTGTCGCGCGGGTTCCGCCGCAGTCAGGGCCACTCACGCCAGCAGCTTCATCGGGTCGACCACCTTTTGTTTAAGCTGGTCAAACGTACATTGGGTGGGCCTTTTGTCCGGGCGCCAACGCAGGATCGAAGTGCCATGGCGGAACCGGTCGCCGCTGAAGTGATCGTAGGCGACCTCGACCACCAGCTTCGGCTTGAGCGGGCACCATTGCGCCGAACGCTCGGTGGACCAGCGGCTCGGGCCGCCGGGCGCGTTTCCGGTGAATCCGGGACTTTGAATCAGGGGCTCAAGCCGAGCCGTGAGCGCGGGCTTGTCCTGCTGCTTGATGGCCGAGGTGAAACCGACGTGGTGCAGCAATCCCTCATCGTCATACAGGCCCAGCAGCAGCGAACCGACGACTTTCTTGCTGCCGAGCTTGTTGGTCGCGTAACGGAAGCCGCCGATCACGCAGTCCGCAGTACGGAAGTTCTTGATCTTCTGCATGCCGTCGCGGTTTCCGGACTGGTAAGGCAGATCGACCCGTTTCGCGATCACCCCGTCGCAGCCGCCGCCGGCAGCTGCCAGCCATTTTTTCGCGGTGGCATAGCTTGCCGAAGCCGGCGAGAGCCGGAAGCTGGGATTGGACTTGAATTGCTGTTTCGCAAACGCCTCCAGTGCCGCTCGCCGATTCCGAAGAGGCTGCGCCGAAAGCTCTTTGTTTGCAGGCGTCGTCAAGAGGTCGAATGCGAGATAGAGAGCCGGCGTTTCCGCCGAAAGTTTTATGATGCGGCTTTCCGCCGGGTGAATTCTCTGCAGCAGATCGTCGAACGAAAACACCTTGTCGCGCGGCACGACTATCTCCCCGTCGAGCAGGACCGGGCTGACCTTGAGCTTCAGTGCGGCGGCGGCCAATTCGGGGAAATAGCGCGTTAGGTCTTCGCCCGATTTCGAGCGCAGATCGACCCTGTCGCCCTGCCGCCATAGCAGACAGCGGAAGCCGTCCCACTTCGGCTCGTACTGCCACTCGTCGCCACGCGGGATCGCATCGACGGACCGCGCTTCCATCGCCGCTAAGGGCGCTGTGGGTGCGATAACGGCTTTGCGGCGCGCGGGCGGCATACAATCCCAACGCAAACGGCCGGCAAATCGCCGGCCGCTTCCGTCAATTATTATTTCCCGTACGACTCAGACCGCGGCTGATATCCACTGCTGCAGCTTCTGCTTGGGCGCGGCGCCGACCTGGCGCGAAGCCATCTCTCCGCCTTTGAAGATCATCAAGGTGGGGATCGACATGACGCCGTATTTGGAAGCTGTCTTCGGGCTCTCGTCGACGTTCAGCTTCACGATCTTGACCTTGTCGCCCATCGCGCCGGAAATCTCGTCAAGCGCCGGCGCGATCATGCGGCAGGGACCGCACCATTCCGCCCAGAAATCGACCACCACGGGGCCGGACGCGTTGAGCACCTCGGCTTCGAAATCAGCGTCAGAAACCTTGCCAACGGCCATGGGGGATACCTCGTTCAGTTCAGGAATGATTCGACGGGGATCGCCGCCGCAGCTCATGGAGGGCAACCTATGAACGCGGCATTGCCGGGTCAAGCTCCGGTCACGCCGAGATGATGGATTCGAGCTGCTGGTCCAGGGCAGAGGCAGATATCACCATCAATTCAGGGGTTTCGGTCCAGAGCAGGGCGGCGCGCACCGGCAGTCGGGGATGGATTTTTTCAAGCACGGCGCGGTACAGCGCAAGCTGCCGGACATACGCCATGGGTGCTTCGGCCGGGGAACGGGGTGGGGCGTGATTCGTCTTGAAATCCACGATCAGAATCTCGGCTGGGGTGACGACAAGCCGATCGATTTGGCCGGAAACCAGGGCTGGTGGGCGGCCGGCTCGGGGCAGCCTGCCTGCGATCGAGACTTCGGCGCGGCTGCCTGGCCCAAATACAGGTGCGAAACGAGCGTCAGAGATCAAGTCCAGGACCGAGAAGCCTAGTTGTTGGCGCTCATCTGGAGTCCAATCGGCCGCGTTGCGGCCCAAATATTTCAATGCGGCCTCGCGCCGTCGCTCGATCGGAACGTCGGGCAGGGACTGCAGCAGACGATGCACCAGCGTGCCGCGCCGCAAGGCCTGCGCACGCATCAGGAGCGTTTCGCCCGTCTGAATCCTGCGATATTCGCCCGCGGCGGAATCCGACGGGTTCAGCGCCTTATCGCCGGACACCGCCGTTGGCGCCGACGATTTCAGCCAGCTGGGCAGCTCGATCGGTGTGTTTGTTGTAGTCGCGGCGGCGGGACCTGCTTCGGCCGCGCCATCCTCGGGCCGCGCATAGCGTTTCACCAGGCCCTCAGCGGTCTCGATTTCCTGCTCGTGCACGCCGGAACTCTCAAGCCCTTTCTTGATCAGATCGTACCAGCACTGGTTGCGCAGGTTTTGCATGTTGCCGGGCATGCAGCCGCCGACGATCAGCCGGTCGGCGGCGCGTGTCATGGCTACGTACAACAGGCGCCGATATTCGTCCTCGGTTTCACCCAGCATGGCGATGCGCGCGGCCGCGACCGCCGCCGAGTCCTCGTTTTTCTTGCCGGCCCATACGATGATGCCGTCCTGGAGAGGAACAAGCTTGGGACGTTGGGTGTCCGAGGGCGACGAGGTGGTATCCACCAGGAAGACCACTGGGGATTCGAGCCCCTTGGCGCCGTGCACTGTCATGACACGGACCTCATCGCGGGAGATTTCCATGTCGCGTTTTACCTCGGTGTCGGCCGCTCGCAGCCAGGCCACAAACCCTTGCAACGAAGCTGGAGCCTTGCGCTCATAGGTCAAAGCGAGTTCAAGAAACTCATCGAGCGCATCGTTGGCTTCGTAGCCGAGCCGCCGCAAAATCTTCGCCCGGCCGCGCTCGCCTCCGAGCAGCCACGAATAAAAAGCAAATGGCGTATCGGCGTTCGAACGGCGTTCGCATTTTTCGAGACGTGTTAGCGCATCGCCAAATATCCCGCCTTTGGTGGCCTGCCGGCTCAAGGCGTCGCGCAGTGATCCGTCACGCTCCGACGCCAGCGAGAACAAATCGTCTTCGGTCAGCCCGAACAGCGGGCTTTTCAACACCACTGCCAATGCCAGGTCGTCCTGCGGCAACAGCAGCGCATCGGCGAGGTTCATGAGGTCGATGATGGCGATATGCTCGGTCAGCCGCAGGCGATCTGCGCCGGCCACCGGAATGGCGGCGTGCTTCAAAGCCTGGATCACCGCATCGAACGCATTGCCGCGCCGCCGCACCAGAACCAGCATGTCGCCGTAGCGCAACGGCCGGCGCTTGCTGGCGCTGCCGGTCATCGTGCCGCTTTCGACCAGCCGCTTGATCTCGGCCTGGATTCGTCGTGAGAGCTTCACTTCGGGGCTGGTCTGAGACAACCCGTCAAACGGCGCTCGCCAGCCTTCGATGTCCTGCTTGTCGTCCGGTCGCTGCAGATCCCAGAGCTCGATCAGGCTAGGCCCGGCATCGGCGAGGGAATGGTGGATCGGATACCCCGTGTCGACGGAATGGATGCTGCGGTAGATGTCGGTCTCGCGAAAGACGTGATCGACCGCTTTCAGAATCGTAGCCCCGGACCGGAACGAGTAGGTGAACGAGACCGGATCGAACTTCAATCCGGCCTCGGTGAATTTCCGTGCGAGCGATCGGCGCCGCGTGTCGAATTCGCGCGGTGCGGCGCCCTGAAATGAAAAGATCGACTGCTTCTCGTCGCCGACCGCGAAAACGGTGCGCACGACGCTGTCGCGGGCACCCTTGCCGGAGGTGAATTCGGAAATGATGTGAGCGATGATGTCCCACTGTCTTGGGCTGGTGTCTTGCGCCTCGTCGATCAGCACGTGATCGACGCCGCGGTCGAGCTTGTAATGCACCCAGCCGGACGAAACGCGGTCCAGCAGCTCCATGGCTTTGTCAATCAGGTCGTCGTAGTCGAGCAGGCCGCGCTCCTGCTTTTCACGGCGATAGTTAGCCGCCGCGACCGTTGCGATCTGCAGCAGCGCGCGGGTCCGGTCCCGTATCGTGATAGCGCGTCGCCGCTCGATCAGCGGCCCGATGCGAAGGCTTTCAGCATCGACACAACGTGCGATCGTCCGATTGTTGTCGCAGAACTTCTTGCTGAATATGGTTTTGCGCGGTGTGCGCTCGTCGGTGAGAAAAACCCCCAGATACTTGTCGACCTGTTCGCCTCCGGTAAAGACCGATCCTTGAGACAGGCGCGCCGCCTGATCAGCGTCGGATTTTCCCGAAGTCGCGAGCTTGCCCGCTACTTCCTTCCATCGCGACCTCGGCAGATTCGGCCCATCGACGATTTCGCGGTCGACAACCTCGATTGTGTCGGCGGCGTCGACTCCAAGCGCGACCGACACCTGCGCCACCGCGGCATCAAGGCTGCCGGCCCGCTCGGTCCAGCTCACGAACTGATTGCGGCTCAGGCAAGCCTCGCGGACCACATCCTTGAAGGTGACGTCGGCGGCGCTGGCCATCGCGGTATTGAGCGCTCGACCCCCCGGGCTGTCGGGATCGCGGGAGGCTTCGAGCAGTACCTTTAGATTGGCCCGCTCCATCATCTCGTTCTGGTCGCGTTCGTCGATCACCGCGAACCGCGCCGGTACGTTGGCTTCGAATGGAAATTGCTGCAGCAATCGCGTGCACAGGGCGTGAATGGTTTGCACTTTCAGCCCGCCAGGCGTTTCCAGCGCACTCGCGAACAGTTTGCGGGCAGACATCCTCAGGCGTTCGCCAGGGCGGCCAATGCCAGCCTCCCCGATTGCGGCATCGAGCGCCGCGTCGTCGAGCGTGACCCAATGGCCAAGGGTAGAAAAAACCCGTTCGGCCATGTTGGCGGCGGCGGCCTTGGTGAAGGTGATGCACAGGATCTTTTCGGGCGCGACCCCGTCGAGCAACAGCCGTATCACCCGTTGCACCAGCACATGGGTTTTTCCCGAGCCGGCGTTAGCCGAAACGAAGGCGGAGGAGGCGGGATCCGATGCGCGAGCCTGTTTGTCCCGCACATCCGGTGGAATCGGGCGTGGCGCCATTACCATTCTTCCACCGCCAGTCCGCCGGCTGCGGACCATTCCTTGATGCGGGCGAGATCGTCGTAACTGCCGTAACGGTTCGACCACATCGACAGATTGAGCGATGTGTAAGCCCGGCTTTCGTCCTCAAACGCGCGGATCAGTGCTTCGAGCTTGGTTCTGGCCTCGGCGGCGGCCTGATCGGGCGGCTGTGGCGTTTCACCTTTGATCTTCAATTCAAGTGGCTTCTGTTCTCCCGGCGGATTGTTGCCTGAAAGCCTGACATAGCCGAGTTCGCTAACGGAGCTGCCCGCTGGAATACCCTCGAAGCCGCCCTCCCTGAGAATAGCTGCTTCGAGCGTAAGCTGCGGCGATAGTCCCATCCGGACCTGCTTGCCGGTGGGCGGTTGACCGGTCTTGTAGTCGAGAATCGCAAAGCTGCCGTCTCCGCGCCGTTCGATGCGGTCGGCGCGCGCCGAAAGCACAAATGTACGCTCGCCGTCCAGCCGGATCGGTATCTCGCCCCGGATCTCGGCATCGATACGATCGACATCGTCGCGTCGTACGATTTCCCAATTGGCGAACCACTTCGCGATGCGCTGGAAGCGTGGCCACCACAGCGCCCTCGCTTCAGGCCGCTCCATCAACGGCGCAAAATGTTTTTGACCTATGTCGCGCAACGCAGCCGCCGGATCTGCTGGAAGGGCCGCCGAAAATTTTCGGGTAAATTCGCCGAGCGCTTCATGGATGGCCGAACCGCGGTCGGCGGCCGAAAGCGGCATATCGACCGGATCGAGCGGGTTAAGACGCAAGATATACCTGGCGTAGATCGTGTAGGGGTCGCGCAGCCAATCCTCGACGGCGGTCACCGACAGGTTCAGCGGTCTCACCGATCGCGGCGGCTTGGGCGCGGGTTGGCAGATCGGCTCAACCTTGTCAGGCCGATCAAGTTCATTTGCCAACCGCGTGTAATTTTCGCCGGCCGCTGTTGCGCGTTTCCAGTGCTGCTCGCCCGCGACGGCCTCAAGCCGATGCAGAAAGCGCGAGGCGACGGCAGGCGCGCTGCCGACCTTTGCGGCGCGACTGAGGATGATCTCCTCGGCGCCAAGCAGTTGAGCGAAGTCGTGGGCCGACAGGCCGATTCTCCGTTCCGGCAAATCGAGGCCGAGCTCATGGCGCATCGGCCGGCTCAGCCAGGGATCGACCCGAGGCGCAGGTGGCCAGACGCCCTCGACCAGGCCCCCGATGATGACGCGTTCCGATTGCGTCAGCCGCGCCTCGAGCGGTCCATAGATCTTCAAGAGAGCGTCCGGTTGTTCCGGCCGGCGCACCATGCGTTCGGCAAAGGCGGCCTGGAACACCTCTGGGTAATCGCCGAGAGCGACCAGCAGTCCGCTTTTGGACTTTCGGTGCAGCAGGTCGTCAAAGGCGGCGGAGAGTGCCGACCCCTGCTGACCCTCGAAACTCAAGGCAACGCCTTGCTCATCTCGCGAGAGCTCGATCAAAACGTTGCGATGCCGTTCGGCGATCTCGGCGAAGTCGTGCGGCTTGGAGGGGACGAGATTTTCAAGCGGAGAAATCGCAGATCGCAAGCGCTCGATCAGCGTCCCTGCTTCGTCGAGCTGCACTTGGCGCAGCCGGGTCCGGAGTTCGGACCGATGCAGCGCGGACATCTCGCCTTGCCGATGTCTTTCAAGCTCGGCGCGGAAGCGGGAGAAGTCGCCTGCAAGTCCGCCGCTTCCAGGTTGCGGACGCGTGCCGCGCAGCAGCGCCAGTTCGAGTGCCTCGATCGCCCTCCTGAAGGCGCCCGGTGCGCGGCCCAGCCGGCACAGCGGATGTTTTAACAGCGCCAGCAGGGTCGCTGGTTCAAGCTGATTGGCCGCGGCTTCGGCGGTGAGCCGGGCGAAAATTCCCGCTGAGGTATCCATCAAAGAATCACCGCCCGAATCGTCGAACGCGAGATCCCAGCGCCCAAGCGCCGCGATTACTCGCCGCGCCAGCGCGCGATCCGGCGTTACCAGCGCGGCCGACTTGTTCAAATGCCGCGCCTCGCGCATCGCCACGGCGATGGCCAGCGCCTCCATCTCCGGGTTGATCGCTTCGATGACGGCGAGCTTCGCCATGCCAAGCGAAATCCTCGCCGCGATCGTTGGCTCCGCGAGCCGCTTATGCCACATCGCGGTCGCGTTCGATGGCCGCATGATCTCCGAGGCCAGCACGTCACGGCCATGCGGCGCCGGTTCACCGAGGATCTCGACGTCGCTGCGTCGAACACCAAATCGATGCAGCAGCGCATGCATCGCGAACTGTGGATGGTTGGAGGCGGGCTGCGAGATCGATTTGCCTTGCGCGCCGCTCGCCCCCCCGATCATTTCCCAGGCTGCTTCATCGAGGTCGGTATCGAGCCCGGGAAGCACGACGGCCCCTTGCGGCAGGCCGCCGACTGCGTGCAGGAACTTCGCCGTTGCCGGCATCGAGCCGGTCGACCCGGCGGCAATCACCGGACCCGCGTGATGCGAACCAAGCCGCCCGGCCTCCGCCGAGATCAGCAGATCGCGCCGCGCGGCCGGCTCCATTCTTTCGATTTCCTTGAGATGAGCGGGCCACGCCTGTCGCGCAATCCGCAGGAATTCCAGCGAGTGTTGCCAATACTGATCGAGCTGATCCGGTACCAGCCCGTCCAGCCTCTCCCAACTCACGCCGCGGGTGACCATGTCATCCATCAGCCGCGCCAGGTCCGAGGCCAATGCAAGCGTCGAAGCCGGCCCGCCGACCACTAGCGGGGCTAGAACCGGACCTTTCGCCCAGGCCCCGACCAGTCTCGCCAGTGTGAGCCTGCGCTCGAGCTCACCGATTTTCGGCGGGAGATCCAACGCTGCGCCGCCCAGTTGCTCGGCGTCTTCCGCAAAGGCCAGTTCGTCCTCGTCGATATCGCCGAGCGCGACGATACGCGGCAGCACCACTGCATCGGCGTTCAATTCATCCAGAAAGATTTGCAGCGCCATTCGCCCGGCACGGCGGGTCGGCAGATAGAGCGTGACCCCAGCCAGTTTTTCGGGACTGGTGCGCGCCTCGAAGCCATCCACCAGCCTGCCATCGACCAGGGCGGCAATGACGGTGCGCAGGAACGGCGCAGATAGGGGGACGCTGAGAACGCGCATGTGCTTCCTGATTCGGGGTCAGGTTGCATCATGGCATGGCAGTATGGTCGGGGCGATTCTAATCGAGGCGTGTTTCCTCAGGCCACGCTGGCCAGAAACGCGTCTTCCGCCGCGTTGACCGCGTCCGGGGTTCCCACATGCATCCAGACGCCGTCCAGCCGCAGCCCGAACAGGCGCTCCTGCTCGTTGGCCTGATCGAACATTTCGGTCAGGGAAAACTCTCCAGACGGGGCATCGGCAAACAGAGACGGTGACATGATCGCCGCACCGGCATAGACGAACGGAACCACCTGATGTTCCCTGCGCTTGCGCAGCACGCCATCGGGCAGCATGGCATAGTCTCCCCGTCCGCTGTAACCGATGCTGCTCGCCGTCGGCGCCAGCAGCAGCAGAATATCCATGCGCGACGGATCGAATGCTTCGGCCAGCCGCGCCAGATTGCGTTGGACGCCATCGATCCAGAGCGTGTCGGCATTGACGTGAAAGAACGGTCCCGGGCCGAGCAGAGGCAACGCCTTGACCACGCCGCCGCCGGTACCCAGCACGTGCCCCCGCTCGTCCGATATGATGACCCGAGGTCGCTCACGCGCCGCGACGTGAGCGATGATCTGGTCGGGCAGATAGTGCACGTTCACTACGGCTTCGCTGACACCAGCCTCGGCGAGCTTGTCGAGCACATGATCGAGCAGCGTTCGGCCCGCCACACGCACCAGTGGCTTTGGCATATGATCGGTCAGCGGGCGCATCCGTATCCCGAGGCCGGCCGCGAGTACCATTGCTTTGTTGGGTCTGACCGACATCCTGGGGTTTAGCCGTTCGGTTGTTGAGTTCGCATTGTAGCACGGTGAGTCGCCGCAAATGTCGATCGAAGATGCATTAACAGCCTGACGTGACGGTTGTGCAACGGCGCGGTTTAGGCTTGCGCGCCTAGTGGGGCGCGCTTGGCTGCCCTCTTTTTCTTTTCGCTGGTTTTGAGGAAATTAACGCCGATCTGGTCGCCATTGACCCAAGCCAGTTCGCAGCGGCGATACGCAAGTCCCGTGGAGGACAGCAGCAGGAAGAATTCCTTCAGTTGCAATCCTTCGACCGAGCCTTCGACGCTCAGCTTTGCTCCGGTCTCCGAGATGTCTTCCATCATGCACTCGCGACGCCAGGTGCCATCGATGCCCATCATATGAGCCGGGATGCCGCGCTCGAATATAACGCGCTCACCTTTGCGCCGTTCTGTAGCCATTCACGTGTTCCAGGCCTCGCAGCAGCCGCGCCCGCGATTGCAGCGGAGAATAGCGGTGAGCTGGCTAATAACCGGTAAATCAGGCGACTGGCGGAGGGACGTTCGCGGCGTACCATTGCCGGGCGCGGGAAAGCGCGGGGTGGGCCAGCGAACGGTTGAGGTATGTCCAGATCCGTGGCTGGTGGCGCAAATACTGCGGTTTGCCGTCGCGCCGATTGAGCCGTGCGAATAGGCCAAGTAATCGCGTGTTCCGCTGGGCAGACATCAAAGCGTAGAGTTCGGCGAACTCGGGCGTGTCAAAGCTCTCGTCGGAGGCGCGCCGCGCCTTGATATAGCGAGTGAGCAGTGCAAGCTCTAGTTGCTCGGGGACATCGATCCGCGCGTCCTGCAACAGCGATACCACGTCGCAGGCGGCCGGGCCGCGGACGGCGTCCTGAAAGTCGATGATGCCTACTCTTGCCAGGCCGTGCTGTTCGCCCAGCCAAATCAGATTGGGAGAATGGAAGTCCCGCAGCACCCAGGTTTTCGCTGCCGCTGCGGGCTTGGTCAGAAGATCTCGCCACATCTCGACAAATTCGGAACGCTTGTCTTTGTCGAGGTCCGCGCCACGATCCGGCAGATACCAGTCGAGCATCAAGCCAACTTCGACCAACAGCGCTTCGGTATCGAAGGTGGGAAGCACATAGCTGAGTTGCGGCGGCACTGGGAGCGCATCCGGCACGGGTTTGCGATGCAGTACGGCCAGTACGTCGGTGGCGGCCTCGTAGCGCTCTGTGATCGGCCGAGGTGGGTCACCTTCTACGAAAGCGGCCACGCCAAAATCCTCGGTGATCAGGAAGCCCGCGTCGAGGTCCGCGTGATATATCGCCGGCGCCGAGAAGCCGTGCTCGCGCAGGGCGCCGGCGATCGCGACGAATGGCGTGACGTCCTCCGCCAAATGCACGGCCGCGCTGTATGATTTTCCATGATACACCGGCGGGGTGTCGGGACGCCGAGGCGAGTTCATCAGGATAACACTGTGATCGTCTCGGAGAAGGCGCGCGTAGGAGCGTGTGGATGCATCGCCAGGCATGCGCTGGCGCATTGCGTCCGTATAACCGGCGTCGTCGAGAAAGTGACGCAGCGCTTTCAGCCTGGCGACTTGCGCGCCGGCCTTGCCATACCCGCTGATTTCAGCGGCGCGCGCGGTCGAGCCCAAGCCCGGACGATGACTCAATGCGATCTCGATCCGGTCTGCCGGCAATGCCGATGCCGCCCGCTCCGGCCATTCGATCAGCGCGACAGCGCCCTCAGGCAGAGGGGTCAGACCGATCTCTTCGAGCTCGGTCGGATCATTGACGCGGTAGAGATCTGCGTGGAGCAGGGTATAGGGTGGCAAGTCGTAGGTCTGCACGAGGGTGAAGGTCGGACTCGGAATCTCAAGCGCATCGTCACTGGCGAGATACCGGATCATGGCCCGCGCGGCCGCGGTTTTGCCGGCGCCAAGGTCGCCTGACAGCGCGATGACGTCACCGGGGCCGATCAGCAGCGCAAGGTCAGCCATCAAATGCGCGGTCGCGGTCTCGTCCGCCAAGGCGAGCGAGAATGTCGTCGGGCCGGTCATTCCGCGGCGGTGCGGTGCGCGGCCTGGTCGATCGGAAAGTCGCAGGTCACGGTCGTGCCGTTGCCGACGATCGAATCGACGCGCACCTTGCCGCCGTGCAATTCGACAAAGGAACGCACCAGCGAGAGCCCGAGACCGGCGCCGCGATGCCGCGAGCCGTGCGAATGACTTTCGAACCAGTCAAACACCTTGTCTTTGACATCGGGTGGAATTCCCGGACCGGAATCCGTCACCGTGAACACCACACTGTGATCGGTGCGTCTGGCGGTCAAGCCGACGACAGCATCCTGCGGCGAGAATCCCACGGCATTGGCCAGGAGATTATACAAAACCTGCACTACCCTGCGCTCGTCGCCCACGAAGCTTCCGATCTTTGGGTCGACATCGACCTTGAGCCGGATGCGGTCGGTCGCGAGCCGGTCCTGAATGCCTTCGGCGGCTGCCTCGATGGTCTTGCGAATGTCGACCGAACCCAGATTGAGCGACATCGCACCGGCATCGATGGTCGCGAGATCGAGGATGTTGTTGATGATCGCAAGCAGCGCGTTGGTGGAGGTGGTGATGTAAACCAGATACTCGGCCTGCTTTGGCGTCAATGGACCGGTGACGGGGTCGCTGAGGAAGTGGGCAAAGCCGATGATGGTGGTCAAGGGCGAACGCAGTTCGTAGGACACATGGTGGACGAAATCCACCTTCATCTGATCGGCGGTTTCAAGCGCCTCGTTGCGCTCTCGCAACGCCCGCTCGACGTTCTCGGTGTCGGTGATGTCCTGGAACGTCAGCATCGTTGCGCCGTCGGGCAACGGCATGGTCATGCAGTCAAGGACAGTGCCGTCCCTGCGCTCCAGTTTCAGCGGCACCTCGACCCGGTTCTCGATCGCCGTGATGGCCTCGCGGATGGTGCGCCAGGTGTCGGCGTCGTCGAACAGCGGCTTGCACCAGGATTCGACGGTCTCGATATGTGGCCGCTCTCCGAGCGCCTCAGCGGACAGCTTCCACATCCTGGCGAACGCCGGATTGAACAATTGAGCCCGGCCGTTGCTGCCGAAGACCGCAACCGCTTCGGCGAGATTGTCGAGGGTTTCGCGTTGAACGCGGATCAGGCCGTCGAAGCGGCGGGCGAGTTCGAGGCTTTCGGTGACATCGTCGAACAGGTAGGTGACGCCGCCTTCCGGGTTGGGCGTGGTGACGACGCTGACCGCGCGGCTGTCGGGGAGATACCAGGTGTCCTTGGCCGGCTCGACGGCGCGATACGCCTCGTGCAGCTTGGCCTTCCAGGCCCGGAAATCGGGCTGTTCCGGAAGTTTCCGTCCCGCGCGCAGCCGGTCCAGCACGCTCGAATCATCAGGGTTGCCGTCCAGAAAGGCGCGGTCGAGATCCCATAGCCGGCGATAGGAATCATTGTAGAACGCCAGCCGCCGTTGTGCGTCGAACACGGCCACGCCGGAGGACAATTGGTCCAGGGTGCGCCGATGCGCCTCCGCCATCCGCACCAGCGCCGCCCGCAATGCCGTGGCTTCGCCCGCATCAATGGCGATTCCGGCCGTTCCGCCGCCCAGCTTAAGCGCATGAATGTCGTAGACGCGGCGCTCGCCGCCGACCACGATAGGCAGCCGCGCGGTGAACGCGGAATTGTCGTTGAGCGCCCGGTCAACGCCCTCGCGCTGGTCGCTTTCCAGGAGTTCCAGGTTGCGCTGGATGGCATCCGTCGCACCGGCAGCCTCGGTGACTATTGCGTAAGCTGCGTTTGCATAGCGTAGCTGGCCTTGCGGGCTTTTGGCCCAGATCGGCCAAGGGGCGGCGGCGGCGAAGTCGCGCAACAGCTCCGTTTCGTCGAGCAGTGTTTTGTAGCGGATGTTTGATTCAGCCAATTCGCGGCGAACTCCGCCCAGTTCGCGAATCCTGACGATAGCCTGGCCGCCGATGGCCCGACCCATGACTTCAATCGAGCGTCCGTTCGATGTGGCCAGGTTTAGCAGGAAACCTTGTCCGGCCTCCCGAAGCGCGTCCACAGCATGATCCATCTGCAGCGCGGGTTCGGGAGGCAGCCAGGTTCCGAAGGCGAGGATGCGCTGAGGTTGATGAGGCTGCGACTCCGGCGAAATCAATAGCGCGATGTCGCCGCTGATCTGCGGCCGGTTCTCGCCCGCTGCCCAGGAAATAACGACCTGCGGTTCGGCGAACAGCAGCGCCCGGAAACGGTCGGCCTGGATCTGCAATTCCCCTACTTCGGCTCGCAGGCGCGCCTCGTTCGCCGCGGCACGGACCCGGGTCCGCATCAGCAGCATCGCCGCCACGACTGAAAAGCCGAGCAGCGTCAGCGCGGTGGTCAATACGACGATTTCCGGGCGATTGAGGTCGAAATGGTTCGACACCGCATCGACCATCGTCAACTCGCCCGCAGCTGCGGCGCTGAATGCGGCCGGGACAAGTGTAGCCAGGCCGTGACGTGCGACTAACGCGCACGACAGCAGGGTCCGACGCATCGCACCGATCACGCCTGACATGTTCGCCCCAAACCACACGACTTTACGCCCGGCCAATCCCCACCGTGCGCGAATCGAACGACAATATCCCCAACGGGAGTCGGGGGGTAAGAGTCCAGATCGTGAACGCAAACTTCGCACAGCAAAATGGATATGGATCGTGGTATTTAGGATGACCCGCTCGGACCGGCTAACGGCCGGTGGAGCCGAACCCTCCACCGCCACGCGGGGTCCCCGAAAGCGCGGTCGCGGGCAACAGCTCGGCGCGCACCACGGATGCGATCACCATCTGTGCAATGCGCTCGCCACGCCGAACCGCAAAGGCAGCATCGCCGTGGTTGATGAGGAGAACGCCGATTTCGCCGCGATAATCCGCATCGATGGTCCCCGGGGCGTTCAGCACCGTTATACCGTGCTTTGAGGCGAGCCCCGAGCGGGGGCGGACTTGCGCCTCGTAGCCTGCCGGCAACGCCACGGAGAGTCCTGTCGGCACCAGTGCACGTTGGCCGGGTGAAAGCGTCACC
This sequence comes from Bradyrhizobium sp., assembly GCA_045811665.1. Lineage (GTDB taxonomy): Bacteria > Pseudomonadota > Alphaproteobacteria > Rhizobiales > Xanthobacteraceae > Bradyrhizobium. The sequence continues at coordinate 22,138 of JBJMTO010000090.1, forward strand.
GGAGAATCCTCGGGAACGGCCGCGAGCAGGTCGAGCCCGGCCGCAAAGTCACTCTGATAGGCCGGGAGCGCCAGCCCCTCACCGTGGGGCAACTGCAGGACGTCGATCTTGAGAGTTGCACTCACGAATTTCCTCCGACGGTATCGCCGACGCGCGCCACCAGCGCGTTCGCTACTTCTTCCTTGGTCATTACCGGCCAGGACTCCACATCGATGTCCGAGCCATGTCGTGTCAGCAAATGGACGGTATTGCGGTCACCACCCATGACTCCGGTCGCCGGCGAAACATCGTTGGCAACAATCCAGTCGCAGCCTTTTCGGGCAAGTTTCGCCTTGGCATTGTCGATCAGGTTCTCGGTTTCGGCGGCGAACCCGATCACCAGCGGTGGCCGTTGGTCCTTCAACTGCGAAATGGTCGCGAGGATGTCGGGATTTTCCACCAGCTGCAGCGGGGCCATGCCCGCCGAGGTCTTTTTCAATTTCTGCTCTCCTTGCAGCGCGACACGCCAGTCCGCCACCGCGGCCGCGAATATCGCGATGTCGGCCGGAAGCGCCGCTTGTACCTGTTGCAGCATGTCGCGCGCGGACTCGACGTGCTTGACGGTAACACCGGCTGGATCATCGAGATCGACCGGTCCGGAAATCAGCGTCACCTCCGCTCCGGCGGCTTGGGCAGCGGCGGCAATGGCAAATCCCTGCTTGCCCGAGGAGCGGTTGGCGATGTAGCGCACCGGGTCGATCGGCTCGTGGGTTGGTCCCGCGGTGATGAGGACGCGCTTTCCGGCAAGCGGGCGTGGTTGCGGCGGGCGCAGCAGCCGCTCCAACACAGAAGCTATCTCCAGCGGTTCGGCCATCCGCCCGACCCCGGCCTCGCCCGCCTCGGCCATTTCGCCTGCGTTGGGCCCGACGAAAACCATGCCATCCCGCGCGAGTTGCGCGACGTTGCGCCGGGTCGCGGCATTGTTCCACATCAGCGGGTTCATCGCCGGCGCGAGCAGGATCGGCCGGTTGGCGGCAAGCAAGATGGCGCTGGCGAGATCGTCCGCATGGCCATTCGCGATCTTCGCCATCAGGTCGGCCGTCGCCGGCGCCACCACGATGAGATCGCATTCACGCGCCAGACGGATATGGCCGGCGTCAAACTCGCTCTGGGGGTCGAATAGATCGGTGTAGCAGCGCTCGTTGGAGAGCGCGCTTGCGGCTAGCGGAGTGACGAATTGCTGCGCGGCTTTGGTCAGCACGCATCTGACGTGAACATCCCGCTCCTTCAGCCTGCGGATCAGGTCCAGCGCCTTGTAGGCAGCGATGCCGCCCCCGATGATCAGGGTGATGCGGGCTTGATCCGTTGCACCGGCAGACCGGCGGGTGCGGAAGGCTAGCTCGGCAGTCGGCACTTCCGATGGAGGCGTCGCAAAATCGAAGGGGCGTCCTTCGATGAGTTCCCGCAAGATCACCCGGACTTCCTCCTCGACGGAGCGCCCGTTTTTTGCCGAACGCAGTCGCAGGTAGGCCTTTACGCCTTCCTCAAGTTTACGGATGGTCAGGCTGGCCATGGGTTGTCTCAACGTATGCCAGCAATGCTAGCACATCGCGAGATCAATGCAATCACAGCTGTCGAACGGCAAACAGGATCGCGATGAATGTTGCGGCAATGATCCACAGCGCCAGCGTCCTCCAGCGGCTCTTGCGACCCTCGGTACGGCCTATCGCGGCGATGGTCTCCGGGGACAGCCTGAGGCCTTCCCGGGTCATGATCTCCAGATGCTCCAGTACGGCAACCGAGCGTCCGGCAATGGCGGGCAGGCCGCCCAGCACACGCCCGATCTCGCCGGCGCCGGTCATGGCTCCTTGCAGGCGCCCGACCGGCCCGAGATTGCGCTCTATCCATTCACGAACCACTGGGTCGGCGGTTTTCCAGATGTCGAGTTTGGGGTCGAAGCTGCGCGCCACCCCTTCGACCACCACCATGGTTTTTTGCAGCAGGATCAGTTCGGGCCGGGTCCGCATGTCGAACAAGCCCGTCACTTCGAGCAGGAGGGTCAGCAGCTTCGCCATCGAGATTTCTTCGGCGGTGCGGTTATGGATCGGCTCGCCGATTGCGCGAATTGCCTGGGCGAAGTTCTCCACCGAGTGATGGCCGGGCACGTAGCCGGCTTCAAAATGCACCTCCGCGACCCGGCGATAGTCGCGGGTGATGAAGCCCAGAAGGATCTCGGCGAGGAAGCGCCGCTCCTTGTCGCCTAGCCGGCCCATGATGCCGAAATCGACCGCGACCAGGCGGCCGGCGTCATCCAGGAACAGATTGCCGGGGTGCATGTCGGCATGAAAGAAGCCGTCGCGCAGCGCGTGCCGGAGGAAGCTCTGGATCACCTTGCGACCGAGGTCCGGCAAATCTATTTTCGATTCGTGCAGCCGCGCGTGGTCGCTCAGCGCGACGCCTTCGATCCACTCCATGGTGAGCACGTTGTGCGTCGTACGGTCCCAGTCCACCGCCGGTACGCGAAAATCCGGATCGTCGCGGGTGTTCTCCGCCATTTCCGACAACGCGGCAGCCTCTAGCCGCAGGTCCATTTCCATGGCAACCGAGCGCGACATCGTGTTGATCACTTCGACCAATCTTAGCCGCCGCGCTTCCGCCGAGTAGGTCTCGGCATTATGGGCTACAAAGAAGAAGTCGCCGAGATCGCGGCGGAAGCGCGCCGCTACGTTGGGCCGCAATACCTTGACCGCTACCGATTTGCGTACGCCGTCGTGCTCGGTTTCGCCGCGATGAACCTGGGCGATCGATGCGGCGGCGACGGGAGGTCCAAGGCTGGCGAACGCCTGCGCCACCGGGCGCTCCAGTGACTGCGCGATCACGGCTTCAGCCTCGGTCTGCGAGAATGGCGGCAGCCGGTCCTGAAGGCTTTCAAGATCTCGCGCCATCATCACGCCGACGACGTCCGGCCGCGTCGCCAGGAACTGTCCAAGCTTCAGGTAAGCGGGTCCGAGCCGCGTCAGCGCGCGCGACAGGCGCGGGCCGGATTTGGCTCCGGGCCGCTCGATGATGCGGGCGAGGCGCAGAGCGAGCTGTCCCGGGGGCGGCACCAGTGACGGATCGACCACCCCGAACACCCCTTCGCGCGCGAACACGAAACCGGCGCGGGCGAGCCGCGCGATGTGGGTCAGGGCAGAGATCACAAACGCCAGCCTGAATGCAGCGCGACGATGCCGCCTGAGAGACTTTGCCACGCCACACGGGAGAACCCGGCTGAGCGGATCATGTCCGCGAACGCGTGAGGCTTGGGAAACCTCCGGATGGATTCAACGAGGTAGCGATAGGATTCCGCGTCCCCGGTGACAACGCCGCCGAGCGCTGGAATCACATTGAACGAGAACAGGTCGTAGATGCGGTCGAGCCCGGGCACATCGACCGTCGAGAACTCCAGGCAAAGGAACCTGCCGCCGGGCCTCAACACCCGAAACGCCTCGCGCAGGGCAAGATCGATCCTCGGTACGTTGCGGATACCGAACGCGATGCTGTAGGCGTCGAAACTGCGATCCGAAAACGCCAGCGCCTCGGCATTGCCGTCCACGAAGCTCACACGCTCTTCTAGCTGGCGCGCCGCGCGCTCTCGCCCGACATTGAGCATATCGGAATTGATGTCGCATACGGTCGCGCTAAATCCCGCGCCTGCTACGCTCGCTGCGCGGAATGCAATGTCCCCGGTGCCGCCGGCGACATCGAGCAGCCTGAAAGGCGCATCGCCCCGCGGGGGGTTGAGCGCGTTGATCATCGCCTGTTTCCAAACCCGATGCAGGCCCGCCGACATCAAGTCGTTCATCAGGTCGTAACGCCCCGCCACGCTGTGAAAGACGTCGTTCACCAGCGCCTGCTTTTCGACCAGGGGAACGTCCCTGAAGCCGAAATGCGCGGTTTCATCAGTCCGATTCATGCCTTTAACGCCTCAAAACCCAGCAAGCTCCGGACCATAGCGCGCCCGCCGCAATCCGGCTATCACGTCGGCTTCACAAGGTGAACGCCCTTCAATGCCCGAACTGCCCGAAGTCGAGACCGTCCGCCGCGGCCTGCAGCCCGTCATGGAGGGGTCGCGGATCGCTCGGATGGAGGTCAGGCGCAAAGACCTGCGCTTTCCGTTTCAGCGTGATTTTGCCCGCCGGTTGACCGGCCAGACCGTCACCGGGCTCGGCCGGCGCGCTAAATATCTTCTGGCAGACCTCACCTCGGGCGATGTGCTGCTGATGCACCTGGGGATGTCGGGCTCATTCCGCGTCGTGATGGGCGAGCAGCAGAAAACGGCCGGTAGTTTTCACCATCCGCGGGCTGAAGACCGCGCGCATGATCATGTGGTGTTCCACATGTCATCGGGCGCATCCGTCGTTTTCAACGACCCCCGGCGCTTCGGCTATATGAAGATCATCGCTCGCCGGGCAATCGAGCAGGAACCGCTGCTGCGCGATCTAGGCCCGGAGCCCCTCGGGAATGAATTCGACGCAGCCATGCTGGCGCGCTCCTGCGCCAACAAGAAAACCAGCCTGAAAGCGGCGCTGCTCGACCAGCGTGTAGTGGCGGGATTGGGCAACATCTATGTCTGCGAGGCGCTTTATCGCTCGCATCTGTCGCCACGAAGGCTGGCCGCGACCCTCGCTACCAAATCCGGGCAACGCAAGGGAATGCCAGGCGGCGAGCCGAGCGATCATGCCCGCCGGCTTGTTGGCGCAATTCACGCGGTCCTGAATCAGGCGATCAAGGCGGGCGGCTCCTCCTTGCGCGATCATCGACAGACCTCCGGCGAACTCGGTTACTTCCAGCACTCTTTTCAGGTCTACGACCGCGAGGGCGAGAAATGCTCGACGGCCAGTTGCAGCGGCGTCGTGCGGCGCTTTACCCAGAACGGCCGGTCGACGTTCTGGTGCCCGAAGTGCCAGAAGTAATTCGGGGCGTGGGCGCACCGTTCAGTTGCGTGACCATATTTTGCTCCCCGGCGGCCGGGAAGGCCGCCCGCCGGTGAGCTAATTTAGTGCGATCTAGTTCATGAACTTGGATTTGATCATGGTGAGTCCGGAATCGTAGATGCCGGTCAACGCTTCAAGCGCCTCCTTCTCCTTGCCCTCGTTCGGAACGAAGCTGCTGCTCCAGATCACGGTGGAAACTCCGTTGGTCTTGGCCACTACCTTGATGGTCGAGACGTAATCCGTCACCGGTAACGGGCTTGACCTGAAAGTGTAGGAATAGCTGTGCTCGGCGTCGCTGCGTGCGGTCTGCGCCTCAATGAACGTGGCCTTGCCATCCTTGGTGACCAGGGTTCGTTCCAGCGTTGCGCCTGCTTTCTCGGTGCAGGTCCTGACGGGCGGCAGCCAATCCTTTATCGCGCAAAATGGCCCGATCAACGACCAGACCGCCGAGACGGTAGCGTTGACATCAGCGGTACGCGAGAGCGTCGCGGCGGACGCTGGCGACAGAGTGATACAGGCCAGCGCACCGCGCATAACGAGGCGAAGCAGGGCTGCTTTAATGAGGTGGTTGTGCATCGATATTGTCCTTTATTTGAATTGCGGTCGAGGGCCGCGGGTGATGGCGCAAGTCGAGCCTTGCGGGTTGCGCTCGCAACTGCCGCAACTACGGCTCCACGGCGCGGGCCTTCTAGTTCAGGAAATGAACCGTCCCGATACAGAAACTGAACTAGGCAGCCTGCCCATTCTGCGGGTAGGTTTTTCCTCGCCCTTCAGGTGGAGGAAACGATGACAATAGGCAGCTATAAGCAGTTCTGTCCGGTAGCGATGGCTGCGGAGATATTGTGTACGCGCTGGACCGTTGTTCTCTTGCGCGAACTGATCGCCGGATCGACCCGCTTCAACGAACTGCGTCGCGGCGTCCCGCGGATGTCGCCGGCCTTGCTCTCGCAGCGCCTCAAGGACCTCGAGGCCGCCGGAATCATCATGCGCAAGGCCTCCGGTGAGCCCGGCGTGTTCGACTATCGCTTGACCGAGTCCGGGCTCGAACTGGGGCCGATCGTCGAGGCTTTCGGGGTGTGGGGACAGCGTCGGATCGAGGCCGATCTGTCGCTCCAGCATCTGGATGTTCAACTCCTGATGTGGGATATGCGCCGCAATCTGAATACAACGCCGATGCCGCCGGCCCGCAGTGTCATCGAATTCGTCTATCCCGAACTGCCGGCCACTCAACGACGTTGGTGGCTGATCGTGGATCCCGAAACCGGCGTCGATCTCTGCTCGGTCGATCCGGGCTTCGACGTCGATCTTTATGTATCCGTGGACCTGCGGACCATGACCGCAATCTGGATGGGGCTAGACACGGTGCGTACTGCGGTCGCGAACCGGCGAATGACGCTGACCGGAAAGCGCCAGCTTGCAACAGCAATGCAGACTTGGCTGGGTCTAAGTCCGTTTGCTAAGGAACGGAAGCTCGCGAGTTAGGGAGCGACAGGGTCGAGCTGCTTTCAGGCCCGAGACACATTTTGATGCGGTACAGTTCCTGAACTGGACCGGGCGATGCCGAGGGCCAATATTCGCTCCAGCTTTGAGTCATTGAGGAAAGGCGTAGATCATGGGTCACATTGGAAGCTGTTTCTGCGGTGCTGTCGAAATCGAAGTCACCGGCGCTCCGGAGGGGATGGGATATTGTCATTGCCGTTCCTGCCGCTCCTGGTCCGGCGGACCGGTGAACGCGTTCACTCTGTGGAAGACGGACGCAGTAAAGGTCAAGTCCGGTGGTGAGAACATCGCGATGTTCCAGAAGACGCCGCTGAGCCAGCGTCAATATTGCAAGAAATGCGGGGGGCACCTGATGACCGGCCATGCGCCGCTCGGGCTGATCGACGTATTTGCGGCGACGATCCCGACCCTCAACTTCGTGCCGGGCGTTCACGTCAACTATGCGGAGACGGTGCTGCCGATGAAAGACGGTTTGCCCAAGTTGAAGGACTTTCCGGCCGAGTTGGGTGGCTCAGGCCAGTCGGTGCCGGAATAGGAAGGGGCTCGATCAGGTCTGCAAGTCGTCAGCGAACTGACTTCCAGGTACCAAAACCCCGGCCTTCGTGCCGGGGTTTCTTTATGGGTTGAATGTACCTGTCCCGCCAATTGCAGCTTCTCTTGACGCGCCATCAAATCACGAGATTATCGGCGATAGGCGCTCCTGCGCCGGCCAAAGAGTACACTGCATCATGATCAAAAACTGGCGGGATCGCGCGGCAACGCATTTCGAACCCCAGAAACGCCCGGCCTCCGGCAGCCGCGGCATGGTCGTCAGCAACCATCCGCTCGCCTCGGCTGCGGGCGCCGAGATGCTGGCGGGCGGCGGCAACGCCATCGATGCCGCCATTGCCACGCTATTCACTCTGACCGTCGTCGAACCGATGATGGTCGGGATCATTGGCGGTGGCATGGCCCACATTCGCCTGAGCGACGGCAGTCACCGCTTCATCGACGGCCAGAGCACCGTCCCGCTTGCAGTCCAGCCGGACACATATGCATCGAAACCCGGTTCGGCCGATAATGTGTTCGACACGATCGGGGACGAAAATCTTATCGGCCCAAAGGCGGTCGCGGTGCCCGGCTCGCTCAAGGCCTGGTGCGAGACGCTGAGCAGATTCGGGACGATGCCGCTTGCGGATGTGATGCAGCCGGCGATCAAACACGCCTCCCGCGGATTTGCGGTCACGCCATATCTGCACGAATGCATCGTCGACGGCGCGCCGACGATGCTGAGGGACAAGCCGATGGCGGCGATCTACCTGCCGAAAGGATTGCCGCTGAAACCCGGCGATCGGGTGGTGCAATCTGAGTATGCCGAGACACTGACATACATTTCGCGTCATGGGGAGGCTGCGCTCTATCATGGCCCGCTCGGCGACATGCTCGTGAACTACATGCAGACACATGGCGGTTTCATCAGCCATCAGGACCTTGCAGCGTATAAGACCGTCGAACGAAAGCCGATCCGGGGTGCATATCGAGGCTGGGAGATTCTCGGTCCGCCGCCTCCCGCCGCGTCTGGCGTGCACATCGTGCAGATGCTGAACATTCTCGAAGGCTACGACCTCGCCACCACAGGGTTCGGCACCGCCCAGACAATCCACCTTTTGGCCGAGGTACTGAAGATCGCCTTCGCCGATCGCGCGGCTGCCAGCGGGGACCCGGATTTCATCCGGGTCCCGGTCGAGCGCCTGATCTCCAAAGAGTATGCGAACGAGCGCCGCGCCGCCATTGATCCTGCCCGAGCCCAACGCTGGGGGGCCGGCGTGGCCCAGCTCGAAGCCGCCCACACCACACACATGACCGCGGCCGATGCCATGGGAAATGTGGTGGCCACGACGCAGACCATCAACGATCTTTTCGGCGCGAAGTTCTTGATTCCGGGCCTCGGGGCTGTGCCGAACAACTATATGCATCTCTACGACCCGCGGCCGGGTCACGCGTTGTCGCTGGCGCCCGGCAAGCGCGTCACCACCTCAATGTCGCCAATAATGGCGCTGCGGGCGGGTAGGCTGGTCTATGCGCTCGGCCTGCCTGGGGGAAAACGGATCTTTCCAAGCGCGCTACAGGCGCTGATCAATCTGATCGATCATGGCATGAGCCTGCAGGAGGCATTCGAGGCGCCACGCGTCTGGACGGAAGGAAACGCGCTAGAGCTCGAATCCGCTGTTCCTGACCGTGTCCGTCATGATCTGAAATCGATGGGCCATGACGTTCAAGCGGTGCCGACGGTTGCCGGGGGCATGAACGGCATTCAATTCCACGAAGATGGTCGCCTTACGGGCGCGGCTTGCTGGCGCGCGGACGGCACGCCTGTCGCGCTGGCGGGAGGATTGGCGCGTCCGGGCGTTCGCTTTGACCTTGCCTGAGAACCATCGGCGCGTTTACGCCACGGTCGATGCCATCAGACGTCTCGGGGTTATTGACGCCAGGTCGATCAAGCACATCTGCCTGGTAGCCAACACGCAGCGCAAGCGTTCAACGAACAATTGGCGATACCGCAAGGCGTGATAAAGAGAAGGCGAGCACAGGAATTGACCTCACCATGCTGAGCGCCGACGAGCTCGAACGATACGCCCGTCACATCGTCCTGCGTGAAGTCGGCGGCCCCGGCCAGATTGCATTGAAGGAAGCATCCGTGCTGGTGATCGGTGCGGGAGGCCTCGGCGCGCCAGCATTGATGTATCTTGCGGCCGCGGGCATCGGCGCGTTGGGTGTAGTCGATGACGATATCGTCTCGCTGTCGAATCTACAGCGTCAGATCATTCATTCAACGCCGGATATCGGACGACGCAAGGTCGACACGGCGGCCGACCGCATCCATGCGCTCAATCCTCATGTGAGGTTCGCCGCGCACGCCACCCGCCTGAAGGCCGGCAATGCAATGACGCTGATCGGCGGTTACGATCTGATACTCGATGGCTCGGACAATTTCGAAACCCGATATCTGGTCTCGGATGCATGTTTCCTCGCCGGCAAGCCGTTGATAACGGGGGCGCTCGGCGTGTTCGACGGATCGCTGACGACGATCCGCGCCCACGAGAAAAACGCAGATGGCCAATTCCATCCGACCTATCGTTGCCTGTTTCCCGAGCCGCCGCCGCCCGGCACGGTGCCGGCTTGCGCGGAGGCGGGAGTGATGGGAGCGCTGGCTGGTGTGCTCGGGTCGATGATGGCCCTTGAGGCCATTCGCGAAATAGTTGGTTTCGGAGAGGGGCTGGTCGGGCGATTGCTGATGGTTGACGCCCGCGCGATGCGGTTCGAGACGTTGCGCTACGCGCGAGATCCGCTGAACCCGCTGAACGGCGATGCGCTGGTGATCACCGACCTTAGCGGGCACGCATAGGCCGCCTAGTCCAATGCGGCGAGAAAACTAAAGCATGCTCAAGAGCACGCGATCCGGCGGCTTGTGATTGTCGAGGAAGGTGCGGATGTTGATGATCACCTTTTCGCCCATCTCGACCCGGCCCTCCATCGTCGCCGACCCCATATGCGGCAGCAAGGTCACCTTGCCCGCGCGAGCAAGCCGCACCAGCTTCGGATTGACGGCGGGCTCATGTTCGAACACATCGAGACCGGCGCCGGCAATCTCGCCGGTCTCGATCAGCTTCGTCAGCGTTTCCTCGTCGATCACTTCACCGCGCGCGGTATTGACGATGTAGGCGTCTTTGCGAATGAGCTTCAACCGGCGCGCCGACAGCAAATGGAAGGTCGCCGGCGTGTGCGGGCAGTTCACGGAGATGATATCCATCCGCGCCAGCATCTGGTCCAGGCTCTCCCAATACGTGGCGCCGAGTTCATCGGCAATGCGCGGCGCGACCGGACGACGGTTGTGGTAGTGGATCTGCAGCCCGAACGATCGCGCCCGGCGCGCCACGGCCTGCCCGATGCGTCCCATTCCGATGATGCCGAGCCTTTTCCCGCCAATGCGGTGACCGAGCATCCATGTCGGGGACCAGCCCGCCCAGTTCTTGCCTTCGGTGAAAATGGAGGCGCCTTCGATCAGCCGCCGCGGCACTGCAAGGATCAGCGCCATCGTCATGTCCGCGGTATCTTCGGTCAGGACTTTGGGCGTGTTGGTGACCGTGATGCCGCGCGCGTGCGCTGCCGCCACGTCGATATTATCGACGCCGTTGCCGAAATTCGCGATCAGCCGGACCTTGCAGTCGGGCTGCTTGAGCAGTTCCTCGCTGATTGAATCCGTAACTGTAGGCACCAACACGTCCGCCGAGCGCACCGCTTCGGCAATCTGTTCGGGTGTTAACGGCGTGTCGTCGAGATTGAGGCGGGCGTCGAACAGCTCGCGCATCCGGGTCTCAATGGAGTCCGGCAGCTTGCGCGTGACGACAACGAGAGGCTTTTTCTTAACCGACATGCCCTTCTCTCGTGAGGCCGTTCAGACCTCATTAACCCGGTTGTTCGAGACTGCCGCTGCCGCGGAGTCTCGGCGTTTCCTTAGGTTCCCGATTTTCCGTTTGGATGGAAATCGGCTCGGGTTGTTCTGTTTCCCTGTTCTGCCTCTCTAGCAGAAGGCCGGGCCAAGACAAGAACCCTGCAAAACCTGAGGGAATCAAGCCAAGGCATTTTGGGCGAGGGTTATAGGTTTGGGGCGTTGCAGGGATCAACTCAAGGAACTTGAGTGAAGCTCTCGGCAGGAGACGGGTGGATGCTGGTAGTGTGGCGTTTTGGTTCTGTGATGGTGCTTGCCGCGTGTGTGCTCGGCGCCTCCGCCAGCTCAGGATTTTCGGCGAAGGATGCGTCCATGACCTCGAGCGGCTTGCCGGTGCCGCGCTACGTCAGTCTCAAATCCGATCATGTGAACGTGAGAGCCGGTCCGACCAAGGACAACGACGTGGCCTGGGTCTACACCCGCTCCGGTCTGCCGGTCGAAATCACGGCCGAATTCGAAAATTGGCGCCGGGTACGCGACTCCGAAGGCTCGGAGGGTTGGGTCTATCACTCGCTGCTGTCGGGGCGCCGCACGGCTGTGATTACGATGAAGAGCAAGGACGATCTCGCGCCGCTCTATGAGCGCGCCGATTCAACCAGCGCTGTCGTCGCCAGACTGCAGGCCGGCGTCGTCGCGCAGGTGAAGCGTTGCGCCGCAGCCTGGTGCCACGTCATCGGTGCGGCGTTCGACGGCTGGATCGAACAGCAACGGCTGTGGGGCGTTTACGCGGATGAAAAAGTGGATTGAAACTTAGCCGCTGTTTGCCGCTCCCAAGCGGAATCCCTAGCGCTCGCCGAAGCAATTCCCCAATGGCATTCGCAATGACGGCGCGTTAGCGCCTTTTGCGCAGCCGCACGACCATGTCGACCCGGGCGATCTCATATCCGTCGGGCACTTCGGGCATCTTCTGCAACACCAGATGCGGGTCGGGAATATCGACCAGTTCGTGGCTGTTTTCGAGATAGAAGTGATGGTGCGCCGAGACGTTGGTGTCGAAGTAGGTCTTGGTGCCGTCCACGCTGACCTGACGCAGCAAGCCGGCGTCGGTTAATTGATTGAGCGTGTTGTAGACCGTGGCCAGCGAGACCGGAACCTTGGCCAGGGTCGCTTCCTCGTAAAGCATTTCCGCCGTCAGGTGCCGTGCACCTTTGCCGAATAACAGCCAGCCCAAAGCCATGCGTTGGCGGGTCGGACGAAGGCCCGCCGCCTGCAGCATCTCATTGACATCGTGCCAAGGGCAACCGGTCAAAGCCGGTTGGCGAGTGGTATCCCGGGCCACGGTAGCTGCGGCATCATCGTTCAAAATCGAAGCCTTGTAGCTCATTTCCACGTCGGCACCGGGGGTCTCACGCATACGACACTATATCACTATATGTGGTCTGAAATATAAGGAGAAAGGGCCTCAGATGCAAGGTTTTCGCAACTGGAGCCGGTCCAGGCCAGGAAACCCTTGGTCGATCACGACGCTTTGCCGCGCGCCAAGCCCTATGATAAAGAGCGCGCGGACTTTTCCTTGCGTGCTGGCAAAGGCAGTGCCGGTTGCCGCATGGGCAATCTACCAACGTATTCGCGCCAATTGATCGAAAATTGGCTGGTGCTCGGCGAAACGGGTCCATTTCGCAAGAACATTTTAGCGGAATTGCAAAGAGGCACGGCACTATGCTGGATCGGCGCGGCGGTTACGAATACGAGGATCTGCTGGCGTGCGGCCGCGGGGAGATGTTTGGTCCCGGAAACGCGCAACTGCCGCTGCCTCCGATGCTGATGTTCGACCGCATCAGTGAAATCAGCGAGACCGGCGGGGAATATGGCAAGGGAATCGTTCGTGCCGAACTCGACGTGAAGCCGGACCTTTGGTTTTTCGGCTGTCATTTCAAGAACGATCCTGTAATGCCGGGTTGCCTCGGTCTCGATGCGATGTGGCAGATGGTCGGTTTCTATATGGGCTGGATCGGTGGCGAAGGTCGCGGCCGTGCGCTCGGATTAGGTGAGCTCAAGTTTTCCGGGCAGGTGATGCCGAACGTCCGCAAGATTGTGTACAACATCGACATCAAGCGGGTCATGCGACTAAAGCTCTGGCTTGGTATCGCGGACGGCTGGCTCTCGGCCGATGGCGAGATTATCTATCGCGCCAAGGATTTGAGGGTGGGACTCTTGAAGCAGGGTGCCCCATTGCCGTCGGGAACATGATCTACTTGGGACGCTGACGAACCCAGTTTCGGTTTGACGATGGTCACCACACATCAACACGACACACACGAACGCAAAAACAGGACGAGGCGATCATGAGGCGGGTTGTCATCACGGGCATGGGCATTGTCTCGTCGATCGGTAACAACACCCAGGAAGTGCTTGCGAGCCTTCATGAGGCAAAGTCCGGGATCACGCGCGCTGACAAATACGCCGAGCTCGGGTTCCGTTCCCAGGTGCAGGGCGCGCCAAAGCTGGATCCCGCCGGCGTCATCGATCGCCGCGCGATGCGTTTTCTGGGCGAGGGCGCGGCGTGGAACCATATCGCGATGGAGCAGGCGATCCAGGACGCCGGCCTCGATCCGGCCGAGGTTTCCAACCACCGCACCGGCATCATCATGGGCTCGGGCGGACCGTCGGCGCGCACCATCGTGGAAGCCGCCGACATCACGAGGGCCAAGGGGCCGAAGCGGGTCGGACCGTTTGCAGTGCCCAAAGCGATGTCGTCGACGGCGTCGGCCACGCTGGCGACCTGGTTCAAGATCAAGGGCGTGAACTATTCGATCTCATCGGCCTGCGCCACCTCGAACCATTGCATCGGCAATGCCTACGAGACCATTCAGATCGGCAAGCAGGATGTTGTTTTTGCGGGCGGCTGCGAGGAGCTCGACTGGTCGTTGTCGGTGCTGTTCGATGCGATGGGAGCGATGTCCTCGAAATACAACGATACGCCGGCGACGGCATCGCGGCCCTATGATGTCAGCCGGGACGGTTTTGTCATCGCCGGCGGCGCCGGCGTCGTCGTCCTTGAAGAACTCGAACACGCGAAGGCGCGCGGCGCGCGCATCTACGGCGAGATCGTCGGCTATGGCGCCACCTCTGACGGCTACGACATGGTCGCGCCCTCCGGCGAGGGTGCCGAACGCTGCATGCGGATGGCGATGGAGACGGTCGACACCAAGGTTGACTACATCAATCCGCACGCGACCTCCACGCCCGCGGGTGACCCGCCCGAAATCGAGGCTATCCGCAAGGTGTTCGGGACCGGTGACAAGTGCCCGCCGATCTCAGCCACCAAGGCGCTGACCGGCCATTCGCTTGGCGCCACTGGCGTTCAGGAGGCAATCTATTCGCTGTTGATGATGCAAAATGGCTTCATCTGCG
>JBJMTO010000091.1:0-3124 GCA_045811665.1 Bradyrhizobium sp.
TCCGGCGATCGTGAAATCCAGGACCCACGAGCCGATCGTTACCGCAAGCGCGATAATGGCGGCGGTCGCTGCGCTTTCGGCGACCGATGCTGCGAATAGCGCTATCGCACCGACCAGCGTTCCGTAGAGCAGATGACCGAAAAGGAGGTTTGACGTTTCGGCGAGCGATAGGTGGCCGCCCAAGGTACGCCACACGACCAGTGCGGAGAGCGCAGGGAGGCTTGCAAAAACCCAGGCCAGTACCACCGCAACAAGCTTCATGGAAACGAGCGTAGGACTGCGATACGGCAGTTGCACGAGCAGGCGCAGTGCTCCCGATTCCTTCTCCTGGCCCAGCACACGGATGGCTACAAACGGAAACAGCAGCGTGACGGCAACGTAGAACGAACCCAGTGTGGGAACCAAAATGCCGTCAAGCGGCGACAGGCTATTCGCAAGCACAGGCGATTGCAGCGCCGCCGAACTTGACTCGGTATAGAGCGACACCGCCTGGAAGAAGCTGTAACCGATCAGCGGACACAACAGCAGCAGCATAGTCCAGAGCGAGCGTCCGCCGAGGATCTCACGTACTTCCTTTGCAAGCAGCGGGCGCAAAGGCGCCGCCTGCACAGATTGTGGCTTAGGTGAGCGCAAGAAAGATATCCTCCAGAGATCCGGTTGGGAGCGAGCTTTCTGCGCGCAATTCATCCAAGGTACCCGAGCCGCGCACGCGTCCGCCGGCGAGCAGAACGAAGCGATCACAAACCCGTTCCGCATCCGCCAACTGGTGAATGGCGAGCACAAACGTACGTCCGCGCGCTGCGTGATGGCGAAGCACACCGATGATGTCGTGGGTCTGCCTGAGATCGAAACCATCGAACGGCTCGTCCATCAGGAGTAGCTCATGCGGCGTCAACAGGCCGAGCGCCAGCCAGAGGCGGCGGTTGTAACCCTTTGATAACGCATGAACACGCTTGTGAACGACCGATTTCAACCCGACCGCAGTCAAAGTCGCGTCGATTTCCGCCGCAGAACGCCTATAGACACCCGCAAAAAAGGAAATGACGTCCGCAGTCACCTGATCGGGGTATGGCCGTACGCCGTCCGGTAAGTAGAAGAGCGCCTTGCGACGCCGCGAAGCCGGCAACGGCTCGCCACGCCAAACGACCTCGCCAGCATCGGCCGCGAGAAGACCAACAACCGTCTCCATCAGCGTGGTCTTGCCCGCGCCATTCGGCCCGATAATGCCGAGGATTTCGCCCGGGAGTACAAAGAACGCCGCGCCATCGATGGCCTGCTCTTCAGCAAAACGCTTCGTCAGACCACTAACCCTCAGCAGCGGAACATTTCGCTTATCGGCGAACCCTTCTGTGGAAGACATGTGACATCAACCCTGATCGTGAGAAAGAATGCTTAGTCGCGCCAGCGCGCCAGCATCAATTTCAGGTTTGGTGAAGCGAGTGCGCGCGAGATAGCGGGAAAGCAGAAGACGCCAACCGATGACGCGCAGACGCCGAGGGCGACTGTCAGCGTAGCCTCAAACCGACGAGGGCGGGCTAACGCTGAAGCGCGCCACTCAGTGCGAATATGGTTTGTGGGGCAAAAGCTAACCGCGGGCATGCTGCGTCCTTCCGAAATCGGACGCGATTCTTGGGCATGTCGCCTCGTGGGGAGATCGCTTTCCCCATGCCGCCAATAGAACTCGGCTCGTCAAATTGTCAATCAGTGGACATGGAATCTCGCCGAAGAGTGATCGTGGCCACCAACGAGTGAGAGGCTGTTCTAGATTCAGTCTCGGTGTTACTTGGCCGCCCGCGCTGACCGGCCGAACTTCCTGAGCTGGTGCAGGTCGCTTGCCGCTTCCGCCAGCAGCCAGTTCCGAAACGTCACGATCTTAGCAGGTTCGCGGTCGCCTTCGGACAGATGATCCAGTAGGTCTTGGATAACGGCAGCGCCAGCGGAAAAGGCCGTAACAAGTGGCCGGTGATGAGATCCCTTGCGGCCAGCGTGGTCCGCGCCAGCGCGATGCCCTGCCCGTTGATCGCGGCGTCGATCACCATGCTGGCGCGATTCAGCACCGGGCCGTGAGTGGCGCCGGCCTCCTCGACACCAGACTCCCGCAGCCAGTTATTCCAGTCCGCGCGGCTGTCCAGGTGGATCAGCGGAAACTTCAGGAGGTCGGCCGGCTTGGTGAGCCGGCGGCGGCCGGACAGCAATTTCGGGCTGCAAACGGCAAAAAGCTGCTCCGGGCTAAGCCGCACCGCGTCCAGTCCCGGCCAGTTGCCATCGCCATGACGCACCGCGAGGTCCACTTCCTCCCGCGCAAAGTCGACGTGATGCAGCGAGGCGGAAACGCGCAGGTCGATACCGGTAAGCGCTTCGGCAAAATGGCCCAGCCGGTGAACCAGCCATTTGGCGGCGAAGTCCGGCGACGTCGAGACCGTCAGCACCCCGGCGTTCTGCCGCTGCAACAGCCGCTCGGTGCCGATGGCAATGCGGTCGAGCGCGTCGCGCACGACGGCGAGATAGTCGCGGCCCGCTTCGGTGATGATCAGGCGTTGGCGTTCGCGGTTGAACAATTTTACCGCGAGCTCCGCTTCCAGTGCCTTGACCTGGTGACTTACTGCGCCCTGCGTGACGCAAAGCTCCTCGGCGGCGCGCGTAAAACTCTCATGCCGCGCGGCGGCTTCAAAGACTTTCACGGCATTGAGCGGCGGCAGGCGTGGGCGCATCGCACGACTTCATGAGAAAAACTAGGGCAGGCACGAGAAACGATGCTTTGCGGGAAAGCGCCGCGCAGCACTATTGGATCGCTCCAGCGAAACATTTCACGAGATATTGGGCTTGTCGATGTCAATCCTGTTAACCGGCACATTGTCCAGCCCGCGTGCCCGTGCGGCCGAGTCGACCAAGCCAGTTCATCAATCTAGCTCAGAAAAGCCACCCCCTACTCGGCAGCGCGGGTGCCGGCGTTGGCTCGAGCGGCAGGACGAGCGGATCGCGCTACGCGAGATCGCCGATGACGCGCATCTGCTCAACGACCTCGGCCTGACCCGCGACGAGGCCTTGCGCGAGGCAGCAAAGCCGTTCTGGCGCTGAGAATAAAGATCAAAGGGGAGAAAACGGATGTCCGATCCGATCGTTT
>JBJMTO010000092.1:0-3343 GCA_045811665.1 Bradyrhizobium sp.
AGGTCGAACCGTTGAGCGAGTTGCTACCCGCATTGGTCAGGATCGGCGGCAGTTCCAACTACACCCAGGGGGCCCAAACCGGTAGGCGCCGTGCTGGTCGCGGACGCCTTCACCGAATAGCCGGTGGGCGCCTGCAGCACCTGATTGGCGAGCGACTTGGCAGTGTCGACCAGCTTCTGCAGCGAGGTCAGGCCGGTGTTGGCCGCCTGCAGGACCTGCACACCGTTGCCGATGCTGTCGAGCAGGTTGTTGATGTCGTTCGAGCGATTGTGGAGGCCCTGGGCAGTGAAGAAGTTTGTGGGGTTGTCGAGGGCCGAGTTGACCTTGTTGCCCGTGGCCAAACGGTTCTGCGTGGTGGAGAGCAATTCCGCGGTCGACTGAAGCGAGAGCAGGTTCTGGCGAACCGATGCCGAAAGAACAATACCGGTCATCTTTCATACCTTTCTGGTGTGAAATTAGAGTGCGAACATCCCAATCTTTTTTGATCGGGCGACTTGGTTGACGGTGTAACCAAGCCTCTAAGAAAACATGAATTGACACCGGTGTTCTCGGGGTTCTGGCATCGGCGCGGCTGCGCAACGCCAATTAAGCGTCCCGCTGTCTTCAGGCTGAAGCCACTGAAAAGGCTCCAGTTTCCTGTGATGGCATTTTTCGTTTACCAACCGTTAACCTCAATCAGAAAGGATTGCAGTCGCATCGGCAAAAAGCATCGCAACGGCGCGACCAGAGCAGATACTCGATGTCATTGGCCGGGAAGAGATGCTCGCGTCAGAAGCCGTGAAGGAGAACAGGTATGGCTTTAAAGGTCGAGCTTAAGCCGCACGAACGGATCATCATCGGAGCCTGCGTGATCACCAACACCGATCAGCGCGCCCGCCTGTTGATCGACGGCGACAATATTCCGATCCTGCGCGAGAAGGACATTTTGACACCGGAGACCGCGGATACTCCGGCGAAGCTCGTCTATCTCGCTGTGCAGCTGATGTACATTTCGCCGGATCCCCAGGTTAATCACGGCATCTATTTCAATCTGGTGCGCGACATCGTCACCGCCGCGCCGAGTGCGTGGCCGATCATTGAAGGCATCAACAATCACATCCTGAACGGCGATCTGTATCAGGCGCTGAAGGAAGCCAGGAAATTGGTGGCTTACGAGAAGAAGCTGCTGGATCACAATGAAGCTGTCCAGGCGGACGCCAATGTGGAACGGCGCTCGGCCTAAGGTTCCATTACATCGCGAGCGGCGGCGAGTGCTCAAGCTGCGGCAGGGCGAGGTCACCCGGCGATCGACGCGCGCCAAACTCCAGCACCGCCGATAGCAACGCATCGATGTCGCGAATATCGGTGCGGTGATTGACGATAGCCGCACGTATTGCAAGCTGACCGTCAAGCAGCGTAGTCGAGGGCGCCGCGATCCCCGATTCCTGAATGTCCGCGACGACATCCCCGTTGATCTGGTCGGGATTGTCCGCCCGATAACGAAAGCAGACGATGTTGAGCTGCACCGGCGCCATGAGCTCCAATCGCGGCTCGGCCAAAATGCGGGCCTCAAGATACCGCGCCAGCGCACAACTGCGCGTGATCACCGCGCCCAGCCGTTCGGTGCCGTAGGTCTTCAGCGTGAACCAGGTCTTCAGCGCCCGGAATCCACGCGACAGATCCGGGCCGAGGTCGCAAGGCCAGGGCGAGTTCGCCGCCAGCCCGCGGCTTTCGCGACGCAGATACGCGGCCGGGGCGGCGAACGTGTCCAGATGCCGATCGCCGTCGCGGACCAGCAGAAATCCCGCGTCATAGGGCACCTGTCCCCATTTGTGGAAATCCAGCGCGATTGAATCGGCAAGCTCAATTCCGGCGAGCCGAGCAGCCAGCTCCGGCGCCAGCATTCCGAGCGCGCCAAAAGCGCCATCGACGTGAAACCAGAGTCCTTCTTCGCGGCAGAACGAGCTCAGCGCCCGCAAATCATCAATGGCGCCGATATCCACGGTTCCGGCCGAGCCGACCACGAGGAAGGGGGTGCGCCCGGCACTACGATCCAGCGCGATCCTCTCGCGTAACGACGCGAGCACGATCCGATGAGAGCGGTCCACATCGATGCAGCGCAAGGCATCGCTGCCGAACCCGGCAATGTCCATTGCCTTGCTGATGCAGCCGTGGGCCGCTTTGGAGGTATAGGCGGTCAGCAACGCGCCATCATCGCCAACACCGCGCTGTCGGACTGAGCGTCCCAGCACGGTCGTGCGCGCGACCAACACCGCCATCAGATTGGCCATCGATGTGCCGGTGACGAAGATTCCGCTCGCTCCTTTCGGAAAACCGAACAGCTGGCGCATCCATTCCACGATCTGACGTTCGACTTCGATCGGAATGTGATCGCGCCCGCCGAGATTCGCATTCAGCCCGGCGGCAAGCATTTCCGCCAACATGCCGACCGGAGTGCCACCGCCATGCACCCATCCCATGAAGCCTGGATGTACATTGCCGGTCGCATACGGGACGATGAAATCGGAGAACTCTCGATAGACATCTGCCAGCTCGGAAGCGCGACGCGGAAGTTCGGCATCAAACCGCGCGCGGACATCGTCCGGTATTGGTTGCCAGACCGGACGATCCCTGATGTTGGCGGCGTAGTCGATCATGTCGTCGAGCATGCGGTGACCGAGTGCACGCACTTCCTCCCAGTTTTTCGGGTCCAGCGTCTCGCCCGTTTTGTTTTGCGACTCTGCTCGCTGCAACGCGTCGGTCACGCGGCTTGCTCACGCCATTTTCGGGCGCGGCCGTACAGCATCGCCGCGAACGCTTCAAAAATCTTGCGCATCTGCGGCGGCTTGTACGGAAACAGTTCCGGCGAATCCATGTTGTGCACGACCGCGGTATTGTCGGCCTCGAATATCAGCAACTCGCCATGCTTGTTTTCCGCGCAATCGATTGTGAAGTAGTCGAGACCGATCCGCTCGGCCATTCCGGCAAGCGCGGTGGCGTGGCGGCGCGCGAATCCGATGTCAAACGTGCGCATGAAGGTCTCCTCTTCGAGACGCTTGGCCGCATTGTCGGACATGCCAGCGTTCAGGTACCAAATATCCCAACGGTGGGCGATCGCCATGTGGCAGGCGTAAGGCCGGCCTTCGATGAAGACGAGCCGGTACTTACGATAGAGACCGTCCTCGCTGGAGTAGTCGACGAAAGGCGAGATGAAGAATTCCGGCTCAGGTCGCGCCGAGAGATATCGCTCCAGCGCAGCGTTATCGTCCAGCTTGGCCAATCCGACACCCGCATGCGATCCGCACGGCCGGACAATCGCCGGAAACTCCATGTCGGGCCTGGCGTCGGCAATCCCGAGACTGGA
>JBJMTO010000093.1:0-7260 GCA_045811665.1 Bradyrhizobium sp.
TTGTGCTCGCTGGTCAGGCGCTGAGAGCGCCCGTTGCCAAGCCAAAACAAGCTTAGCGGGCGATCCCAGCGAGGTGACAGCGCTTGGTATAAGACACTGGATCACCTCCTTTCGTTGTTGATGGAAATCCAAGTATAGGAAGCGAATCAGCCCGTGTTAAGGGCCGGTTTGGCGGAAGTGCGGGAACAAGGACGTGCCGCGCTGGCCCGTATCGGCGGTTGAGGCGGCCTGCGCACCGTGTTAGTTCATCGGCGGCACGCGGGTGTAGCTCAATGGTAGAGCAGCAGCCTTCCAAGCTGAATACGAGGGTTCGATTCCCTTCACCCGCTCCATCAACCCAAGCTTTCCAGGCGAGTAGAGCCCTACGCCGGCCCAAGTTGGCGTGGTGGTTGGGGACATCGAGGCCACTTCCACGGCGGTTGGTGAAATCGCTGATCATACCTGATGAGACGGCGGTCAAGGCCTACTCTTTCCAAACGCTCTGCGCGCATTCGCACCGATACAGGTGAAACGTCTTGCCAGTTGTGGGGTCGAGCACGCGGTGAACCAAGGAGCCGCAGGTCTGGCAGCGCAGCTCCTGATGTTGGTTCTGTGGCTCGGGCAGCTTGTCGTCTTCTGCCACCTGCTATTCTCCTTTTGACGAGCAACGGGCCGAGGCCGTGCGCGTATAAGCGGAGAAACGAACAACCGGGATGGCTTGGTCATTCCATCTTCTCCAGCACGCAAATCTGCTCCTGATCTGCGTGTCGGTTGTCGCCCCAGACCACATAGGCCCAGGGCGAGTGACGCCGGATTTTGTGCACCACGCCGATCCGGACCAGCCAGTCCCTGCGCGCCCTTGCGCTGGCGCTGCGAACGGCAGCGTGCTTTGGCTTCAATCGGACGCGATCACCGGGCTGCAGTGTCATCGCGCTCCAACTGCCGCGTTGATCGCGCGATGATCACGTTGTGACATCGACACGTGCTCGCGCACGGAGCCACGGTTTAAACGACGACCATCCTGCCTTGCGATTTCAGGAGGATGGTCGTCGCCGTCCCCCACGCCGCCGAAGTTCGCCCCAAGGGGGGCTTAACTAACAGGCTTGCAGAGGAGCGTCTTGGTTTTGGTCGCCAGAAATTTGCGCATCGCTGCCAACTCGAAGGCTTGAGAACTCACCTCAGGCCGTCGCAGTTCGGGAAACGCACAGGCGGGCAGCCGGCCAGGGAGCCTGTGGCGAGCGCCATGGTCGCCGATGCCCCCAGGGCCGACTTTGGCATGCACAAGCAAGTTATTGGCGGATGATAACAAGCCCCCGTGCAGCCTGTCTGCTAGATCGTGAGCCGCCTCCGGTTGGTCAGCCAGCAAAACTTGTGCTGCGACCATTTTTCAGAATTGACGTGCGGTCGCTGCAACTCGGTGCCGAGCGCGTATCCAATTTCCACGGCATCCATGGTGTAACGATGTGCAGGACATTCGACGAAACGCTTGGCCGATTGCACGTCACGCAAGCCTACATCGAACTCTTGATAGTTCCTGAGAGAACAAGAATGGTCCCGGTCGCCCGAACCGGAGGTTACGAGATCAGAATGCTTCGACTTCCGCGGAACGGCTCCAACAGCGAACCAGCCGTCTGGATGGAATTGTTTGACCTCGGCACCCAGCTGTCGGTCGACAGCATTCGTTGCAGCGAAGTCGAAGACGCGCTGGCCGCGTTCGAGGAATTCGTCACCCGGGCAAAATCCCTTTGACGAAGCTCCTGGCGCGCAACCGAACTCGCCGGAACGATCTGACCATACGAGGCGACCGGTGAATCGCCCGCAGAAAATCGCTCTCAGGCGCGCGTGGGTTTTCAACTAGCTCCTCGTGCAATTAGGCGCGATGCCAGGCGCGCTCCGCCGCACGTTGCGGCTGCACTCGGTTCGCAATCCCATCGGCAGTAAACGGCCACCAGTGACGCAAGGCTCAGTGCCGAAGCGACATCGGGAATTGATATTGTTCTGGTCGCTCGAACGCTCGGCCAATGGCAAGACATGCCGGCGCGACATGACTATGCCTGCTCTTGAGGGCAGAACGGACGTACCGGCGAACGGCGACACTTCCGAGTATCACCCGAAGCAGACGTTGGACCACTTGGAGCTTTATCGCCTATCGCTTACGCTCGAGTTGAGAGCCCTCGGGGTATGACCGGCAATGCAGCGGCGCGAGTTCATAACGCTTGTCGGTGGAGCGGCGGCGGCTTGGCCGCTCGCTGCTGATGCTCAGAAGTCGACGGTGCCCGTAATTGGGGTTCTCGAAAGTGGATCCGCGATTTCCACGACGAGCCTTTCCGCCGAATTCCACGCCGGTTTAAAGGAGGCTGGTTTCGTCGAAGGACAGAACGTCACGATCGAATACCGGAGGGCGGAAGCGCAATATGAGCGGCTGCCGGCATTTGCGGCTGAGCTGGTTGGCAGGCAAGTAGCCGTTATTGTCGCAAGCGGGGCAACCGTCTCACCCCTTGCGGCCCAAGCGGCAACCAAGACGATTGCGATCGTGTTTTTGATGGGGACCGATCCGGTCCAAAGCGGCCTCGTAGGCAGCTTGAGCCGGCCAGGCGGAAATATTACTGGCGTTACCACATTCGGCAGCGAAATTTTGTCAAAGCAATTGGAAATGCTCCATGAGCTGGTGCCGAAGGCAAGAGCCATTGCCATGCTGGTGAATCCCCAAAATCCAACTCACCGAGGGGGCAAAGCCCGTTGGCAAACCTTTGCCGATGCCATCGGAGTTCCCATCGAGTCCGTCAGCGCCAGCACCGAAAGCGACTTCGAGCCGGCCATCGCCAGCCTTGCCGAGAAGCAGGTGGGGGCGCTCAATGTTGTCCCGGACACCTTGTTCGGAAGCTTCCGGGAAAGTCTCATTGCCGTGCTCGCGCGCCATGCGATGCCCGCGATGTTCCCTATCCGGGAAGCGACCATGGCCGGGGCGCTAATCAGTTATGGGAGTAACTACGCCAGTGCGCTTCGCCAGCTCGGCATCTATGTTGGCCGAATTCTCAGGGGCGAGAAGCCAGCCGACTTGCCGGTGTTGCTGCCGACCAAGTTCGATCTCGTCATCAATCTCAAGACCGCCAAGACCCTTGGTCTCACGGTGCCAAACACGCTTCTTGCACAGGCAACTGAGGTCATTGAGTGATATCGACTCTGGCAGCGCTTAAGCGGCGCGATCCATTTAGCCTCACCTTGATGCTGGATATTGCCAATGGTCACTTCAATGCTTGCAGGCATGTTGGAGCGGCAAACTGGGCGGATACGTCTATCCAGGCGTTTCCCTAATTTATTGCTGGGCTCGTGGCGCCTGATTGCGGTTTACGTGCAGGCGGGAACGTTAGAGGACGCTCAAATGCTCAAAGCCGACCTTCGCCGGCTTGCTCCCCAGACAACCCTTGAACAGTTGGCGGGGAGATATGGGCGCGTTTATCATGAGCATTAACCCGGAGACCGGACAATACCTCATCTTCGGATGAACTTAGGGGGAAGGGTGCTCCCCGACTGCTCAGTTGGCGACCGCTACAAAGCCGTGCTACAAAACGAACTTCATCTCGAGCAGAAAAGCTAGCCAACGTTTGCGAGGCGAGTGCGTAGTTCCCTTCACCCGCTCCAACACGCTCCATCCAAGCACTCGATAAAAGCACAGCCCGAAAACCGGCGCGGTGGCATACACAGTCGTAACTCCGAAGAGGGCAGATGCAGATCAGTTTCGTAGGCAAGCGGGTTGTCGTCACCGGCGGCAGCAAGGGAATCGGCCGATCAATCGCCCTTTCTTTCGCAAGTGCAGGAGCGGCTGTGTCGATATGCGCTCGTGGTCAGGCTGCGCTCGATGCGACCTCCGCCGAAATCCGGGCGCTTGGCGTCAAAGCCCACGCCAGTCAATGCGACCTCGCTGATAGAACTGCAGTCGGAGCCTACATAACTTCAGCGGCAGAAGTTTTGGGCGGCATCGATGTCCTCGTGAACAACGCCTCCGGATTCGGCGGTGGCGACGATGAAGCTGGATGGGCAAAGGGCATCGACATTGATGTGATGGCAACCGTGCGTGCCTCGAACGCAGCAATACCGCATATCGAGCGCAATGGCGGGGGAGCGATCCTCAACATCTCCTCCATTTCCGGTTTTGGTGCGAGCGCTCGGTCAACGTCGTATGCTGCGGTAAAAGCCGCTGTCATCAACTACACGATGTCGCAAGCTCTGATGCTGGCGCCTAAGAAAATCCGTGCAAATGCCATTGCTCCGGGGTCGATCGAATTCCCTGGCGGCTTGTGGGACCAACAGAAGACTTCCAATCCGCCGCTATACGCTGCTGTTCTGAAATCCATTCCCTGGGGCCGGATGGGGAAGCCAGAAGAAGTTGCGAACGCCGCTCTGTTCCTTTGCAGCGATATGGCTTCCTGGATAACGGGACAAACGTTGACCGTCGATGGTGGTCAGGTGCTGGGCTAGCCAGTTTCCTTACGGTCTGGCTGCGGCGCCGGACCGTAGGCTTAAACGCCGCATCATTTGCGTTCCTCGGGCTCCTCTCGGCGCTTCATGAACTTTGGTGTTGCGGCCTCGTCGTGGCCGCTGCGGCTGCTGTAGAACATCAGGGCCATCAGGCCGCATCCGATGACCAGGGAGAAAAACGTTCCGAGACCGAGCGCGATCCAGCCATGTTTCGACATGGCAACGTTACTGCTCGAGGTCCAAACGGCGGCCGCCCACGCAACGGTCACCACAAGAATCGTCAGTAGAGCGCCGAGCAGAACGAATTGGCCGCCGGTTAGCGAGCCGCGTTTCGCCGGTTCTGGGGAAGGTGGATCCTGCAAGATTGCACCGCTCTTTCGAAGCAACGGCCCGAACGGGACATATGAACCAACGCCAGTCTTGCAACAGGGTTCACCGCTCCGATTGAGGGATGCCTTCATGCCTCCAGTGCAGTGCACGCCGGACCGAAAATGGTGTATCGGCAGTTTCGGTCGCGGCGGCTGACGGTTCCCCGCGAACCCCTGAGTTCGGAGGAGACGTCCATGTCCGCATTGCCGCTTTCCGGCATCAAGATCCTTGACTTGACGCGCGTGCTCGCGGGGCCGCTGTCGTCCCAAATGCTGGCGGACCTCGGCGCCGAGGTGATCAAGATCGAACGGCCCGGCGGCGGCGACGACGCGCGCGCCTTCGGGCCGCCTTATCTGGTCGATCCCGAGGGTAAGGAAAACAACAACAACTCGTTTTATCTCTGCGCCAACCGCAACAAGAAATCGGTCACGGTCGATCTCGCCAAGCCGGAGGGGCAGGAGATCATTCGCGAGCTCGCGAAGTCTTCCGACATCATGATGGAGAATTTCAAGGTCGGCGACCTCCAGCGCTACAGGCTGGATTACGATTCAATCCGCGCCGTCAATCCCGGCATCATCTATTGCTCGGTAACCGGCTTCGGCCAGACCGGGCCCTACGCCCCGCGCGCCGGTTACGACGCGATCTTCCAGGCGATGGGAGGATTGATGAGCGTCACCGGCCATATGGATGGCGAGCCGGGCGCCGGCCCCATGAAGGTCGGGCCCAGCATCGTCGACTACATGACCGGCATGAACACCTCGATCGGCATTCTCGCGGCACTTTATCACCGCAAGGCCAACGGCGGCGCGGGTCAGCATATCGACGTCTGCCTGCTCGACACCGTGATCGCCTCGTTGTCGCATTACGCGCAAATCTATCTCGTCAGCGGCCAAACGCCGCCACGACGCGGCACCTGGGGAAATGGCGGCATGCCGGCCGGGGTGTTCCGCTGCACCGATGGCGAGTTGATGCTGGTGGTCGGCAACGATGCCCAGTTCGCGCGCACCTGCGCGGTTCTCGGCAGCCCGGAACTGGCAAGAGACCCGAAATTCGCCAAGAACAACGACCGCGTCGTCAATGGCAAGGAGATCATGGCGATCTTTGCGGGACTATTTCTAAAGCAGAAGGTCTCTTATTGGTTGGAAGAGTTGGAGAAAGCTGGCGTGCCCTGCGGGCCGGTCAACGACTTCGCGCAGGTATTTTCCGACAAGCACGTGCGCGAGCGCGGCCTGGAGATCAAGGTAAAGCACCCCTTCGAACCGGAGCTATCGCTGATCCGAAATCCCATCACATTCTCCGAAACACCTGTGAAGGACTATCGTGCGCCGCCATTGCTAGGCGAGGACACCAGGGAAGTGCTGGCCTCGAAACTCGGATACGATGAGGAAAAGATCGAGTTATTGAAGAAGCAGCGGGTGATTTAGTGCATCTGTCGCAGTGGCCGGGAGCAATTTTGCCGTCATTGCGAGCGCAGCGAAGCAATCCATCTCTGGCGAAAAGAAGTATGGATTGCTTCGTCGCCTTCGCTCCTCACAAAGACGCCCAACAATAGCTTCATGGGCGTTTGCGCATCGCGCTTCGCTTATCCAGGACGACTACCGCGCGTCCCGCGCCACCAATCTCGCAGGCGCCTTTTTTTCCACCTCACGCCCGGTCAGCGCCATCGCCGACACCGCGACGATGCGCTCGATGATGCCCTGGACATCGTTCAGGTCGCACAGTCCCTCCGACAGTTTTGACAATCTCTCGCTGTCGCGAATGGTCTGGTGCGCCATCGCGAGCGCGAAATGCAGGCCCCAATAAAGATCGGCCTCGCTGCAATCGGGCAGCGAGCGCCGCATCGCCGCGGCAAATTTCCGCAGGTGATCGATTTCGCGATTCTTGATCCTGCGGATCGGCGGCACCGATTCAATCGAGGCACGGATCATGAAACGCGCCGCCGTCGAGCGCTCGCGGTCCGGCCCAAGACAGCCGCGCAGCGTCGGCCCGACCAGCGCGCGCAGAACGGATTCGACACTTGCGCGCCCACCGCCGGCTTCTTCGGCCGATTTTAATTCGTTCAGCCGCTCGCGGTTGGTGGCGAGGCTGCGCGTGACGAACAGTTCGGCGATCAACTCGTCCTTGGAGCCGAAATGGTAGTTTACAGCCGCGAGATTGACGCCGGCGGCCGCGACGATGTCGCGCAGCGTGACATCGCCAAAGCCGCGATCGGCGTAAAGCCGCTCGG
The DNA here is from genome assembly GCA_045811665.1 of Bradyrhizobium sp. Classification (GTDB taxonomy): domain Bacteria; phylum Pseudomonadota; class Alphaproteobacteria; order Rhizobiales; family Xanthobacteraceae; genus Bradyrhizobium. The sequence goes on from JBJMTO010000093.1 coordinate 7,055, forward strand.
CGGCGTTCAGGATCGCGGCCCTGGTATGATCCGACGCCATATCATGGGTCCTATGCGCAAGCTGTGCGGCGTTGCATTTCAAACATTTGTATGAAACTATCGTTTGAGACTGGAATGTCAAGGCGCCGGCGGCGCAATGGCAGCTCTGGCGGCCCGAACCTTGGTTGCAGTCGTAATCTCGACGGCAAGCATTGGTCCAAGAATAG
>JBJMTO010000094.1:0-2940 GCA_045811665.1 Bradyrhizobium sp.
GTCAGACATGACAAATGATGACGGGCGCAAGCCCGAAGGGGCGCCGGAGCGCTCCCCCAAAGCTGGTGCAGGCGCCCCTTCGGACGTTGAAGGGAATGGGCCGAAGCGTTTTTCCGTTAGGCGTAAGTTGGCGGTCGTGGCGCGGTTGTTACGCGGCGAGCCGTTGGAACTGGTGGCCCGGGAGACGAATGTCTCCGTCGCCAAGCTGACCGAATGGCGCGACCGCGCGCTTTCTGGAGCAGCAACAGCCCTGAAAGAGCGCGAACGTGATGACCGCGACGATGAGATCGCCCGGCTGAAATCGAAGGTGGGCGAGATCACCATGGACAACGAGCTGCTCTACAGCAAGATCGCGGCGATGGAGGGCAAGCGCCCTTTGGCGCACAGGAGGTCGAGACGATGAGCCAGACGTTCTCGCCCTCCGTTGCTCGCTGTTATGGTCTGGCGCGTGTTGCACGTGTGTGGAGTATCTCGCGCGCCAGCGTCTATCGCGCTCTCAAAGAGACGCAGCCGAACACGCCACCGCGTCGCCCTGGTCCGGTCGGCGCATGTTCGGACGCCGAATTGGCAGATCATATCCGCCGGCAAATAGCCGCCTCCCGCCTGCATGGCGAAGGCTACCGCAAATTATGGGCGCGATTGCGCTTTGCTGGGGTTCGCGCGAGCCCCCGCCGTGTGCGACGGGTGATGCGGGAGAACGGCTTGCTCGCGCCGCATCGCGTTGGACGCACCGAGACCAAGCCGCACGATGGAACGATCATCACCGACAAGGTCAATGAAATGTGGGGCACCGACATGACGCAGACGATCACCGTCCGGGAAGGCCGAGCCAATGTCTTCGTCACCGTCGAACACGCCAACTCGGAAGTCGTCGGCATTCATGCATCGCGGTCGGCCAATCGCTTCGAGGCCCTGGAGCCGGTGCGGCAAGGCGTGCATCGCTGCTTCGGAGCTATCGCACCCCGGGTGGCGCGTGGATTGAAGCTGCGTCACGATCATGGCTCCAACTACATGTCCGGCGACTTCCAGGACGAAATCGAATGCCTGGGGATCGAAGCTTCGCCCTCCTTCGTGCGAGAACCCGAGGGCAATGGCGTCGCAGAGCGCTTCATCCGAACCTCACATGGGGACGTTCAGGTCAAGGGGGTCGTATTAGGGTGACATCCCGCAGATCTCCAGTATCTGTTCGGTATCCTAGGTCTGAGCCCGATTGCACGACGCGGCTCGTTTCCGAGCACGATCAACCTCACATTCGGTCGCCGCGCGAAACGGCTGCACCAATATCCCGCTTGCGGCGGTCGGGGCTCAGGAAGACGAGACCATTCTTGAAGACCGGTTTTTAGGCCATGTTCGGATGCGGTTCGTCCACCTGGATCCGCCAGGACTGATCAAGTCCTGGAAGATTTAAGGATTCGGTCAGCGTTTATCGTCAGGTACGTTTCATCACGGCTCCCTCGATGACAATGCCTGCGGTCACATATTTCCAGAGCGCTACGAGCAACTTGCGCGCCAGCGCCACGATTGTCGTCTTCTTAAGACGGCCGCCATTGCGCCTGACCCGTTCTTCAAACCACAGGGTCAGCGCCGATTGCGGCTGATGGCGCAGCCATAGCCACGCGAGTTGGATGAGCGTTGTTCGCAATCGCGGATTGCCTGTTTTAGACACGCCCTGTTCGCGATCAACCGAACCGCTTTGCCAGGGTGTTGGCGCTAGGCCCGCATAAGAAGCGACTTGGCGTCGATTGTCGAAGTGTCGGAAGAGTCCTTCCGACCAGAGGATGGCGGCGAACTCCGGCCCGATGCCCTTGATATCGAGCAACATCGCCGCCGGCGCCGGCGCTGCGACTTGTTGTGCGGCAAGCAGCACATCCCGCTCAGCTTCCACCGCCTTGATCTGCTTGAGCAACAGTTCCAACCGATCGAGTTCGCGGCAAACCTGCGCCTTCAGGTGATCCGGCAATAGGCGACCATCGCCGCTGGATCGTATCGAGCCGCTCCCGCCGGTCGCGGCGCAGCGGCTCGTAGCCAGATATCCCCTGTGCGAACAGCAGCCCCTTGACGCGATTGACATGCAGGACCCGCTCGCCGATCAGCACCGTGCGCTCGCGACAGAGACGACGGCGGTCCTCTTCCTCGGGGGTCGGCGCTTTCACCATCGCACACACTCGAGGTTCACCGCGCTTGTATGCCAGCAGCGCGCGAACCAACGCCTCTCCGTCGATCCCGTCAGTCTTCGCACGCCGACGCCGACGGGATGTCGCGATCGAGGCCGGATCCACGACGTGGCTTTCGATCCCTTCATTCTGCAGCGCGCGATCGATCCAGAATCCGTCGAGGCCAGCCTCCTGAATGACGACGAACGGGAAGACCTTCCCCGTCCTCGCCCGCGCTTTCTCGCGAAGTCGCGCAAAGCGCTCCAGTAGTTCGGCCACATCGCGACCACGCACCACTTGCTTCGACATCTTCTCTCCGCCGCCTGGCCACAGCGAAGTGATCAGCCATGTCGATCGACTGAGTTCCAACGAGACAAAAATAGCGCCAAGATCAGTACGGATAGCAGTCGGTGCTTCGGGTCGGTCAGCTACGGTTTGCATGGTCGCCTCCAGAGTGGGTGGTAGCAACCTCACTCTGCCAACGTGCCGGTCGCTATCCACCTCCCCATGGGATCTTGAAGGAGAACCTGCTGTGGGTGAGGACCTTCGATACCATCGAAGAACTGCGAGCCGCGCTCATCAAGTTCGCCAGGCACTACAACGAAACTTGGCTCGTCGCCCGGCACGGCTATCGTACCCCAGCCCAAGTGCGGGCCGACCAATGCCGGCTTGATCAGAATGCAATGGCCAATCTAAAGTTGGCCGCCTGAATAGGGCCAGCCGGGTGTCTCAAAACCGGACCGCAGTACACTTCTAGCCCCTGCCCTCCTGCTCGCTAGCCTTGTCA
>JBJMTO010000095.1:0-17464 GCA_045811665.1 Bradyrhizobium sp.
CCGGGGCACGCGGCCAGCTGACGATCGCCGACCGGCAGTAAACGGCAGAAAGAGCCCACGAGCCCGCGGAATCCGGGCGAGCCCTCAAGCCCGCGAAGCGGCCGCGCCACGGGCCGGCTTGCAGAGGCTTTCGAGATGGTACTGGTATTCGGAAATCGCGCGATTGGCCATCCGAATCCGATTTTCCTGGCCTTCCTCGATCATCATGGTGATGCGTTGAGCAAGAAATACGCACGCGTCGAACTCGTCGTGGATCGCTCCACTGCGGGCCAGAAAGTCCCATGCGATCTCATAGGCCTGTTCGGCGGCCGGATTGCGGTAGTCGCTGAAGATGATGTGCGTCATGACGGCAAAACGCGGATGAGCGGTTGTCGGTCCTGCGAGCCCAGATGAGAGCGCAGGCAGCCTCGGCGGTCGAACCCGTCGGTCTCGCACGAGGCGGGACCGCCGGTCTTGCCGTGATGGCGATGAAGTGCGATCAGGCCGCCTGGCGCTGATGCGCCAGATATTCCATTGTCACCTTCTCGACGTTCGAGTCGATCCAGGCGGCCATGCGCTGCTCCTCCTTCAGCGATGTCTCGAGCGGATCCTTGGCCTCCGCGAACCCAGCGGCGCCGCAGAGGGCGAGCAGAGACTTGTAGGCAGCGATCTCGAAATTCTCGAAGGCATTGTTGGCGAACGTGTTCTTGAGGATTTCATCGCCGGCAACCGAGTGTGCCATGGCTTGCATGTTCGCCATCATGGATTGCGTCGTATCCTTGAGGCTGGAGGTACTCTCCCCGCAGGCTTCCAGGCATCTCTCCAGCCGCTTCAGCTGCTCGTTGGTCTCCTGAAGGTGAGCGGCGACCTTCGCCTTGACCTCGGGATATTCGTCCAGTCGTTCCGACTGACGTTCCATCAACTCTCGCGCTTGCACTTCCATCGCATGCGCATTGCGTAATCCAACCACGAATGTATCGCGGGCTGCGTTCGTCATATCATGTCTCCATTTCACGGGCCTTGTTGCCGCCAACCGCAGTTTCGGTGGATCGTTCCTAGGGTGGTCCGTGAGGGAACGCTGGGTTCCGGCCGCCGGACCCGAAGCTAACCTGCGATAACAGAACACAAATCCCGCTACCGCCGCAGGAACGGCGCTTGCGAATGACTGTTCTCCGCAGCGTGTGGTCGCATCGCCAATCGGCCGCAGCGCTCAGGAACACGAATGACAGACAGCTCTCCACACGTCGGCAGCTCAGGCGCTTCGCTTGGCCGGCCTGGACTCGGCCGGCCGGGCGAAGGACGGCCGGACAACATGTCCGATCCGTTCTTCATGAGCATCCGCGACGATCTTGCGGACAAGGGCTTCTTCACGGCGACCGCAGAGGAGCTGATCACCTGGGCGCGGACCGGATCGCTGATGTGGATGACGTTCGGGCTCGCCTGCTGCGCGGTCGAGATGATGCAGATGTCGATGCCGCGTTACGACGCCGAACGCTTCGGATTCGCCCCGCGCGCATCACCGCGCCAGTCAGATGTGATCATCGTCGCAGGCACCCTCACCAACAAGATGGCGCCGGCGTTCCGCAAGATCTACGACCAGATGCCTGAGCCGCGCTACGTGATCTCGATGGGGTCGTGCGCCAACGGCGGTGGCTACTACCACTATTCGTATTCGGTCGTGCGCGGCTGCGATCGCGTCGTGCCGGTCGACATCTACGTGCCCGGCTGCCCGCCGACCGCGGAGGCGCTGCTGTACGGCGTGATGCTGCTTCAGAAGAAGATCCGGCGCATCGGCACGATCGAGCGCTAGTGAGCTGACCAAATCGGACCCGAATGGACATGACGCAGATCTCGCTTCCCTCTTCCGCCGACGCGGAGCATCCGCAATCCGACCTCGACCGCAACGACAACACGCGGCAGATCGTCGCTGACGTCGCCTATCGTCAGCTTGCGATCGTCAACGTCATCTTCGTCGGTTTCGAGAACGCCGGCGACGGCAATTGGGTGCTGGTGGACGCCGGCATTCCCGGATCGGCGGGCGCCATCCGCTCCGCCGCGAAAGCCAGGTTTGGCGGAAGCGGCCGGCCCGCCTGCATCATCATGACGCATGGGCACTTCGATCACGTCGGCGTGCTCGAAACGCTGGCGAATGAATGGGAGGTGCCGGTTTATGCCCATGCGGCCGAGCACCCTTATTTCGACGGAAGCCAATCCTATCCGTCGGCCGATCCCAGCGTCGGTGGCGGGCTGCTCGCTCGGCTCTCTCCGCTATTCCCGACAAAGCCGGTGAACGTCGGATCGCGCCTCTATGATCTTCCCTTTGATCACAGCGTGCCCTTCATGCCGGAATGGCAGTGGATCCATACGCCCGGCCATACCCCAGGGCACATCTCGCTCTGGCGCGAACGCGACCGCGTCCTGATCGCCGGCGACGCCTTCATCACGACGCGGCAGGAATCCGTCTACGCCGCGGTGACGCAAACGCCGGAGATGCATGGGCCCCCGATGTATTTCACGCCCGATTGGGAAAGCGCGAAGACATCGGTGCGCGCACTTGCCGCGCTCGCTCCTGAGATCGTCGTTACCGGGCACGGCGCGGCCATGCAGGGGCCGCAGATGCGCGCGGCTCTCGATGCTCTCGCCCAACGGTTCGACGAAGTTGCCGTGCCTTCGCAGTATCGACGCGGAGTCGTCGACGACAGAGCTTGATCACGCTGCACGGCTAGGAACGGTGGATGCTTCACATGATTGACCCGACATCGAAACCTCAAGGAGAAGAAAGATGCGTAAGACAATCCTGACGATCTTCACGGCCGCGATGCTTGCAGGCGCTTCAGTGGGCGCAGCATACGCGCAAGGTGCTGGCGGCGGCGCTGGTGGTGGCGCAGGCGGCGCCGGTGGTGGGGCCGGAGGCGGCGCTGGTGGTGGCGCGGGCGCTGGTGCCGGCGCTGGCGGCGCAGGTTCCGGCGGTTCTGGAGATGGCGGTGGAGGAGCCGGCTCAGGCGGATCCGGTGGCGGCGGCATCACGCATGTCGAGCGGGGCGGACAAGGCGCCTCCAGTCCTTCCGGCATGCGCAACGAGACGACCCCGCCATCCAACGGCACCATGCCGCGCCGCTAACGGTTCGCGGTTTTCTAAAGCGCGCTCCTTGCTGTGGCGCGCATGAGAGCGGCCTCGGCGAGATCCTCTCCTCGCCGGGGCCGCGTCACTTCGGGCGCAATTTGAAAGCGTTCAAGGCGGTCAGTAGAAAATCCATAGGAACGCAACCCGGCAGCACTCATTGCGCAATGGCGTGAACACAAAAGGAGCTGCGCATGTACTACTTCGACAAACGACTGCAATATCCGGTCCGGGTCGAGAAGCCCGATCCGATCTTCGCCCGCCAGCTGCAGCAAGCCATCGGCGGCGTCGAAGGCGAGATTCGCGTCTGCCTTCAATATTTCTTCCAGGCCTGGGGCGCGCGGGGGCCGGCCAAATATCGCGACGTCCTGCTCAATACCGCGACAGAAGAGATCAGCCACATCGAGATGCTCGCGACCGCGGTCGCGTTGAACCTGGAGAATGCGCCGGCAACGATGCAGGAGACCAGCCTGCAGGCCAATCCGGTCGTCGGCGCGGTGATGAACGGCGGGGAGCGACCGCGGCATGTGATCGAGGGCATGCTGCACCGGCATCTGCTCTCGACCGGCATGGCTGCCTTCCCGGCCAATTGCGACGGCGTACCGTTCGATTGTTCGCATGTCTATGCCAGCGGAAATCTGGCCGCCGACATGTATTGCAACGTCGCGGCTGAATCCACCGGCCGGACCCTCGCCGTGCGACTCTTCAACTCCACCAGCGATCCCGGCATGCAGGACATGCTGAGCTACCTGATTGCGCGCGATACCATGCATCAACAGCAATGGCTCGCGGTGATCGAGGAGATGGGCGCGGACGCCGCCCTGCCGATTCCGAACAGCTTCGACCGCAGCAAGGAGGCGACCGAATTCAGCTACATGTTCATGGGCACCGAACGCAATGCGGCACCGCTGCAGCCGGGGCGCTACTGCGAAGGTCCTTCGCTCGACGGCCAGGGCTCGTTCAGCTTCCGCGCCGGGTTCGAGCCTTTGGGCGAGGAGCCTGTGCTCGGACCGGCGCGGCCGGATAGCGGCGCACAGGTCGAGCAGATGAACGAACCGCCGGTGACGAACGCGCTGGCTTGATTCAACGGCCGGGGTCGTCCGATGAAAGGGACGGCCCTGGTCGACGTTTAGCGACGCCGAGCCATCAGAACGCCCAACAGAAACGCCGCAAAGACTGCCCGCAGCGGCGCTGCTCTGGTTATGGTCCTCAGCTGGTCGGCCAATTGCGCCGAGGGCGCTTGGGAAGGCGCATCGCGTCCTGTTCTTGTATCATCGTGCGGCGCGCGCGAGCCGCTCTGCGCTGTGAACTGATCGTCCACGAGGCCAGACGCTTCGGTCATGGCGGAGCTTTCCCTGATATCCATGCTGATCCTCCAGTGCGGTTTTCCAGTCAACGATCGACCTCGCCGAAGACAATGTCCAGCGACCCGAGGATCGCCGAGACGTCCGCGAGCAAATGCCCCCTGCATAGAAAGTCCATCGCTTGCAGGTGGGCGAACCCCGGCGACCTGATCTTGCACTTGTAGGGACGGTTCGTCCCGTCCGCGATGAGGAACACACCGAACTCGCCCTTCGGAGCCTCGACGGCGACATAGACCTCGCCGGCGGGAACGTGGAAGCCCTCGGTGTATAGCTTGAAATGGTGAATTAGCGCCTCCATGGAACGTTTCATCTCGCCACGTCGCGGCGGCGCGACCTTGTTGTCCTGCACGAGCACCGGGCCCTGGCCGTCGGCTGACTTCAGCTTCTGGATGCACTGCTTCATGATGCGCACGGATTGCCGCATCTCCTCCATACGAATGAGATAGCGGTCGTAGCAGTCGCCGTTCCTGCCGACGGGGATGTCGAAGTCCATTTCGGCATAGCAGTCGTAGGGCTGTGCCTTTCGCAAGTCCCAGGCCGCGCCCGACCCCCGCACCATCACGCCGGAGAAGCCCCACGCCCAGGCCTGATCAAGCGTCACCCTGCCGATATCCACGTTTCGGGCCTTGAATATGCGGTTGAGCGAGAGCAATCGATCCAGATCGTCGACGACGCGCAGGAACGGATCGCACCAGGCTTCGATATCGTCGATCAGTTTTGGCGGAAGGTCCTGATGCACGCCGCCGGGGCGATAATAGTTGGCGTGCATCCGACTGCCGGACGCACGCTCGTAGAACACCATGAGCTTCTCGCGCTCTTCGAAGCCCCAAAGGGGTGGCGTCAAGGCCCCGACGTCCATCGCTTGCGTCGTGACGTTCAGAAGATGAGACAGGATGCGGCTGATCTCGTGATAGAGCACCCTGATCAGCTGTCCTCGCCGCGGAACTTCGAGGCCGATCAGTCTCTCGATCGCCAGGCAGAACGCGTGCTCCTGCGTCAGGGGGGCGACATAGTCGAGCCGGTCGAAATAGGGGATCGCCTGAAGATAGGTCTTGGCCTCGATCAGCTTCTCGGTGCCCCGATGCAAAAGACCGATGTGCGGATCGACGCGTGCGACGATTTCGCCGTCCAGTTCGAGCACGAGCCTCAGCACGCCATGGGCGGCGGGATGCTGGGGACCGAAATTGATGGTGAAATTTCTAAGGCTGGGAGACTGGTCAGACATATCGCTTCCGATCGAGGGCGTCGGTCACCTTAATCGCGATCGGCATCGAACGGCTTCACACAGGTTAACGATTCGCGTCGAACCGGAGAAAAGGAGCTATGAACGTTGCAATTTGGAACGCCGCTTCACGAGCGACGTTCAATGTGAAATTGGAGATTTCCATGAGATATCGATTGCTCCTGGCTGCCGCCTCCCTTGCGCTCGTGACAGCCCTCGGCTCCTCGACGGCCGCCTTCGCACAAGACCGCTATTGCCTTCAGGGCCGCGTTTGGGGCTATCCGGGCAACTGCCAGTTCGCCAGTTACGCTCAGTGCATGGCGACTGCATCGGGAACGAACGCCTATTGCGGCGTCAATCCGCGCTATGCCTATGCACGGCGATATAGGGGATATCGGTGACCGGCCCAGGTTGCGGCTGGTAACCGAGCTCCTTTCTGACCGATCCTGCCGCTAAGCCGAGCGACCCCATGGCAACAGAGCAACCGCTCACGGCCGTCGTGTTCGCGGGCGGCCTCGGTCTTGGCGCGTACCACGGCGGCGCATTCGAGGCCCTCACTTCTTTCTCGCCGCATATCGACTGGGTCACCGGCTCGTCCGCGGGCGCGATCACGGCAGCTTTGATCGCGGGATGTCCCATCGCCGATCGCCTCGAGAATTTGCGCAGATACTGGCATGCTCCGGCCGCGCCTGCCGCACCAACGGGAGCCAGCCGGCATCTGTCCGCTTGGCTGAGTTCAATCAATACGCGCCTGCTTGGTCACGCCGGCTTTTTCCACCCCCGTCTCCCTCTACCGTCGTTCCCGTTCACCGGTCTGTACGATCTCGGCCCGACGCGCGAGCGCCTTCAGCGGCTGGTCGATTTCGGACGCATGAACGACGGCGAGCTGCGCATTTCCATCTGCGCAACGGACCTCGCAAGCGGCGATGCCGTTCTGTTCGACTCGACGTCGGAGCGGATCGAAATGGATCACATCCTGGCCAGCTGCGGATTTCTCCCCGAATTCGCTCCGGTGCAGGTTGCCGGAAGATGGCTCGGTGATGGCGGGTTCTCGCTCAACGCGCCGTTCGATCCGGTCCTCGAAGCTGCAGCCTCGCTTCGTCTCTACATCGTCGACCTCTTTGCGCGGGACGGCAACGTCCCTGACGGCCTTGAGGCCGCGGCCGAGCGCAAGAGCGATCTCACCTTCGGCAATCAGACCTTTCAGCGCCTCCGTCACGCCTTCGAAGCTCGCCGGCTTCGCGCCGAGCTACAGGGGCTGGATCGCAACGACAGGATCTATCTCCTGAGCTACCGACCCGGCCGCGAGGAAGCCGGCCCTGAGAAATCGTTCGATCTATCGGAAGCGGCCATGGCGCAACGTTGGCGCGCGGGCTTTGTGGACATGCAGCATGCCGCATCCCTGGCGCCCGGGGACGGGATATGCAAGGTGCGGCGAGGCTAGCAGCGTTTCAGCGCGCCGGGGACGAGACCGCTTTAGGTCTCTCGCTCGATACATTGGCGGATGTCCAGCAAAAACCGGCTTACACCCTCATCCGGGCTGACGCCGTCAGGCGGCGCGATGGTGGTGATGCCCCAGTTCGCCAATACGGCCTCCTGCACCGGATTGCGCTGCGTGACGAAAACGAAGGACCTTGGTCGGTCCTGGCGGTGCCCGGATTCGTCCCAACTCTGCCAAATACGGTGCAGCAGGAGCCGAATGTTGGGATCGGACATGCTGTATCCGATGAAAAGCAGCGTGCTTCCCAAGGCGTCGGCGCGAAACCGGATATCGAGTGGCGAATCGAACGCGAGCCGGTTGAGGAAGTCGGTTTCGGTCAAGACGAGCGAGGCATCGTCGTCGAAGTCGCCATGGAATTTGATGATGTGCGTGATGCCGGAGCGGGCGCTTGCAATGTCCTTTGCGTTGCTGATCTTGGCATAGGGCTTATCCAGAACCTCGAAGGCTGTCTCGAGGTTGCGGTCGTAGTTCGTCGTGTAGATGGTCGGAAAATCGAGCTCCACGATCAGCTGGTGGAGGCGCGAGGCCGCGATCCTGTCCGGGTCGACGCGCCAGTTACGGTCGAGCCAGCTGCGGAGCGGGCCAATTCCGCCGCGTCTCAGCCGGTAGTACTCCGCCAGCATCTGGTAGCCGCCGTGCATTCCCTCAATCACGTCGCGCTCAAGTCCAAGGTCATCCAGCAGATGGTCGATCAGAGATTGCCACGACGGCAGGCCGACAGCCATCGAGACGCCGGCGCCGACGAACAGGATCGCGCAGCGTCGCTTGATCGCCGCGGCCAAGACCTCATGAGGCGGTCGCTCCTCGAATGCGAGTCTGGTCGGTTGCTGGTTCATCTACCTTGAATAGCCGGACGAGACGCGGGTTCCTGGGCCCTCGCTCAGCGGTGAGGAAGCGGTCTTCTCCGTCTGCGCCGCGAAGCGGGCGATCAGACGCCGAAGCTGCGCCTTGTGCACCAGACGGCCGGCCGTCTTCGGTGAGACCCAGATTGCTTCCCGCTCTCCCTTTTCCGGCCACCAGCGCTCCTGCCCGTGGACCCTCATGGGAAAGACGGCAACGTCCATGGTCCGCTTGCGATCACCCTTCCGTTTGCGATGCTTGAAGGAGCCCAGCGCGCGCTTTGCGGTGACGCCGACAAGCCCGGCCTCCTCGTACGCCTCGAGCGCAGCCGTACGATGCGGCTCGGTCTTGCGCATCGGCGACCCCTTCGGGACACTCCACCTGCCCTTGCGTCTGGTGGTGATCAGCATCACGCGCAATTCGGAATTTTTCAGCGTGAACGGCAAAGCGGCGAATTGTTTCTTGCCCATCAGGCGCCTCCAGTTTGGTCGATAAGCCTGCGCCGCAGCCATCGTTCCTTTCTGCGGAGTAGCGTCCATTCCCTCAAAACTTCCGTTCGACCATCTTGAGGCGCAATCCGGAAATGGCTTCGCCCGGATTCAAGCCCTTCGGGCACGCCTTCGCGCAGTTGAGGATGGTGTGACAGCGATAGATCCTGAAGGGGTCTTCGAGCTTGTCGAGGCGCTCGCCCGTCGCCTCGTCGCGGCTGTCATTGACCCATCGGGCAGCCTGGATCAGGGCCGCTGGACCGAGGAAACGCTCGGAATTCCACCAGTAGCTTGGACAAGATGTCGAGCAGCAGGCGCAGAGAATGCATTCGTAGAGTCCGTCGAGCTTCGCCCGATCCTCATGGCTCTGCCGCCATTCCTTCTGCGGCGTGGGCGACACGGTCTGCAGCCAAGGCTCGATCAATGCGAGCTGCGCGTAGAAATTCGTCAGGTCCGGAACGAGGTCCTTGACCACGGGCTGGTGCGGCAAGGGTAGCACGCGCAACGGCTCGCCGTTCGGGACGTCCTCGCTCATGGACTTGGTGCAGGCGAGCGTGTTCTGGCCGGCGATATTCATCGAGCAGGAGCCGCACACGCCTTCGCGGCAGGACCTCCTGAACGTCAGCGTGGAGTCGATGTTGTTCTTGATCCAGATCAGACCGTCCAGCACCATGGGCCCGCAATCGCTCATATCGACGAAGTAGCTGTCGAGCCGGGGATTGCGGCCGTCGTCGGGATTCCAGCGATAGACCTGGAATTCGCGCAACGATTTACTGTCCGGCTTGGGCCAGACCCTTCCCTTTTCGACGCGAGAGTGTTTCGGAAGCCTGAACTCGACCATCTTAACTCCGGGCGGACATGAGACGTTGACGAAAAGCCGCGGCGTTCAACTCATTTGCGCAGCTGAACCGCGCATCAGCCGAGATTCAAGCAGCGTAGTTGCAGGAGATCGTCCAGCGACACACCAAACAGCAAGATGCGGAAGGCTGGTGCTGTCGCGAGCACCAGCAGCAACATGAAAATGGCATAGACCAGAGCCGGCGGGGTCTCTCTAGCGAGCCTGTAGACTGCTTTCCGCATGTACCCTCCCTTGCGTGCCGGCGCGTGTCATGGCGGAGCCGATGACCAACATGGCCGCCCCCCATAGCAGGAAGCCGATGTCCCAGAAGATGCGCTGCTCGTGAGGCACGGTCTCATTCACCTGGTGCAGCTTGAAGATCTCATGATCCACCACGCCTTCAACCAGATTGAAGATGCCCCAACCGAGCAATATCGCACCGAGCCATTGGCCGCGCGACCAGTGAATGTCGGACCTGCGGGCTCGTTGCCACAACACATACAAGCCCAGTAGTACAAGAAGATAGGCCGCGCTGTGGAAGATGCCGTCCCAAGTCGTGTTGAGCTTGACGTTATCGATGGTGTCGAGCGGGTACCAGCCGCTTAACATATGATGCCATTGCAGCAGCTGATGAAACACGATGCCGTCAAAAAACCCGCCCAGACCCAGCCCGAGAAGGACACCCGCGGAAATCGGGAAGCTGCGAGAATTTCTGTCTTGCATGAATTTACTCGTGCGCCGGTCGGCATCTGGATGATGGACAAACCGCCCTCAGTGCTGCCGTTCCTATGATCATGACGCACTTGCCGTGCCAATAACCTGCGTTAATCCGCCGGCGCATGCCACGATGCCAACCACATCAGGTCGGAGCATCGCTCCGCTGTTTACGGCGACGATAGGAACGTTCGAAACGGTCGCAGCGTCTTGGGAATCCAATATGGGAGATTCCATCATGCTGAGAAGATCGTTTTTACTTGCATTGGGCGGCCTCGGATTATCGACCTACGCTGCGCAATCCAAACCAGCCCCGCAGCGGGATTTTCGAACGGCCGACCTGATGGGCGGGGCGTTTGCGATGCAGACGAGTCAGCTCGCCCTGACGCGCACCGGCAACCCCGACATCGTCAACTTTGCGAATGCGGAGATCGCCGAACAGGCCCAGGTCGCGAGCGCGCTCGGAGCAGCGCCGGGATCGGCACCGCTGCGGCCGGATCATGCCGCCCAGCTTCAGCGCCTTCAGGCCACACCATCGGGTCCCTTCGACCGGATGTATGTGCAGGGGCAGATCCGCGGGCACCGTGAATTGCTCGCGCTCAACACCTCCTATCTGCGATCCGGTGGCAACCCTGGTGAACAGCAGGTCGCACAGATGTCGCTGCCGATCATTCAGCGTCACCTGGCGATCCTGAGCAACCTCAGGGAAGTCGGCTAGAGGTTCACCCCAGCGACAAGGAGCGGCGGTGGCCGAGTGCTCGGCCCCGTCAAAGCCGTCGATGATTCAAACTGCGAGGAGCCGAGATGGCGTATGCCCTGTTCAAGGACGGCGAGAAACTGAGCCGGACGTTTTCGACGAAAGAGGAAACGCTGAAAAAGGCCGACGACGCCGGTCTGGTCGAAAGCAGCGGGGGCCAGCCCAGGCTCGAGGACGATCTAAAGATCAAGCCTTGCTCGCCCGACCCCGAACCTCGGAGTGAGGACGACCTCGATTGGACGCCGGGAAACCCGGCGTCCTGATCAGCGAGCTAGCAGCCTTTGCAGATGCTCTTGATCTTTCGATCGACGTGAGAATCTTGAGAGTTCTCCGAGCGGATTTCGGCGTCTCCCGGCATCGACGGACCGGGTGTCGCAGTTCCGTCGATCCGTCCGCTGCTGGTCCCTCCTGCCGGATTTCCTGCCCGCCCGACGGTGGTCGATCCCTGCGGGCCGCTACCCGTCGATTGGGCCGTTCCGGCAGTGTTCGTCCCGGTAGCCGTCGTGCCACGTGAGGCCGCGGCCGCATCACCGGGATTGCCCAGGCTGGGCGATGCACCGCCTGTCTGGTTTGCAGCTCCTGCCGACCCAAGGCTTGAGGCAGCGCCGGCCAACCCGGGGCTTGACGCACCGCGGGGCGCATTTGTAGCTCCTGCCGACCCAAGACCCGAGGCAGCGCCGGCCGACCCAGGGCTCGTTGCACCGCTGGCCCCGCCGCCCGTGCTGCTCGCGCTTGCGCCGCCCGATCCTCCGGAGCCGCCGCTGCCACCACCGCCACCGCCGCCACTCTGGGCCCAACCGGCTCCCACCGAGGCGCTCGCCAGGAACGCGATCAGCAGTAGGCTCGAAGTCGTCCTAGGCATTGCTCAGCTCCTCTCACGATCATTGTGCGTATGATGTTGATCGCGCTCACCACCGCCTCCCGAGACGTGTGATTTGCGGTCGTTGGTGGGCGTTCCGGGTGCAGGGCGCTCATGCTCGCGACCTCCCTTTTCGGGGTGCTTGCGGTCCTGCCGCGAGGAGCCCGGACCACCGAAGCGTTCAGTGTCTGAGTTCTTGTGTGGCATTCATCGGTCCTGCTGGTAGCCTTGGTTGGTCGTGTTCTGTTTGATGTTGCCGTGACGTCCTTGCGTGTCGAAGTTCTCGCGGCCGGGGACCTTTTCGTCCGTCTCGATCCTCGGATCAGATCCGGGTCCCTTGTCGCTGCGCTGCTCTGGCGGTACGGGGGGCATTTTGGTCATTGCATGCTCCTTGTTTTCGATCTCGCGACCTCATGCGCTGGCAATGAGCTGCGGCGGCGGTCGTTCCTGATCGATGCTGATGCATGCCCGTAGGAACGAACGATTCCTGCGCGGGTTGACTCCGCAGTTCATACCGAAGGCTTTTTGTTCATGGTCAAGAATCTATCGCGTGAAACGGAGAAGGACGGCACCCGGAAGCTGATGATGGTGGGTTCGGCGGTGGCAGCCGTCCTGTTTGTAGGTTTCATCGTCTGGTTCGCCGTGCCCCAGATGTTCGGGGCAACAGACTATCTGGGCCGCCCCTCCACAGGAGCCGACAAAGGTGCCCCTGCCACAACGGTTGGCACTGGAGTTCCCACGCAACGCGAAGCGGTCAGCAAAGCGGCCAAGGAAAACCCGGCTGGCAATGAAGACATGAGCGGCGCCCGTGCGCGGGATCTGAAACAGACCGCCCAGCCGGCAGGCCTCAACGATCAGCAACGCGAGCAGCTCCGCGCCATCATCTCATCGGCGCACGGTCCAACAATGGATCGCCCGAATTTCGAGATGATGATCGGTACTTCTGTGCCGCGCCAGACCGAGGTGGCCGACCTGCCACCCGAAGTCACCCAAGTGCTGAACGGATTCTGGGGCGACCAGTACCTGATCGCTGGGAATGATCTCGTCATCATCGATCAACATTCGCGCCGCGTCGCGGCAATCATCGCGGACGTACGCTGATCGCGTGCCGCCGCAGCGATAAATCATAAAGAGGACAACTTATGCCGAAAGCGAAAGCGCCTGAAAACGACCCGAGAGAAACCCCGGTCGACGATCCGCGACAGCAGACCGATATGCCAACCCACCGGCAAACGGACCAGCCGTGGCAGGGAAATCCCGAGAAGGAGCAGATCGACCCAAACCGTCCCCCGATTGATCTGGAGCGGTGGCAAAAGTCGAATACCCACTAGCGGCGACGGACGTACCTCGTTCACGCGTCGAGTTCATGGATGGTGGGCCGCAGGTCGCCGCCCTCGTCCAGATCGAGCGTTGCCAGCGTGATCGGCAGCTTGAAGCGCCTTGGACCGGCGCTCCCGGGATTCAGGAAAAGCACTCCGTTGATCGTGTTGACCCGCACCCGATGCGAATGTCCTGATATCACCACGTTCACACCGGATGCCGCAGGGTCGATCGCGAGCGCCTTGAGATCGTGCAGGAGGTAGAAGCAACGAGCGCCGAGATGCACCGTTTCGGTTTCGGGATAGCGCCTCGCCCAACTGCCAACGTCGACGTTTCCCCTGACGGCGGTGACGGGCGCTATTCGGCCAAGCCTCTCCAGAACCTCCGGCGCGCCGATATCACCGGCGTGGAGGATATGCGACGCCCCTGCAAGACGGCGTTCGGCCTCAGGTCTGAGAAGGCCGTGCGTATCCGAGATCACTCCGATCCTCAATGCCATGTCAGGCCAAGACTTCAGTGCAGAACATCCAGGGGTACCTTCCCGATCTCCTCACCCTCATGGTTCGTGACCAGGATAGCAAAGTGACGGTTTCTGAGTTCGGGACGTTCGGCAAGAAGCCTCTTCGCGATCTCCTCGGCGACATCCAGCGCCATAATGTCGTCGGGCAATTCAGCTCCCCCCTCGTCGGCAACGGTCTTGGAGTCGACCAGATCGAAATGATAGCGCGGCACGTGAACCCTCGAATTCGTCGCAGGAACGCGCGATCTCGCGCCTTCGTTCCGGCGGGGCGGGCATCAACTCCCCGCACGTCCGCAGGAACCCTGAGGGTCATCACGGCATTGCTGCGTTTTTGGAGCCGACACATGCTCGGAGAGTTGCGCGTGCTTGCCCAGCCGGGCGCAATCATCGCCAGCCTTGCCGTCCTGTTGCTGATGGCCGCTGGCGACGCAGCGATCGTGATCGCCATAAAGGGCTGGCCATTCTAGTCCGATGAACGATGTTGAACGTATCGTTCTCGGCCAACCGTTCCGGTTGCGCATAGGAACCTTTGTACGCCTGCCCGGTTCCGCCTGTGAACGGAGTGCGACAAAGCGTCAATGCAGGTCTGGGTGCGAAAGGTTCTCGTGTTGTGCATGACCTGCCCGCTTGCTGCGTGCGCGGGCCGGCAGTCGGTGCTCGACCCTCAAGGGCTGCAATCCGACCAGATTCGGCACACGCTGTTCATCTTTCTCATTGTCGCGGCGATCGTCTGGACCGCCGTCGTCATCGTTCTGGGCGTAGGGCTCTTGCGCCGGAAGCGCGCAGTCGATCAGCCGCTCGACCTCCACCAGCCCTTCGAACAACGCTCCGGGCGCGTCATCCTCGCCCTTGGGATTGCGACCACCGTCGTCGTGCTCGGCCTCTCGCTGGTCAGCTATGCCGGGCAGCGCACGGTGTTTGCCAAGGACGAGAAGGCCCACATCCTGAAGATCATCGGCCACCAATGGTGGTGGGAGGTCCGGTATGAGGCCGACAGTCCGCACCAGAGCTTCGTGACGGCCAACGAGATCCGAATCCCCACTGGCGAGCCGGTGAGGCTCGAGCTGGAATCGGCCGACGTGATCCACAGTTTCTGGGTGCCGAGCCTGACCGGCAAGATGGACCTGATCCCCGGCCAGAAGAACGAGCTGCAATTTACCGCCAAAAATGCCGGTATCTATCGCGGACAATGCGCCGAGTTCTGCGGGATCCAGCACGCCCACATGGCATTCGCGGTGATCGCGCTGCCGCCCGACGAGTTCGGCCGCTGGCGCGACCATGAAAACCGGAGCGCGAACAGCCCTACCGATCAACTCGGCAAGCAGGGCGAGGCTCTGTTCCGAGCGCGCGGCTGCGCACTGTGTCACAACATCAGCGGTACGATGGCCGGCGGGCAGCTGGGTCCGGACCTCACGCATATCGGCAGCCGCACGACGATCGCGGCGGGAACGTTGCCGAATAATTCGGCCACGCTGGGCGCCTGGATTGCCGATCCCCAGCACATCAAGCCTGGCAATCTCATGCCGAGGATGCCGCTGCAATCGGACGAAATGATCGCGATCATTCATTATCTGGAGCAGCTCAAGTGAGCATGGCCGCTGAACCCAATGAGCTGCGGGACGACGTCCTGAACGGCCTTCGGCTTTCCACACAGCTGGAGAAAGTGTGGCGCACGCCGTCCGGCTGGATGGGCGCGCTGATGTCGGTCGACCACAAGGTGGTCGGCCGCCGTTACATCGTCACGGCGTTCGTATTCCTGCTCCTCGGCGGCATCCTTGCGGTCCTGATGCGCATTCAGCTCGCCGGCCCCGAGAAGACGTTTCTCTCGGCCGACAAGTACAATCAGGTCTTCACGATGCATGGCTCGACGATGATGTTCCTGTTCGCCGTGCCGGTCATGGAGGCGTTCGCCGTCTATCTGGTGCCGTTGATGGTCGGCACGCGGAACATCGCCTTTCCACGACTGAATGCCTTCAGCTATTGGATGTTTCTGTTCGGTGGATGCTTTCTCTGGATTTCCTTTGCGCTGAATGTCGGCCCGGACGTCGGCTGGTTTGCCTATGTCCCGCTCTCCTCGCTGCAATATACGCCGACGAAGCGCCCGGATGTCTGGGCGCAAATGATCACCTTCACCGAGGTCGCCGCGCTCGCGGTCTCCGTGGAAATCGTGGTGACTGTGTTCAAGCTCCGCGCGCCCGGCATGACCCTCGACCGCATTCCCCTGTTCGTCTGGGCCATGCTGGTGACGGCCTTCCTTGTGATGTTCGCGATGCCGTCGATCATGGTCGCATCGACGTCGCTGATCCTGGATCGGCTCGTCAATACCCGCTTCTATGATTCGTCATCGGGCGGACATCCCCTGCTCTGGCAGCATCTGTTCTGGTTCTTCGGCCATCCCGAGGTCTACATCATCTTCATCCCGGGCACGGGAATGGTCTCGGCGATCATCGCGACGTTCGCGCGGCGGCCGGTGATCGGCTATCCCGTGGTGATCCTCTCCTTGATCGCGACCGGCTTCCTCTCGTTCGGCCTCTGGGTCCACCACATGTTCGTCACGGGCCTGCCCCAACTCGGCGCGGCCCTGTTTACGGCCTCGAGCATGCTGATCGCGGTGCCGAGCGGACTGCAGATCTTCTGCTGGCTGGCAACGCTCTGGGATGGACGTCCGGTCTACCGGACGCCGCTGTTGTTCGTGATCGGCTTCATCGTGATCTTCGTGCTGGGCGGGCTGTCCGGCGTGATGGTCGCCTCGGTCCCGATCGATACCCAGGTGCACGACACCTATTTCGTCGTCGCCCACTTCCATTATGTCCTGATCGGCGGTGCCGTGTTCCCGCTGGTCGGCGCGGTCTACTACTGGTTTCCGAAGATCGCCGGCCGCATGCTGAGCGAGAGACTCGGACGCTGGAATTTCTGGCTGGCCTTCATCGGCTTCAACGTCGCCTTCTTCCCGATGCATATCCTCGGGCTGATCGGAATGCCGCGCCGGGTCTACACCTACACCGCCGACATGGACTGGGCGCACCTGAACCTCGTGTCCAGCGGCGGTGCTCTCGTTTTCGCGTTCAGCTTCGCGCTGCTTCTGGCCAATGTGGTCTACAGCCTGCGAAAGGGCGCGCTTGCGGGCGACAATCCCTGGGATGCCTCGACGCTGGAATGGGCGACCTCGTCGCCGCCCCCACCGCAGAACTTCGACCGCATTCCGGTCGTCAAGCACCGCGATCCGCTGTGGGCCGATAGCGAGAGCCTGCCTGTGGTCGCGGGTCTGAGCGCCGAGCGGCGCGAGGTGCTGCTGACCTCGCTTGCGGAAGCCGAGCCCCAGATCCGCGAGGCATCGCCCGAGCCGAGCATCTGGCCGCTGCTTGCGGCGATCGCAACGACGATCTTCTTCATCGGATCCATCTTCACGCCCTGGGCTGTGCTGTGGGGCACGCCGCCAATGGCGATTGCCCTGATCGGCTGGTTCTGGCCGACCGGCAGCAAGGAGGATGAGGAGTGAGGCAGACCATTGTGCGCGACGTCTCGGGCCTGCCGACCTACGGCTTCGGGCCGGCGAGCCCGATGTGGTGGGGTACGCTTGGGTTCTTCGCTCTCGAAGGCATGGGATTCGCCCTCGGCATCGGAACCTACCTGTTTCTGGTCCACACCAACCCGCAGTGGCCGCTGGCCGACACGCCGCCGAACCACTGGGCCGGGACGCTCAACACGCTCCTCCTCCTCGCGAGCCTCTGGCCAAACGCCATTGCCGACCGGAACGCCAAGCGCGAGGATCTCGGCCGGGTGCGGCGCGACCTTGTCGTCATGTCGCTGATCGCGCTCGTCACGATCGCGATCCGTTTGTACGAGTTCACGGGCCTGAACGTCCGCTGGGATCAGAACGCCTACGGCTCGATCACCTGGGTGCTCTTAGGGCTCCATGCGACGCATCTCATCACGGACGC
>JBJMTO010000096.1:0-5388 GCA_045811665.1 Bradyrhizobium sp.
TGATCGCGCGGCGCCAGAAATGGGATGCCAATCTCTACGCATCGAGCTGAACGAGCCTACAAACAAGGCGCTCGCCCGCGGCCGATCACAGCTCTACTCAACACAGTTGCTCCCCGGTGATCGGGCTTGGTTGTCACCGTCATCTAGCGAATATGGCTGGCCGAGCCCGGTCGGGCCGACTCGCCTCCGCAAAACTTGACGCCAGCGTCGAGGCGTCAGGACCACACGACTTCACCGTCCGCATCAGCGCCGTTCGTCTGCGCGCTTGCGATCGCTCACGGGTTGGACCCCGCCCTGCGATCACGTTTGCGCGCCGACGCTGCTTGCGTCCACCGCATCCCTGCCCAACGTCCGTGACGGTCGCGAAACGCCCCTCTCTCGGGCAGGGACGGCGCAGACATCGCCGGTGATTTGCCTCGAAAGAGAAGGGAAATATTTTTTGAATCGGGGATGGACATCGCAAACAGGTGATTTGCCCGTCAGGCAGAATAGGAGAGCGAAACACGCACCAAGTGCTGCACAGCACAAAGGCCGGCCGCCAGACTTGGCAACCGCCCAAATTGCCGCCGTCATTCCGGGACGCGCCAAGCGCGAGCCCGGAATCCATAACCACCCGTCGGGAGTATGGATTCCGGACAGCCGCTTCGCGATTTCCGGATTGACGAGCTTGCTCCCGTCCTTGTTGGCGTGAGAAACCCAGACAGGGCGACATCTCTTGATCGCGCTGCGCAAATGACAAAGGGCGACTTCCAAGCTAAGCGTCGGGCCCCCACACGGTCTCTTCCGTCCAACCCAGGCCAGCAAACTCCGATGCCCTCAACGGCGCGTCTGCAATTGGAAAGAACTCATCCAGCTGCGGCGGCTTGATGCGGGTCCCCGATAGCATGGCATGGGCCTGTCCACGATGGTGAATTTGGTGCTGGAAAAGGTGCATCAGCAAGCGATCGCGTCGTTCAATTTGGACACGAGTATTTCGATTGATCCGCACTTCGCCGCTCAGGCAGGCAGGTGTCAGCGTGTTGCAGACACCAATCAAACGCTTGTCCATCGATGCTTGAGCCCTTGAAAGCTCTGCGAGAGCTGGAAAGGGAATTGGATTATCCCAGGCCGTCGGTCCAAGCCATCCGCCCTCAAGTGCATCGACGTAAAAAAGATCAATCACGTAAATGTGGTTCAACGTTGCCTGCAAACTCGGGAAGAATCCCGTGCGCTCGGCCTCAAATTCGCTTTGGGTCAGTTCGGCGCACGCGCCCAGAAGGCGGTGGTTAGCCCACGCATTGTTGTAGGCGAAGGCACGATGGGCCTGAACAACCTCAACACACATTGCAATTTCCTCAGTCGATTGGCCAACAACCTGTTTGTATCCTCCGGGAAGGCTACCATGGGTGGCTTGATGTCTGCATCTGGCAGATAGACGTCGGTTCCCGGCCAGCGCAGAACGAGTTGTGCTATCGGGCATAGCGAACTCTGGCACTGCCCGCCCAGCAGATTTATGAGTTCACGGCTCATCCGAAATTGCTTGACCACGCCCTATTGCAAATTGTCCGACGGGGCCCTCAACATGGAATTGTAACGCAGTCATCTTCTCGAAGAGGTCTACGTTGTTGGTTCCGATCGCACATCCACTCAAACTCATGTCAGTTGCCATCATGTAGAACGTCTGCATCAAAACGCCGACATCCTTCAGAATGAGCGAGTAGGCGATGGAGCTATACTTCCACGAGACCCGACCGAACCGCGCGGCGATCGTAATCAGGATCTGCGGCTCGGCAATCGCACCCATTGCATACTCCGCTGCTAGCAAAGCTGTATCAAGTTCTTGCGCGCGCACTCCGATCGGCACCAGCGCATGGTCGCCCGCGTCGTAATGGTAGAAGCCGCGTTCAAGTCCTTGGCACTTGGCAACCGCGAGGTAGAGCTCGAGTTCGTAGGCACTGCCTCCAGACGGATAGCCGCGGGCAGCATACTCGACGTCGGGGCCGTCCTGGCCAACGTCAGCCTTACTGGTCCATTCCGAATGCACACGCGCGGTGCGATCGAGCAGCTGCGAGAGTTCGCCCAGCGTGATGGGTTGCTGGTCGTCGAAATCGCGGGTGGAGCGACGCTCACGCAAGAGCCTGCCGAGGGGCGAAACGGTTTGCGAAGCCGGGGTTGAGAGCGAGCGCAAATCAATTGGAGTTCCGGGCCAGCGCGGGCGCACCGCGGGAGCCGGAGTTATCAGCCCGGCATACGGGTAGAGCCCGCCGAGCGGATTTGCTTGGCGGCCTTCGGTACTGCGGGTGTGAAAGACAAGATCGTGGAAATCCCAAAGCGCTAGTTGCTCGTCGCCTTCGCTCAGCCGAAGAACGCTGCCGCGCGCAGCGTCAACCTTGAAGACCAGGCGACAGTCCACCAGCAAACCCAGGAACTCCAGTCCGGGGAAACCGTCCTCGCGCCGGAACCTGCTGACTCTTTGCGGCGTGGATAATCGCGCCAGCGTGGTCGCGATGTTTGGGTCATGGATCCGAAGCAACGCTCGGGAGAGCGGCGACTCCAGCACCATCTCATTCCCGCGCCGGCGCAAATAGGCAAAGCGCGATAGAACGATCATGTCCGCGCCGTCGAGCTTTGAGGTGCGCGGCCAATAGTCCGCAGCCTGGGGCTCGATAACAGCCTGGTCCTTGCCCTCGCCGGAGCCGAGGCGGTACTCCAGTAGACCGTGCTCAGCCAATCGTCGGACCAGCAGTTCAAGCCCCTGCTCGGGAGTTTCCCTGCTGGGTTCAAGTAAAGCCGGTGAAAGGCCGGAGCGCAGGTCGTCAAGCCGCTCTGCCACGCCGGCGCTGAATTTCCCCAAGGCAACCGAATGACTGTCGAAGTGGGCGAGGATGGTACCGTCGGCTCCGGCTTCGAGCGCGATGTGAGCGGCCAGTCGCGCTGAAATGGCCGCAGGCGCCGCTCGAGGGACACGCTTTTTTCCGGGAGCGCGCAATGTCGCCCTCAACTATGGGGGAGAAACGGGGTGAGTTCGCGCTCCGACAAAGGCCGCTCCAGCCATCCCAATTTTACCGGCACGTCATAGAGCCGGCCCGGTGCGAAGCGTCGATAAAAATGGCGTAGCCCCGGCACGATCACCCTCACGACCGGCACGCCGACATCAGGCCGCGTCTGATCGAGAACCAGGAAGTCCAGACCTGCCCGGCTGGCGATATCCACACAGGCGTCCACCTGCTTCCGGGTATCGTCAAGCGGGTGGAAGCTCGCAGCAGGGCTATGCGGAAGCGTCGGATTGCCCGCCGGCATCAAGAAAGGATGATCCTGGAGGCGCAGGGGAGATGTCCCGTCGAGGCTTGATTTTTCGCCAGTACCACCTCCCATGAGCCCAATCGACAGGAACTGGTTCAGCTCCGTCAACGCCCGCAACAAGGCAATGCGGCTATCGAAGTGTGCCCCCGAACCGAACTCGATATTTTCCTGACCGTTTTGCATCCAGTGCAAGATCGCGACGAAGGTGGGGACCCCAAGATCGTTCGTCACATCGAGCACCCAAAGGCGCCGTCCTGCTTCAGCAAGCTGACCCCTTAGATCGCGAACGTAGGGATCCTCAAACTGGCTTAGATCAACCGCCGGCCGTTGCAATCGATTGTACCACCAAACCGCGTAAGAATCTCGTTCCACCAACTCCAGGAATCCCTGGACGATGGCCTCTTCAAGTGTGTTGCCGGCAGCGCAGCCGTTCGAGTCCGCCTGGAACGGTGCAGGTCCGCTGTAGAAGAAATACAGCAAGCTGGTAGGGAGATATTTGAATCGGTTGTCCCGAAGAGACCAGACCGGTGACCACTCGATTTTCAATCCCGGGTCGAATGTGGGCGGTGCCATTTGGGTGTCGTGCGAGTGATCTGACGCGCTCTGGTCCGACTCGGATTGCGTGGCGCTGAACAACAAGACGTCGTTTGGGCGGATGGCATCGCCTGCGGGAAAATCCGTGAACCGGCGCGCCGTCCTGATCTCGTCGCCCTGGAAAATGCCCGAATAGCGCTCGATTGCCTCCATCAGCGCGCTGGCTTCACCTTGCTCGGCGGTACTGCCCTTACCGAAGCTACCTCCGCTCAGGCCCGCCCTGAGTTGCCCCACGTTCTGCGCGGGTGCGGAAAAATTGTGCGCGGCATAATAGTTCGTGTTCATCGGCAGGTCGGCTTCGATCCGCTCGAGCCGCCTGACCACGCCGCTAAGGGGGCTGACGTGCTTGCGGAAACGAGCGACCGTGGCGCGAGACGACACGGTCCGGTATCCACCGCTTGTCATGAACAGCTTTTCTCCGGGACCCAGTTCAATCGGCTTCGGTGAGCGCCGCGGGTCCAGCAGTTTCTTGACACCGCACGTCGGGCATTGGGGGCGCCTTGCGACGTAATGCTTTGCGATGGTGGAGCCCAACAGGTCGAGGCTGACAATGTGATCGGTGAGTTCAGTGCGGAACTCGGTGGCAATTGCTTTGGCGATCTCCAGCGCAGCAAGCTGGATGCCGCCTTGTCCAACCGCATTGCGCGTAAGAGGCGAGGGGACCACCGCACGTGCGGCTCCGCGGTCGAGAAAACCTTTGACCTCCCGATTTCGTATCATGCGATCGAAAAGGCAAGTCCAGCAGGCGCTCTCGCCGGGACTGAACACGGGTCCCACCAGCGGAAAGGCCCCTGAGGGCTGCGCCAGGAGCCAGCGTGACCGGTCCGACACGCGCTGATAGTTCATTTCAACAAGACGTCGCTCCAGATAGTCGTTAACGAGGGTCACCCTCAGGTCTGGGGAACGCTTGACTACGCGTACGCCCAGCGCGTTGAGGGCGTCACCGAGTTCGTTCTCGCCCTGCACGTCGAGCGCTTGAATACGCACCCGGCACTTACGCAGATTTTGCTCCGCGACGCCGGGCGGCAAGCCGAGGCTGGCCCAGTAGCCGGCGACGGCGCCTGCGGAAGCGTCCGACGCCGCAAGTACATAGCGTCGTTCAACGAGACGCGTGAGCGCTTCCTCCACCTGCTCGGGCGGGAAATGCTGCTTGAGTTCACCAACGAGCTGCCGAAAGGTCCGTCCGCCCTTTGCAATCGCAGCGGCGAGCGCGCAGTAGAGTTCACCATGCAGAAAAAACTTCCGGTCCTCTGAATAGAGGCAGACGACATCGGGTGGCTGCACGTAGACGCTGAAGTTTGGCGAGAACTGCGGAACGCCCTTGCTCGCGTTCAACCTTAAGCTATCGCGTTTTGCGGTCATGCGCTCAGAACGCCTGACCTTTGCGGCACGTCAATCACTCGATACAACGCACATCTCCGCCATCTGAAATTCCCTCGTTCAGCTTGCGCTGAACTACTTGCCATTGGAGCCACTGCGGCCGCTAGCCGTGAGCAGGCCGACAGACGAGAG
>JBJMTO010000097.1:0-6066 GCA_045811665.1 Bradyrhizobium sp.
GCCGCCTCAGCTTGAGAGGGGCGGCGCAGACAACGATTTGGCTCTGCCTCACATCCGCCTCGACCGGGCTCTCCAGTTCCTGATCGGAGACAAGTTGCAATGAGCGAACGCTCTCACCATCGCCGGCCGGCGACCTTCAAGCTGGACGATCCCGCGGTCCTGGTCATGGACCCGGCCGATGAAGGCCGGCCTTCGCGTGGCAGCATCCACGTTACGCCGGAAGCTGACCCGGTGCTGCTGCCGGTCGCGTTGGAAGCACCGCTGATTCCGGCGCAACGCCGCTTCCGTTGGGGCCCGGTGTTCTGGAGCGGCGTCGGCGGGTTGATCCTGCTCGGCCTGGGCCTTGGCGTCAGCAGGCTTATCGAAGATCTGTTCGCGCGCAGTGGAAGCCTGGGGTTTCTGGGGGTGGCGTTTGCCTTCGCCGCCACGCTGGCCTTGACCGTCGTTGCCGCGCGCGAAGCGTTTGGACTGGCGCGGCTGGCAGCGATCGAGAAATTGCATCTGCGCGCGGCCGCGGTGCTTGCGAGCGATGATCGGGCCGAAAGCCGCGCCATCGTTCAAGATCTCCTACAGCTCGCCCATGGTAACCCGCATCTCGCACGCGCTCGCGCCGCGCTACAGCGTCACGCCGACGATATCATCGACGGCGCCGATATGATCCGGCTGGCGGAACGGGAGTTGATGACCCCGCTCGATCAGGAGGCGCGCCGCCTGATCTCGACGGCGGCGCAGCGCGTCTCGGTCGTTACCGCCGTCAGTCCACGTGCGCTGGTGGACGTGTTGTTCGTATTCGCGGCCTCGCTGCGGTTGATCCGGCAACTGGCTCGGCTGTATGGCGGAAGGCCCGGCGCGCTCGGGATGATCCGGCTGATGCGCCATGTCATCGCCCACCTTGCGATTACCGGGGGCATGGCCGCAAGCGACAGCCTGATCCAGCAAGTGCTCGGCCATGGCATCGCTGCAAAGCTTTCGCAGCGACTCGGCGAAGGCGTTCTCAACGGATTGCTGACCGCGCGCCTGGGACTAGCCGCGATCGAAGTCACCCGGCCCCTGCCGTTCACCGCATTGCCTCGCCCGGCGCTTGCCGATCTCGCTAAAGACCTGTTGCGCAAGCGAGAACCGGAGCAGTGAGCGCGTGAGAGGTCAGTTCTTTATGACGTTTGCCGCATGCCTGACGATGGCTCGATCACTTGCCAGCACCCGCCAGCGGTAGAGCGGAGACTCCTCCGAGGGTGAAAGCTCCGGCGTCCAGCCCGATATCTTTTCGATTGCGTAGGTGTCCATCACGATGCCGCGCCAACTGCGCTCAACGCGGTCCAGCGGCTCCCTGACGGCGCTGGTGGACGCCCAAATCGGACTCTTGTCGTCCGGCACGCGGCCCACATAAAGCCCGATCCGTCCCCTGATCAAATCCATGCCCGGATCGCGAAAGCCCATGAAGCGACTGCGCTCGTTGATCTGGATCACCGGCACCTGAGCGTTGAAGAACCAGCGCAGCATGGAGTAGGTGCGGTAATCGGTGGTAGCTATCCAGGTGGCGCCGGTCTTCTGCAATTCGGCCCGAGCCCGCTCGACGATGGCGGAATAACCAGCCTCTGCGCCGATCGGATCGATCCTCCCGATGAAATTGAACGGGCTCGCGACGTAATACAGAAACACCAGAACGACGAAGACAATGCCGGATCCGATCGCCCCCTTGGCCCACGAAACCGTCGAGCTGACCATCCGCGCCGAAAAACCTTCGCTCGGCAGCATGGTGATGTTGATGGCCGTCGCGGCAAATCCGGCCGGCCAGATGAACATCGGCCAGGTATCGCCGACGCGCAGCGTCAACGATTTCAACAAAAAGTAGCTGAAGGGAACGATCACTGAGGTGGACAGCAGAATGGCTACCGCGTCACCGCGACGATATCCTCGCCACGCCATCAACGTGACGCCGAACAAAACCACCGGAAGCAAAATAAACCCGACCTGCCCGAGTTGCAGACCAATGAAATCGCCGAAGGTGCGCAAGGACAATTCGTTCACGGCTGCGGCGCGGACAAACTGAAACCGGAAAGACGCCCAGTCATGCCCGGCATTCCAGATCAGCACCGGCATGAACAACGCCAGTGCAATCAGAGCGGCCGCCCAGGGATATGGGCTGAACAACCAGCGTCGTCGCCATTTTGGAACCAGCATGAACGCCGCCACGGCTGGAAGCAGCATGAGCGCGGTGAGTTTCGATAGCAGCGCTAACCCGGCGAACACGCCCGCGGCCAGCCACCAGCGCGGCTCACCGCTGATTTCCAGCCGCACCAATGCCCATATCATCGCAACCGCAAACGGAATCAGCGCCGTGTCGGGCGCGACCTTGGCCATGAGCAGCCCGTAATAGAGCGCCGCCTCCGGCATCAACACTGCAAGCACGACGGCCCGGACGTCACGCGTCACCAGCCGGACGATGTCCGCCAACAGCAATTGCGTTACCAACATCGCACCAATGCCGGCAAAGCGTACGCCAAGATTGGTATCGCCGAACAACGCGGTGCCGAAGCGGATAAACCAGCCGATCATCGGCGGATGATCAAGGAAGGAGAGCACGCTCTCCCTTGACCAGGTCCAGTAATAAGCCTCGTCCGTCCGCAGATCGATCGAGCTGGCGTAAACCAGGCGCATCGCGGTCATCACTGCGATCAGCAGCGCCGCGGCAAGCAGTGGCCGCAACGCGGGGCGGTTCGAGGGTGCGTCGCGGGTTGGATTGGCGGTGGAAATCGTCACGCCGCTTTCTCCCCAACTCCCCGGCGGGTGTCAACGGATGGCGGCGGACGAGGTGGTCACCGCGGCGATTAAACCCTAATATCGCGCTCTTATCGATGAGAGTTCAAACTGGATCGCATGGCCCGATTCTCGCAGAAAGAGATAACGAGAGCAGTCCGGGGCATCAGCGTCCGGCAGATTCGCCTGGTCTGCGGGGTGGTACTGTTCGCGTATCTGGTGAGTCATTTCGTCAATCACGCGCTTGGCAATGTCTCGCTCGAGGCGCTTGCCACCGGCGTCTACTACCACGTTTCATTCTGGCGATTCCTGCCGGTTGCCGTCGTGTTTTACACCGCAGCGCTCGTGCACGCCGGCCTCGGGTTGTGGGCCTTCTACGAGCGGCGGCAGTTCCGCTGGAAGGCGATCGAGCCGCTGCAGCTGGTGCTTGGCCTCAGCATTCCCACGCTCATCATCGCGCACATCGTCGGCGTGCGGATGGGACAAGCGCTGTTTGGGCATGAAAAGCTGTATCCACAGGTGTTGTACGCATACTGGGTAGTCTGGCCGTACAAGATCCTGCCGTTGTTCGCGGTTTTGTTGATCGCGTGGGTTCATGGTTGCATTGGACTTTATTTCTGGCTTCGCATGAAATGGTTCTACAAGCGCGCCGCGCCGTTTCTGCTGGCCGCCGCCGTGCTGGTGCCAGCACTGGCCATGCTGGGCCTGTATCAAGGTGGACGAAGTGTCGTTGCGGAGAGCGAGAGCGCGCAATGGAAAGCGGAGAATCTTTCGCGAGCTGAGGTCGGGACCCCGGCCGAACAACAAGTTCTTGAAAGCATCGCAGACTATTTCCTGATCTCCTATATCGGCCTGATCGGTCTGGTGCTGCTGGCACGCGGTGTCCGTTCCATCGCCGAACGCCGTGGCGGCATGATCAATCTGTCGTACGGGAATGGCAGGACGGTGCGCGTGCCGAAAGGCCTCAGCGTCCTGGAGGCAAGCCTGCGCAACAACGTGCCACATGCAAGTGTGTGCGGCGGGCGTGCCCGGTGCTCGACCTGCCGCATCCGCGTCATCGGTGACTACAAGTCGCTTCCCAAGCCGTCGCAGCGCGAAGCATTTGTGCTCAATCGCGTCGGTGCGACAGATCCTTCTATTCGCCTTGCCTGCCAGCTTCGCCCCGAGAGCGACCTGTCTTTCTTTCAGCTATTCGTGCCGCAGACGACTTCCGCGCAGGCTGCAGGCTCGCAGCCGCATCGGATCGGGCAGGAGCGCTATCTGGTCAGCATGTTCGTCGACATGCGCGGATCGACCAAGCTGGCCGAAAATCAATTACCGTTCGACACCGTTTTCATCGTCAACAGGTTCCTCGGCGCGGTGTCGAAGGCTGTCATCGAATGCGGGGGTCAACCCAACCAGTTCGTGGGCGATGGACAATTGGCGTTGTTCGGCCTCTCCAGCAGCCCGCAAACGGCGTGCCGACAGGCGCTCCGGACAGCGGCGATGATTGCAGCCAACGTCGATGAATTGAATCGATTCCTGAGTAACGATCTGCGCGAGCCGATCCGCTTCGGAATCGGCATTCACGCCGGCGAAGTGATCGTGGGCGATATCGGCTACCGCGACCACATGGTGTTCACGGCCCTTGGCGATGCGGTCAATGTCGCCGCGCGACTGCAAGACATGACCAAGACTCTTGGAAGTGAAGTCATCATCTCCGAACAGGTTCGTGTCACCGCGGGCCTCCCGGCGGATGCGTTGCCACAGCAACAAGTCAGCATTCGCGGCCGTGTCGAACCGATGATCGTAAGCTCGGTCGTGAACGCCAAGATGTTGATCGGGCTCGTGCCCGATTCAGAAATGGCGCCGACGTGACGCCTGCTTCCCGACACGCAGCTGAACAACCATTCAGAAAAATGTCCTTGCAACTTCGGCGTGTTTTAACGAACGTTACTCCCGAAGATCGCGACGATCTTTCACGCTACGCGCGGCGATCAATCCAGCCGGGGCGCCATCCAAGGAGAACGAAGATGTTACGGAAATTCACTCTCGGGCTGTTTGCCGCAGCGGCCCTCACCACCATGGCGCTCGTGCCGGCAGACGCTTCAGCTCGCGGTGCCGGCTGGAGCGGATCGGGTGGCGGCCGCGGTGTCCATGATCACCAGCGAAGCCAGGGGTTGGGGACCCGCTTCATCGGCCCTGCCGTCCAAAAGGATTCCCATCGTCACAAGCATTGGCATGGCTTTGGCATCGGCTATTTCGGCGGCGGCTACGTCGTGCCGAGCTATGCCAGCTACCGCTATCTGGACGAGAGCTGCTACGTCGTGCGGCGCGTACCCACCCCTTACGGCTATCGCCTGCGCGCCATCAACATCTGCCGGTATTGATCCGCTTGCTGTCCGATCGACCCTAAGCCCGGCTGCTTGGCGGCGCCGGGCCTTCTGCGTCATCGCAAGCATTAACCAAGATTGACGATAGCTCGCGGGCAGGAATGGCCGCGACTAACGCGCCCCGTCTGTGGAGCTGTCGTAACAACTGGGACGATGCGGATG
This sequence comes from Bradyrhizobium sp., assembly GCA_045811665.1. Classification (GTDB taxonomy): domain Bacteria; phylum Pseudomonadota; class Alphaproteobacteria; order Rhizobiales; family Xanthobacteraceae; genus Bradyrhizobium. The sequence goes on from JBJMTO010000097.1 coordinate 5,292, forward strand.
TCGGCAGGTTGCCTGAATTCGTTGCGCGGTCGTACGCGATTGGGGCTCTCAAATGGCTCGCCTGCCTCCAGAGTCACAGAGATTGCAGCACTGCGACTTGGAAACGGATTAGCGTTTGGCTAGCATTTGCAGGCCGAAACGCGCGCGAAATACTCAAAAATGCAGCGGAGTGATGATAATCGCTCGGTTTCTGCCAGCAACGCGCTGTCGTTTAAGCTATCAAGCCTGCCCCATACCGCGTATCGTACGTCCGTCGGATGTGCCGGTTTGCGGGGACCGGATGTCCGTTTTGTTTTATGTTCCCGCGGAGACGACGTGATGGCTAAAGGTACTGTAAAGTGGTTCAACGCGACCAAAGGTTTTGGATTTATCCAGCCCTCCAGTGGCGGCAAGGACGTTTTTGTTCATATTTCGGCGGTCGAGAAAGCTGGCCTTTCCTCGCTCAACGAAGGACAGACTGTGGAATACGAAGAGGTTGCCAATCGCGGCAAGACCTCGGCCGAGAACCTCAAGGTTTGACGCGACAGCCTGGCAGCCCCCTCTCGGATGCACTCCGGGAGTGGAGCTTCTCAAAAAATCATTAAATCTGCGAGAGTGGGTACCGTTCGATCTCGGTAACCCATTTTTCGACCGTCGTTAAATCGGGCGGCTGCCACTAGCCGCGCGGTTACATGGCCACGGACCATGCGGCCCTGGTCGCCCGCGCCGCTGACCGACGCTCAATTTGTAGCGTATGTAGTGTGGCAGCAGCTTAGCGGGTTGGGTCCTTCTGTTG
>JBJMTO010000098.1:0-72758 GCA_045811665.1 Bradyrhizobium sp.
GCGCCCTGGATCACCCCGGTCAGCGCCGTCCTGGTCAGCGTGGCGTCTTCATCGACCGCGCCAACATCGGCAACCGCTACCGGCGCGTCGTTGGTGCCGGTCACCGTGATCGTCACGTTCTGGGTGGCGGAAAGGGACCCGTCAAATAGGGTGAAGCTGAAGTTTTGAAACGTGCTTGCCGTCAGTGCGTTGATCGCCGCATCGTTTGGAACAAAAGTGTACGATCCAGTAGCCGTGTTGACGTACAGCGTGCCGTAGGTGCCGATCAGCGATTGGTCGTAGCCGCTAAGGGAGTTGTCCACCGTGCCGCCGACGATACCGTAGGTCAGGGTTTGGGCAGGACGATCAACATCGGCCGCTACCAGCGTCCCAGTTACGGCATTGAAATGATCAGGTGCCGGCGTGTCGTTAAAGGTCGCCCCCGCTACTGCCTGAAGCGTTGGCGCATCGTTCACGCCATTCAGCGTCACCGTAAAGGTCTGCTGTGATGAAAGCGTCCCGTCCGTCACCGTGATGATGAAGCTTTCGGTCTCGGTCGTCGTCAGCGCATTGATTGCGCCACTGTTCGGGAAGTAGGTATAGGCACCGGTTGAGCTGTTCAGGTACAGCGTGCCGTAGGGGCCAATCTCCGACACGTCATAGGTCACGCCTCCAAACACTGTGCTGCCGCCGGTGGTCCCCCCGAGGATCCCATACGTCAGCGTGGTGCCGCTATTGGGATTGATGGCTTGGAAAGTGCCGCTGGTCGCGGCGAAGGTGTCAAACACCGCCGTATCGGCGGTAGTCAGTCCCGTCGGGGGTGTCAGCGAAGGCGGCGAAGGTGGGGGCGGCGTCGAAGCTGGAGTTATAGACGGAGGCGGCAGATTGATAAGAATAGGATCATTTAGAGATGGATCGACCAACGTTATTGGCAGTTGCGAAGGTGGTTTCGTCAGCGACGAGGGGCCGGCCGGTTCAATGAAATTGATTGGTTGGAGACCGCCCGGAGAAAGTAACAACCCGGGGGGTGTACTCGACCCCCCTCCACCGGTACTCGTCGGATTGATCAGACCCTGCGAATACGAAGCGAGCGCATCCTGCTGGTAGGCCTGTAGCTCGGCCATTCGCGCCGCGCTGTTTGCGACGATGTCGATGGACCCGGTCGCGCCGAGCACAATTGTTTGCCCGGGATTATCGACGATGATATATCGCCCGTCCCTCGTGACGAGCTCGAACACCCCGTGCTGCAGATCTGTGTAGCTTATGATTTCGTCATCTTGGAAAGTGACGTTGGACCCCGCAGCCTGAACTTCCTTGATCACGGAGAAGATCAGGGCGGTGAGCGACAGCATGCCGATCCCGCCCGTCCGGGCGCTGCCACGAAGGGTCCCAAACGGCGTTTCAATCCTGAACGAACCAGGGTCTGTGATGCGGCCTGCAATGAACTTGAAGGCACCACGGGCAATGCGAAGCACCGCCGAACGCAGGCTTCCGTTGGATTCGCAGACGAACTCATTCAGCGCCACGCTGGCGCTGCTATCCAGATCAAAATATGTACCGTCGATGAATTCGATTCCAACCTGACCGTCGGCTGCGGTCTCGATTACGTCGCCCTGGCAAACAGGATCGCCAACCTTGACCTGAACAGGAGCGCTGCTCGCACGCGTGATGCTGCCAGCACCGATCGCCGTCTTGATATGGCCGATCACCTGGGAAGGTAGGGCTGCACTAGCCCCGTCTTCCCGCCCGGCGCGGGAAGTATGCAACATGGAATCTGCCTGCCAACTCGCGCCGGCCTGGTGCCGGTGATTTCTGCTCTCAGTCCCTACCAGGACACGAAATGTCTCGAGTTCAGTGCAATGTATAAACCATTTGCTCATCGATACGGGAAATAGATGACAAACGCAAAATAAAGCGGCTCGTTACTTGCTTGAAGTTAGCTGGCTCGCTCGTCAACCCAGCCGCGGGGCGAAGCCCACTGCCCCCCTCTTCGCAGCAGGCGCCGTCTTTCTTCGCGATTTAATCCAATTACAAGTCGTTGATGTTGCGAGCAAGTTCGTACAACGCGATTTCCCCAGCCCGACCACGTTTGTGGCTATGGCGTGATATTTGGGTTACATCTCAACCCCGTACTATTCGATCTGACTGGGTTAGTGATTGAATCAATCACTAGGTAACCATTCGAAAATGTGTGAAACATGGCGACTTCAGACCTTCTCGAGGAGGAGGATCATGTGCGTGAAGGCGACCAGGGTAGTTTTGACAGCCTTTGTTTTGGCTGCAGGCCCTTGGCTGTTACCGGCTCAGGCGCAGACCGATGCTGCCAAACCCGCTGTTTCTGACGTCGCATCAAAACCGATTGGAAAAGTTGTAGCGTCCACCGGTTCGGTCACGATCGAACACGTCAACGCGGTGCTTGTTCAAGCAAACGTTCCGAGTCAAGCCGGTCAGACCAAAGTTGGCGATCTCGTCTATCAGGGTGATGTAGTTCGGACCGGAGCCGATGGCCGGGTCGGCATCAATTTTACTGATGGCACATCGTTTAACTTGTCAATCAACGCGAGCATGACTTTGAACGAGTTCGTCTATGACCCGAACAGCAAGTCTAACTCGACCCTGATCAGTCTCGCCAAAGGAACGTTCACCTTTATTGCTGGTCAGGTCGCAAAGACGGGCGACATGAAGATTGACACCCCTGTCGCCACCATGGGGATACGAGGCACAACTCCCCACATCGAAATTTCCGACGACGGAACGGTCAAATTTGCTACCCTTATCGAAGAGGGAAAAACCAAGGTCAGCAAGAAAAACGCAGCATCCTCCTCGCAGCAGGTCCAACAAAAGCCCGATCGGAAGCCAGTCCCAGAAAAAAAGGATGGCAAGACGAACTTGAATATCTGCCGAGGTTGCTAGAAACATAGACACGGCGTGCCGGATCCGCTGCTCAGGGGCCGTGCGTTAGCTTATGCCGAAGTCGGAAGCTTGATATGGGACGTCATGCAGAAGCAGTGTTCATCAGCGGCGTGATGCTCATGTTGCTGTTGCCCGGCGCATCCGTAGTGGCACAGACCCCGGCGCCCAATAGTAACTTGCTCCAGAATATTGCCTTGTGCAACGGCTCCGATCGCAGTTCGCCTGAGCCTCAAATCATCGGTTGCACGGCGCTCATCGATTCAGGCGAACACACGCGCGCTGTGGCCATTGCTTACAATAATCGCGGCGATGCTTACACCACAAAGGGCGACTACGACCGCGCCATTCAGGATTTCGATCAATCCATTAAGATCAATCCCACTAACTCCAAGCCCTTCAATAATCTCGGCGTGGCTTATTTGAAGAAAGGCGAGTACGACCTGGCCATCAAAAATCTTGATGAGGCGATCAGATTGAACCCCACCTACGCCAAAGCTTTCGTCAACCGTGCAGAACTCTATCAGAAAAGGAACCAGTTCGATCGGGCAACCCGCGAATACGACGAGGCGATTCGTCTTGAGCCCAAGTTGAAGGGCGCATGGAACGGACGCTGTTGGACGCGCGCTGTGGTCGGTGAGTTGCAGCTGGCCCTGGAGGACTGCGGTAAGGCGCTTCAGTCCGAGCCGAACGTCGCCGCCACCTATGACTCACGTGGATTGATCTACGTCAAGATGAGTCAATTCGAGGCCGCCATTGACAGCTATAATGCAGCGCTGCGAGTTCAGCCGAAGCTGGCGAGTGCGCTGTATGGACGTGGTCTGGCCAAGCTGAAGAAGGGCGATATAGCCGGCGGTGAGGCGGACATCTCAGCGGCAAGGACAATCCAGGCGGGGATCGGCGATGAGTTCACCCGTTATGGCGTGCAGTAGCGTCGAGGTTGCAGCCACGCTCGCTTACTTTAAGGACAAGTTCTATCGGGGGCACAATGAGCTTTGCAAAGGCGTGACGGCGTTTACTGTTGGCTGCTTCGTCGCGTTATCCACACCAGCTTTTGCTGAGCCGAACGTGACCGCGCACCAGGATTGTAAACGCCGGGCGAAACCCACAATCGGTATGACAGCGGACGAGCTGCTGGCATCCTGCTGGGGCGCGCCAAAAGGGTCTGTCAAAACAACGAGGCCCACGGGTACTGCGGAGACCGTTTTCTACAAGGCCGGCACCGTGAAGTTCACGGACGGTAAGATCACCGAGATCGTGGAGGCGCGATGACTTGTGAGTTCTTCTAGTGCTGAACTTAACGAACGGATTAGCCGATCGTCTCCGCAGCATCACAGCGCGAAATTTGACAGCGCCTACGCCCTTTCAGAGCGCAAGAGATTGCATCCGCCTTCAGAGGATCTACCCCGAGCGAGGACCTTCTTTCGTGACACTTGGTATGATATTCGTTAGCCAAAGGTGGGCGGGGGTGACATGTCGAAGACCGAAATCGAAAATCTAATCGTTGGCTCCATCCATGGCGCGTTCATCAAATACCCTGAGGGCGACGGTGGCCCAAACCTGGACTACGAATGGATCGCCTCAGATCAAAGCGCGCACATAGCCAAAGCTATCCTTCTCGACCTGGCCGCAAATGGTTACGCCATTTTGAAGCAGAGCCCGGATACGACTCGCTCGAAAGCGCACAACGACGGCAAGGGACTCTAAGAGCGAGCCGCACTTCGCTTCTGAAGTGTTTTGTTGTCCACGCGCCCGCCCCTCCAGACAAACACATCGAGCTGCCACAGCAGCCTCGAGAACAATCAGCGGACGCGCGCATGCAACCTTCGTCGGCATCCATCCCGCATGTCGCCTTTGTCTGTTCGCGTCGCGGCGTCCTCAACTGACAAAAAGATAACTTAGGTCCAAACCCGTGATCATGGCACCTCTCGACCGCTCATGAACTCACGCGTTTGCGATTTGCAGATGTGATCTTTATCAACGCGTCTGTCGATATTGGCTGCTAAGCGTAGCCATGGTTACGCAACTCACATCGCCGCTTTGCTTCAGATGCGGTAAGAGGGCCAAGTTCATCACAAGCATTCTTGATCCTAGAACCGGCAAAAGATTTTGTGTCTTCGAGTGCGAGTGCGGCGTTAAAACTTGTGTCCCGGAGAGCTAAATCTTCCCGCCTCCGCGTCTCAGTAAGCCTCAGCATATTGCGTGTGTCACCTGGGTGGGGTCGTGATGCGTAAATTTATCCTAGCGGCTTTCGCCCTTGCTTTTACGTTTGCCTTTGCGTCGATCGTGTTCACGACGGTTTCTGGTTATCCCGGCTCGCCGGCCCACCAGCTCTGCACGGTTGGAACGTCAATGTGCTCACGCCCGTCGGTTTTGCTGCTTCCAAGTGCGGTCACCTTGGCATGGGGTTGGATGCTTCAACTGATCGATTCCTGGTAGCTCTTCTGCCCGCAACGCCCCAGTTGACGGCTCATTGGCAATTTTCATCGAATGCAACTGATCAATGGAAGAGAACGTTTTTACTTCTCTGATCGGCTGTCGGTTATAGACGAGTTGAAGAGCAACGCATCCGGACAACACATGGCCAATGCTGATGGCGATGCACCTCTACAGAAACACGAGTCTAAGAACTGTTTGGTGCCGGTTGTCACGATTTTACACGCGCTGCCCAGCCTGAGCCCGTTGCGGTCCGAAGCAAGCTTTCTGATGCATCTTATTGTGACAGCTGATCCGTTCCGGCAACTTCGAACCGCTCGGCCGGCTACACCCCGCCAGGCTCATGCGGCTTATGAGATGTGGACCAAGGCTGCGACGGAAGCGCCGACATCCGTAAGAAGGGCTTGTAGGTAGGTCGTTCGGATTTGGGCAGGTTACCTGGTCCGGCCGGCTCAATTCATCTGTTTGGGTCGTGGCGGCGACTTCAGCTGATCTTGAATCGCGGTTGCCAGTAGAGCGGCATGGTCCGGCCGCAAGGCGAAAGTGACTGGCGCGCGATCTTTGAATTCAAATTGCAGAATTGTCATGTGGTGGGCGTCGGCGTAGCCGATCGACCACTTACCAACGATTACAGCTTCCAATGGACCGGACATTTCTTGTCTCCCACTTGCTGCATTTGTTTTCGTGCCGAAAAAATACGGGTTATCTCCGTTCACAAGGCCACAACTTAGATGGCGGCCTGCCGGTTAGTTGTCGCGGAAGCCCCCGGGAACTGCCCAGCAATCGACCGAAGGCGCACGGCGTTGATGCGCCAATTTAGCGCCTCATTTAAGATCAAGTCCACCTCAACCTACGTTCACTTCCACATAGAGAAACTCTGGAATAGCTCTCAATTACAACCGAAGTGAGCCTCCAGGAAAATAAAACCCCATAGTAGTGGCAGATTAACAGGGTCTGAGTAGCCGACATCTTACGGGCCGATAAAGGTGAAACTGGGCCGAGCGGCGAGGCTCTGGGGATCATCGGTTAACCCCGAAAACGATCACGTCGTTCGGCCCCATACCTGAGCCACAGTGTACATCGTGAATGCTGTATGAGGCTGTCGCAAGTGCTCTCGACATTCGGCAAGCACAATTCGAAACTCCAGCTCAGACAACAATCCGAGCTTTAGTACGGTTGCCCGTACCGATTCAACGGTTGATGGCAAATAGTCAACCATTGGGTCACTTGATCGGACGCCAACAGTGAATGGTCGAAACTGAACACCAGCTAAACCCGCTTGGCAGACGATATAATAGAGACGCCTAGCCAGTTCGACGTCGGCTCCGACACTCTTGAATGCTCCAAACAGCGCGGCCTTAAGCCTTTCCCAGCTGGGATGTGGCGGATAGCAGTTGAGGGTCGAGACATCAGCTTCCTGCAAAGCGATTATGCCTCCTGACCGCGCGAGACGCTTGGCCTCACGCAATAGCCGCTCTGGTTCTCCGGACGTGCAAGCTAAAAAGCGCATATGGACGAGATCGAACGTCCCTGCAGGCAAGTTCGAACTGTAGGCATCAGCTAACAAGAACTCCACATTGGAAGGAGCCGTGGCGCGGGCATGCTCCAGGAATCCGGCATTCATATCGAGACCGACGACACGTCCCGTCGAGCCAACTCGCTTGCTCAACAATCCGGTGATCCCACCTGGTCCACACCCAATATCGAGGCAAGACCACCCCTCGCGCACACCGATCGGGCCAGCATTCGATCCGTATCCAGCTCCAAAGCGGCGCCCTGGATGATCAGGCGCTCTATTTCTCCACCACGAGACTCCATCGGATAACTGCCCAAGAAAGTCCTGCTCACTTTGATCTTCCCTTGTCTGACACAAGTATTTTAGCAGGACATTCGGACGGCCGCCGAACGGCTTTCAAGGTCTGCTTTGGCCAAAAAGCGTCAGCGAGGTCGATTAGGCGAGACCGAGACCGACCATTGGCCGTCAATCGACCGCGCGTACACCGTGGCTAGGTGCATTTGGATCGCGCTGATATGAGCTACTCGAAATTAGCACCGGTCAACTTCGATCTCTCTGGCTGCATCTCGAGCCTATAACCCTGCAGCAAAGCGATACGTGTTATCCCGGCGAACGTTTAACGATGTCCTTGTTCGCCCTAGGCCACCATACTCTTTTCCGGAGCCGAAAGTTTGGACGTGAGGGCCGCCGTTTTGGCCGCGCCGCGCATTACACCGGCTACCATCCCATAGGCGGAAGCCCAGGCCTCCCTCACCGCAGGGGTCCACGCCTCTTTAAGCCCTTGCTCCAGAGTCCATAACAACGCAGCCCCCACCGAGTCATAATGTTGCTCAGTGACGCCATAGAGCACATGCTTCCTTCCAAGGGTTTCTAGACGGGGGATCAGAGGTTCCAAATTGTCGAGCCCGCTTATGACGGCCGCGAGCGCCTGCATGAGCATGCGTCGCTGCTCCGCCATGTTCGTCTTGAACATGGATCGAGTCGAAGCGTCGATTTCGAACAGCCGCTCATAGAAAAGCTTGGCAGCGACATCGGCCATCGGAAGCACGTTTGACCATGTCGATTTGACTAGCACCTTCTGTTCAGGGGACATTATTCTCTCCGAGATATGCGGAACGTGAAAGACTTGCGTCTCCGCGGGCACTGAGTTGGTGGGGCTCGCCCCATTGCGAGCGGCTGCTGTTGTTGGTCGCGCCACCAAACGTTAGGTTCAGCCCGATCGTGCGCTTAATCTGCTCCGGCAGTTGCGGCGCTGGCGTTGGACATCACTCGCGCATCGGCGGCCGCTTTGCCTGTCCCTCTACTCGCGTCATGATTCCGGCCGACTCGCTCATTACGCGATCGAATGCTGAGGCCATTGCAGCCGTTGATGCAACAACGCCGGTAAACAATTCGAATGCGTCGGCTGCTTGGTAGATGGCAAGATCGCGCCCCGTCATAACGCGCGCTCCTTTGTCCTGTGCGGCTCTCAAGAGGGGCGTCCAGAGCGGAAAGTAAACGGCGTCAGCCACCCACAATCCCGGGTGCAAAAGCGCCTCCGGAACCGGACTATCGCGGTTGGGCAGCATCCCCACGGGCGTTGCATTGACAAGGCCAACCGCTCCCCGCACGGCGTCCTCGACAGTATCCACGACCAGAACACGACCATAAGGCTTCAAGATTAGAGCAAGATCATCGGCCTTAGGTCGCTGAACATCGAAAACGCGCAAGTGCGCAATGCCAAGATTCATCAACGCGAACGCGATTGCTTTGCCCACGCCACCTGCCCCGAGCAAGGCAACACTCCCGTGGCGCGAATCTGCGACCATACCGGCGGCAGCCCGTGCAAAGCCAGTCGCATCGGTGTTGTAACCGACCAGACGATTGCCCCGAACCACGACGGTATTGACCGCGCCAATTGCGGCCGCATCTGGCGACAGTTCGTCGAGCAGATCCACCACCGCTTCTTTGTACGGAAATGTGACGTTAACGCCGGCAAACCCGAGCCGGCGCATGCCGTTCAGTAGAGCGCGCAATTCCTCTCGGTCAGCCCCCGCTACCTCGATGAGCTGATAATGACAGCGCAGGCCAAGATCATGAGCCGCTTGTTCGTGCATCGCCGGTGAGGCCGAATGTGCAATCGGCGCTCCAATCAATCCGGCGATAAAAGCCTTGCGGGTCAAGGATCCGACTCATTTAAGTGAATAGCAACGTGGTAGCCGATCACGCATCTTGCGCGGCCGAGATCACGCTCCTGGCCCCGGCTAGCGCACGCTTAGCTCGGGTGGTCGCATCCATAGTTTTTGCAAGCTCTGCGGTCGGGACTTCAATGCTAACCGCGATATCCGCCGGCATGGCGCGCGTCAGCGACACTAGATCGATGCCTCCTTCCCCAGGGAACATCCGCTCAACACGGGCCGTTATCATCATAGCTTCAGTGGTCGCTGGGCGTTCAGCCGGACCGTCGCATAATTGCCAGTAATGTAGCCGCGACGCGGGCACGCGGGCGAGTTCCTCAACTGAACTTTTCGATCGGTCAAAGTGTAACGCGTCTACCAGCACCCCGGCATTTGGCTGTTGAACCTGGAAGACAATTCTGTTTGCGGTGACCAGGTCAGGGACGAAGGTCCAGGGCATGAACTCAAGGTCGGCCGTCAACCCGTATTGCGAAGCAGCCTCGCAGAATCCTGCAAACCGATCCGCGAATCGGCCGAGATCAGGATCGTATGCTGCTATCAAAATGTGCTTTGCTCCAAGCCGCGCACCGACGTCGAAAAATGCAGAGAATGTCGCAATATTCGTTTCGGGCCTAAATGCAACCACCTCCAAATCCGCCACCGTGATGCCCGTCGCATCCAGCCGGGCGATCGTTTCGCGCAAGCTTGCGTGACTCTCCATCAGCGGATACGCAAGGCCTCCCGGTGTAGCAGGCAAAAGCCTGATTCCGACATGGTCGTAACCACACGCAGAGGCGACGTCGATCAATTCACAGGGCGTGAGCTCGATCGCGGTAAGGGCAGCAAGAGAAAACGTTGGCACTATTTCACACTCGCGATGCGCCCATTGAGAGCGGAATCTTCGAAATGATCAGCTCCGAACACGCGCAGTTCGAGGCAGCTCGTCTCAATTGCCTTCAGAGTCGTTGCGCCATAGATATGTGGCCGCGAATGCCAAGGAAGTTCAGGTTGGATCCATTCAAGATAACGAATTTGGGGATCATCCCAGCTCCGCCTTGTTGTATCCGATCGGACATACACTAGCCGGCGAACCACTTTGCAGGGATGGTCACCAATCCGGGGAAAATGACCATCAGGAACAGCACGACGAGTTGCGCGATCATGAAGGGCCAGACCCCCTTGATCACCTCTTCCATGCTGATGTTTGAGACTCCGCAAACGACATTAAGCACGACCCCCACAGGAGGCGTAATCAGCCCGATCGCATTGTTGATGATGAATAGTACGCCGAAGTACACGGGATCGATCCCGGCCGTTTTTATTATTGGCATTATAAAAGGCGTCAGGATCAGGATCGTCGGCGTCATATCCAGCGCCGTACCAACTATCACTACAACAACCATGATAGCGAACATCAGAAGGGTATTGTTGCCCATAAACGGCTTAAGCAAGTCTACTACTTGGCTGGCAATCTCGGAGACCGTAATCAGCCAGGAAGACACCAACGCTGCAGCAACCAAGAACATCACGATGCTTGTGGTTAGCGCAGCAGAGACAAAGACCTCATACAGCTGAGAGAACTTCAGTTCACGATAAATACAGGTAGCCACGAATAGCGAGTACACCGCGACCACCACCGCCGCTTCTGTTGGCGTGAAGATCCCAAACCGTAGACCCACTATGATGATGGCAGGCAGCATAAGTGCCCAGAAGCCGTCAATGACCGCCTTGACCACTTCGGACAAAGACGCCCGGGGCGGAGGAGTAAGGTTCTCTTTTCGAACAACCCACCACCAAGACACGCACAAACCAGCGCCTAGCAAAAGACCGGGGACGATCCCGGCCAGAAAAAGCTTGGTGATCGACACACCTGCGGCCACCCCGAAAATGACGAAGCCGATGCTCGGCGGGATCACGGGAGCGATAATTCCGCCAGCAGCGACGAGACCGGCGGCAGAAGCCTTGTTGTGGCCGGCTGCCACCATCATCGGCACCAGCAGCGCGGCCAAGGCAGCGGCATCGGCTGCAGCCGAGCCTGAGAGCGATGCCAGGATACAGGATGCGAGAATTGTGACATAGCCGAGCCCACCACGAAGATGTCCTACGGCTACAAGGGCGACGTTTACGATCCGCCGCGCCAAGCCGCCCTTATTCATGAGTTCGCCGGCTAGCATAAAAAAAGGGATCGCCATCAGCGGAAAGCTGTCGGCACCATTGATGACGTTTTGCGCAACGATCTGCGCATCGAACATCCCGATGGTGCTCATGAGGGCGACGCCGCATATGATCAGAGCAAAGGCGATCGGCATGCCCAAGGCCATGGCGCCTAGTAATGACAGCGTGAAGACGGCGATCGTCATGCGTTACGCTTCCATGCGCCCGAACAGGTCGAGGGTCGATCCGCATGTTTGTTGGGCATCAGTGCTCCTCTGATTCCCTGACCGCGACCATGTCGGCTTCGCTCGCCTGACCCGCAATCACCCGGAACAGGTCGTAGAGAAGAAGGATGCCGGCCGACACGCCGAAGACGACACCGACGAAATAGAAAATCCCAAGCGACAAACCCGTGGCCGGAGCCCGGTCATCAATGTTGATAATGGTTTGGCGCCAGCTCCCCGTCAGCAGAAGCCAGTCCGCAAATAGCATCAGGCAATAGTTGACGATGAAGCAGATCCGTTTGCCGATAGCGGGCAGCATCCGGACCAGGCTATCGACGCCAAGGTGTGCATGTTCGCGCACGGCGACGATGGCACCGAGAAACGTAAGCCAGACCAACAACCAACGTGATAGCTCCTCGGAAATGGTTATTCCGGAATTGAATCCATAACGAAGGACCACATTGCCGAATACCAAAACCACCATGACCGCAAGGCAAACGGCGATGACGCTCTTGAGGAAGGCGCAATACAGATCCAGTAATCGGTCCATGGATGCGGCCTAGGAAAGCGTGAAAGGACCCGGTCCAAACGGATCGTGCCTCAAAGTCAAACCCGTTTTTATTTTGTTTCCTTTCGGACGCGATCAAGCTCTTCGGTGAAGAGCTTTACGGTCTCCGGACGAAGTGCAGCGGAAATCTTCTCAACAACAGGCTGGGCGGCTTTACGCATGCGCTCCAGCTCTACCGGTGCAACTGCGTTGAACTGCATGCCTTTTGCCTGCAGTTCGGAAAGCGCCTTTTCGGTCTGCAAACGTGTCTGCTCTTTCTGATAATCTCGACTCTCCTCATAAGCTTCGCGCATCATGCGTTGTTCAGTAGACGATAGCTTATCCCAAAAGATTTTGCTGACCAGAATGATGTTCTGGGTAAAGGTGTGGTTGGTGGCTGAAACGTATTTTTGGACTTCATAGAATTTATTGGAGAGAATGACCGTGTACGGATTTTCCTGGCCGTCAACCGTGCGCGTTTCCAGCGCGGAATAGAGCTCGCCGAACGCCATCGGGATCGGGTTAGCTTTGAAAGCGCTGAACGATTCCAGATAGACCGGGTTGGGGATTACGCGGAGCTTTAGACCGCTGAAATCCTCAAGCTTTGTGACCGGGCGCGTACTGTTCGTAACGTTCCGAAAGCCCAGCCCCCAGTATCCGAGCCCGATCAACCCGCGTTGTGGAAGGCTATCGATCATTGCCTTGCCGAATGAGCCCCGCGCAAGAGCCTCGGCTTGCTCTGTCGTGCTGACGATGAACGGGAAATCGAGTAAGCCGAATTCCGGGACGACTGTTGCGAGCGAGGTGGTCGAAGCCGAAAGCATCTCTTGTGTGCCGCCGCGCAAGGCCGATTGCTGCTGCAACTCATTGCCAAGCTGGGAAGACGCAAACTCGCGAACCTTCAGCTTCCCAGCGCTCTTGGCTGACAGTATCTCCCCAAATTTCTGAACGCCAAAGCTGACGGGATGGTCGGTGTTGTTCAGGTGCCCCCAGCGGATCGTGCGCTCCTGGACATCTTGGGCAGACGCGGCATCAGCGAGCAGCGCACACCCGAACACAGCAGCGGCCGTCGATTTGAGAAGCTTCATCAATTCCTCCATGCGCCGGCATGAACGGCGATCCACCGTTCCTTTCGGTGGAAACCATATTACGAAATCGTTGTCAAATGAGCATATGAGAAATATATGAGATTGTGGCTTGAAGCCTGAGACGCGCAACCAGAAACGGGGTCGGACCTGACGATGCTTGAACCTACTCAAACACCAATGTCGGTTGGGGACAGCGGGTACAACCGCATTCGCTCCGACATCATCTTCGGGGTGTTGACGCCCTCGGGACGCCTAAAGCTCGAGTCGATGAAGGAAGACTACGGCGTCAGCGTCAGCACGTTGCGCGAGATCCTAAATCGATTGGCGTCGGAAGGCTTTGTCGTTGCCGAAGGTCAGAAGGGCTTCGGGGTCGCTCCGGTATCTATCCAGAACCTTCGCGAACTCGCGCAACTCCGGATATTGCTTGAACACCACGCGATGACGGCCTCGTTTCGCGAAGGCGACATGGAATGGGAAGGCCGGGTCGTTTCTGCCCATCACAAGCTTGCGGCCACCGAGCGCGCTATTCTCACCGAAGGCGACGATCCCGAACTTCGCAAACGTTACGACGGCGAATTCCATCAAGCCCTGATCTCGAGTTGCGGCTCGCGCGAGCTCATGCAAACCCATGCAGTGGTCTTCGATAAATATTTCCGATACGCGTTGCAGTATCGGGGCAGCGCCACGGTTGAGCAACATCGTGCCCTCCTCGATTCTGCGCTGAAACGGGATTCCGAACGAGCAAAGTCTATCCTTACCGATCACATCGATAGTTGCGTGGCGCACGCGCTATCAATCGGAACGCTCAGATAGTCAGGCCCGTCGCGCTGCTTCCGACGCCGCAAGATAGGCAAACACGATCGCCGGCCCAAGCGTAATCCCTGGTCCCGGGTAGGTGCCTCCCATGATCGACTGCATGTCGTTTCCGCACGCATACAGACCAACAATAGGCTCGTTGCTGGACTCGAGCACACGGCCAGCGGCGTCGGTGACAAGCCCAGCCGACATCCCGATATCGGAAGGATAAAGCCGAACCGCATAGAATGGCGGCATCCTGATTGGCCCGAGGTTGGGGTTGGCGCCCCCGGCAGATCGGTCACCATTATGGTGTTCGTAGACCGTGCCTCCCCTACCAAATTCCAGGTCGCAACCTGTTTGCGCGAAGCCGTTCATTTTCTCGATCGTTTCCCGCAAATTGACCGGTTCGATGTTCAACTTTTGCCCAAGTTGCTCGATGGTTTCTCCGGTCGTGAGATATCCGTCAGCGACGGCAGCTTTTGTACCCCAACCGCCCGGGCGCACCATTCCAAGACCGTAGTTGCGGACGGCTGCAGCATCCGCGATCAGAAACGCCGGGATGGCTGACTCCCCTTGCGCAAACATCTCTAACGCAAACTGATGATAAGAAATCGCCTCGTTGACAAAACGTCGTCCATTGCGGTCGACTACTACAGTCCCGGGCTTGCCCCGGTCGAGCACAAAATGCGGAAAAACCGCGGTTGACCCATCGGCCCGAGGCCGGATGGACGCGGGTGCCCAATATGCAGGGCTCAGGTCCCTGTCGCTGATGTGAGCACCAATCTCAAGCGCCTTATCCTGGACTTCACCATTCGAGGCTGGTTGTACGGACGACCACTCTGGACTGGTCCCCAGCGCCGCGCGGCGCCGCTCGGGGTGGCGATTGGAACCACCTCCTGCGAGGATCAGTCCACCAGTGATGCTAATATCACGCAAGACGCCGTTGCAGACCAGACTGGCGCCACTAACTGCTCCGTCAGCATTCTGCACGATCCTCCCGAGTGAGGTCTCGGTGATGATAGCAACGTCACGAAGGAGGAGTGAATACAGGAGACGGCCAACAAGCGCGTTGCCCATAACCAGTCGGGTACCCCTGCGATGGCGTAATCTGTCGCCCGCATACCGCGCCAGAAGCTGACTGGAATGCAGGAATGATTTCATGGATCTCGTGGACGAGAGCAAATGACCAATGTCGGTCCTGTCGACCATCATTCCGCCAAACAACGTGAACTCCGGAAGCGGCGGACGGATCAGGTGAAATGCTTCGCCCAGCAATCGCCCGTCGAACGGCAAAGGTTCTAGTGCGCGTCCGGCCACGGCCGCTCCCTCGAGTTCCGAGCGGTAGTCCGGGTGACGAGCATAAGCTCGCAGCTTGACATGGGACTGGCTCTCAAGCAGCTCGACTGCCTCGGGACCACGTTTCAAAAAACTCAGACGCAGAGACGCGTCTGCCCGATTTCCAATGATATGCTGAAGATACCTTTCGACATTCGGAGCGCTGTCAGCTGTTCCAACGGCCGCTGCATGAAGTGTATTCGGTATCCAGATCGATCCAGCGGATAGCGCCGACGTGCCGCCGACATAGACGGTCTTTTCAACTAGCAGCGTTGTTGCCCCGCGGATCGCCGCGAAGAGTGCCGCTGACATGCCCGCGGCACCTGCGCCGATGACGACGACGTCGTAGCGCGGCATGAGCTCCGATAGAGTCAAGTGGGACACGGACTTGTACGCGAGAAGGTGATAACTTCGATCCTTCTACCGCTGATATCGGCATGCAGCAACTGGCCGCGCCATGCGGCGCGATGTCCGCCGTCGGAGATGAAATGCGCTTAACTGCCGATGCTCTAACGATGGACCGCCGTCAACTTCCTACGCCAGCGCACACTCCGGCCTGCGATCGCTTTGCCCGTTCGCGCGCGCAAGTCCGGAGCCCGAGTTCCACACCGGCTCAATCAACGCCAAGAGTCCCTGAACCGCCGCTCATCAGAGCGTCTCTGCGCTCAGTCTGCTGATGGTGCTGTGGCTATCGTTGTACGATCTGCCAATTTGGTCGCCGTAGCGCCACCAACGCCGATGCTCGTGCAAGCACAGGGCTATCCGATCGCAACGGTACATCGGTCGCCGACTTGGCAGTCAGAGACATGCGTGATGTGTTCGTGGTGTACGATCCTCATTGAACGCGCGTTGACGATGGATCGTGCTACCCACGACCACGCCGGCGGTGCTCAATGCAACGAATCGCCGTTCTTGGCCGGCCTATAAAAGGTCGCAATAAGAAGGAAGCCACCAAAGGCGATTACGGTAAACAGGAGCTCTAGCCAGGAAGACATGGCCTCTATCCTTAGCAATTTCTGCGGAGCTTTGCTTGGTTTTAGTGGTTCGACGAAGGCTAGCTCTCAAGGCCCTACCCCCGTGTAAGAACGTCAGGATAGCCTGATTTGGCCGCATGTCTGTGACTCCGACAGCACACGTAAGTTCAATCAGGCACGTCCGCGGGCATCTTCAGGTCACGCCAGTGCCACCCAAGGCAGGGTTTGCACGCTTTATGCGCAATTCCTAAGGGCACGAGATCGCCGGCGGCAAGATAATAATGGCGAGCCCTAGGCGACCTGGGAGCTCGTTTTGTCTTCAGGAACGCTATTGTTTACTCGGGTCATCTGCTGGATTGACGTAAGTTATCCCGAAAGGACCTTGAGCTTGAATTTGAACGACCGAGGGACTGCTTACCCAACCGTAATGATTCATCTTGGCAGGTGCCTCGGCGTATCCCCCCGCCGTGAGCTCGATTGCTTTCTTCTCATCGAGCTTGTCGCCCATCCCAACGTGGAAGTTGCCCGAGATGACTGTGACGTATTCATCCTTTGGATGATGATGGGCGGGGAATTTATACCCGGCCGGCATCTTTAGCCGAATAACGAACGGACCACCTTGGAGGGATCCCCCGAAAGAACACTGATCTCCGCTCCCTTCGGCAAGGTAGGCGGTGCAGGTTCCCACTTGAGATCACCAGAGTTGGTTGGCATTTTCATATCGTCAGCAATGGCCGTGGTCGCACATGCAAGGACGAAAGCCAAAGCGGTCAATCGGCGCGGCATGACTAGCCTCCATTTTTGATGGGGCATCATCGTGTGCCAGCGGTGAACCAAGTCAACTCCTATTTGAGTTCCCGGGACAAGCCGTAGAACGAAAGGAGCCGCAAGTCCTCCAAACGGAGGATGCTCCTCCTTCGGGCATCCTCCATTCGGGGGAGAGTGTAGAAGTAACCGCTTTTGCCCACAAATTCTGACGAAGACGAGCTAGCGCGCTGTCTGTTGCGCAACTCGCGTGAGCAGCGAGGCAATAGCTGAGCCGGAGGGGCGGAGCCTGTGATCAATCAATTGCGCAGCCGGACTTAAGTCCCTCGAGCGATACGGGGGACCATATCGGAGCTGAGAGATGCCCCTGCCTATGGCCTAATGAGCCACAGGAGTTCGGCTATGGAAGCCGGCGAGCGTTACGCAGGCTCAAGCCGCTACTCCTCGGTATAGGTCTTTGAGCTCGCCAACAGAGTGTGCGAAAATTGTTCGCAAACCAAAGCGGCTGATACGCCTTATACGCGCCTAAACGCGATTGCACCGGCTAATGATCTCGGGCGCGTCCGAACCGCGTGGCCGTCATTGCCACTCCGCACGATCCACTTACCCTTCTCGTGTCCGACGATCTTGCCCACATGGTGACGCCAGACGACGATGGCACCGACCGATGGTCCACCGGCATTTGATCCGTAGCGAGCCCACGAACGCGCGAGATTGTACGACGGGCCGGGGTCAGTGCGAACTTGCCTTCGCATATACCACCCGCACCATGCGCTGGGCCGACTTGCATCGTGATGACGACCACCAGTGCTGGGATGATGGTGCCGGGCCTCCGCGCTCGAGCCAATCAGACAAAGCAATGCCGTTGCAGCCAAGAGAAAACGTAGCATGATGTTCCTTAACGTGAGGGGAGATCGCGCCGCGCGATCAAGAAGCCTGTGAGGGCCAACATGAGTGGCCGTGCGGCGATTGCATGAGCAGATTAGCTCTTGGCACCTTTGAAAAACTGCGGGTGGCCAAAATAGGGCGTTCTAAGAAGCTGCAAGGCCAAGGCGTATTCCGTTTTTGCATGGCTAGGTGAGTACGCTCGCGACTGAGCACGAGCGCACGCATTCCTCCCGTTCATCCAAGCAGCGCAAGCCGTGCTTGCACGTCTTAGAGAAGCGCGAAAAACCGGACGGCTGCAAAAGCTGCAGCGGCGGCGACGAACGTTGCGCCGATCGCTACCGCGGTGCACCGGCCAATTCTGGTCCAGTCCACCCTGTCCTCGCCATCGTCTGTGAGTTTCACCAGACGTCCTCCCGCAGACCCATAAAGACCAGCTGGCCCTCGGCTGGACTTGGCCCGATACTCAATCGCCGCCAGCGACGAGGGTTCAACCATATGCCGCGGTGCGCGACCTTTTTCAGTTCAGGCATCGTTGCCAAAACAGCGATGAACCCTCTGGGTGGTCTCGGTCTAGATCGTTCGTAGCGATCCATTTTTCTTCTCTTCCGGAAACCTAACTCCGGCTACAGGCGTTTTTTCAAGTGGGCTGGGAGCAATAAGATGGAGTGAAGCAATATGAGCGTCAGCAACGAAAGCCTCGATCCACGCGGCATGACACCTGCTCCGACAACCGGAGTGAACCCGGCCAAGCTGTTCTTCCGGTGGCAGGCCTCGATGTTGAGAATATGGGCGATGAACTGCGATCTCGCGGCCGACATGTTCGGTAAGCGTCTCGAAACGATTAGGCCTGCACCGGAACAGCACCGCGAGGCGGCATAGCCCGGTGGATCTCCTGATTGTTGTGGCTCATCTTCCGCAATCAGAGCGGCAGCACCGGATCTTTCGAGCCTTTCACAGTGAAATCCAGGAAGGCGACGCGTACGTCCACTTCGTGCCAGGACGCGATGTTGGCTGGCCTGCGGTTAAGCAATATTTGCGAGTATTCGGACTAACTCTTCCGGCCTGTTGTTTGCGACCATATGATTGGTGGCTATCTCATAGTACTGCCAAGCTGATGACGCCTTCGCATGGCGCGCAGCTCGCCAGAACGCTTCGTTGCCGATGTCATTTTCGGGAGCCGCTGTCGCCTTGATGTAGGTTCTGGTGAACGGAAATGACTCCAACGGTTGTGAAAGGAAGACCGGCTCGGTGAAACAGCCTTGCGGATGAGTTGTCCGTCGCGCTCCCATCCAGTCGGCTTCGGCAGGACTGTCGAATTCGCGCACAGGACCTGTTACGAGCCAATCCTGACCAAGTTCGATTGTAGCACGGGCCTCGCGCCCAAGATGCGACCAAACTGTCTCTCCATTGCTTGGTACAAATGCATCCAGATAGACCAGGTGCGAAACGCGCTTCGCGATGTGCTCAAGAGCACCTGTGACGACAAAGCCGCCGTATGAGAAGCCCACCAGAACGATGTCCTCGAGACCCTCGTACAAGACGTGATTGACCACGTCGCGGATGTGCGTACCGAGGCCGACCAGTGGACTGGAAAGGTGTATCCGTTCACCAACACCGGTCAAGCTAGGTGTTGAGACATCGTGCTGTTCGGAACGAAGCAGTCGAGAAACCTTTCTAAAGCCGTGTGAGCCACCCCAGGCACCGTGAACCAAGACAAATGTCGTCATCCCGATGCTCCCGATCAGCTGTGTGCGGCATGGCCGCGAATGCTACGGCGCGTCCACCCAGCGCGCAACGTCGCCTTCGGCTCAAAAGCAGACCTCGCATAGAGGGCGAGCACGCGGCTCGGGCGATCTGGTTCGGCGCGCCCGGTCTTTTCGTGTCGAGACGCCGGTCAGCCCGCGCACATGCCCCGGCAAATTATTTAAATTGTTGGAATTCCAGTGGAAAAGCCGCGAACAGGCGCTGAATGCCCCTCGTGAAAGAAATAGCTGCCCCAACAAAGGCTTTTTTTGTCGTAGGCTCCGTTTGGCTTTCGCGGGGGTGCCATCATGACGACCTTACAAGCAATTTGCTTAGGCGCGATGCTCGCATGGACGCCATCGCTGGTCGTGCTGGCCTGGTTGCTACGCGAAGCTCCGATGGATGAGTTGCCACGCGAACCATCCTAAAGCATAGACCCAACCTCCCGTCATCACGACGATGGCAATGAGAAGAACCGCCATAGCCGCTCTATCTTTGATTTGACGGAGAGCCATCAGGCTTTGTTTCCTTTCGGTTTAGTTTGGGGTGTTGAGTGCGTGGTGCTGAACGTCCCACACGGCGGCGCCTGCGGCTTCTACGTTTCTGATTGTGGTGCCGGGCTGACAGCAAAGCCTTCTCGACCCGCTTTCGCAGTTCAATTAGCTCGCGCAGCTGCGCGTCAAGGCTTGCCGCAGTGTCCAACAGCTGCTGAAGATTAATCAGCCCGATCATCAAACTAACTAAAACGTACGCTGAACTACGGGCTCCAAATTACCCCTGGATTCATGACCGGGAGATGAACAATGGCCAGGGGATTCGTTCCGGACGTGGAACTTGATGCATCCGCGGGAACTGCGGCCTTAACAATTCGCGGGCATTGGGAAGTGCACGGGGAAACTCGCGCGCCTCGATTTTTCCCCGCACCCAAGTGTCGCGCGCTGGCTGGAGCGAGCGCTAGACAGACCGGCGTACAAACGAATGCGAGATTTCCGTACTCGTGTCTAGTGGGATGTGACTGCGCCGGCGCCGCCGCTTTACTCATTTGCAAACACGTTGCCGTCGCGCAATGAGCAGCTTTGTCCCGAAATTCTCGTAGATTGAACCTCGAACGAGACACCACGGCGCTGGATCCTTGCAGGACCGGGGCCGCTGTTGCCGATTACAGCTTCAACTGAGCATGTTGAAAATCTTTGGTCGAAGCTGATAACCATCCGTCCGGCTGCGCCGCCTTGCAACACAGCCATAGCAACGATCTTGTCCCCTTGGAACCGAACGTCCCTCGCGCCGCCCGACGGGGTCTTTTCGTCAGGCGCCATCTCCGCCGAGCCTGCTCCACCAGGAGCATCGTAGGTCTGCTTTACGAAAATGCGACCTGCTGAGCTGACATAAATTACGCGCTGTGAGCGAACCACTCGCTTTAGGACGGCCCCGCCTGGCGTGAGCAGGGCATATTCAACCAACCAGGACGCAGTGATTGTTTTGTTTTGAAGTTGGCGAGGTGCGCTCCAGGCGAACCCACCCATTAGGACAAGAACGTAGAAGCTGAAAGCGGCTGAACGGAGCGCGGTCTGCCAGTCGCTTGATTCAAGCGTTTTGAAGAATCGTTGATCCAGCGACTTCAATACGCCTCCATTCGTATGCGAACCTGCCGAAAGATGCAGGATCGCCCAGTAGTGGTCAGCCACCTGTACGCCGAAAAACCTCGACGCTCGAAGATCAAATAGCAGTGGACAGCATACGGCGCCCTGCGCAAACTAATGGCAAGAACAATGCGGCTCACGCGAGGGCCGAAAGCGTGGCGTAACAACGCAGTCAGGGAGAGAGACAATGCGCCTTCTGTTTGCCACCGTGCTGGTCAGTCTAGCTTTATTTGTCGTGGCTCCGTCATCGCCGGTAAATGCACAAACGCCCCAAAAGCTTCGCTTCCAGGCAAGCTTTCCTTCGTCCAGTCTGATCTTCGAAAACCTCAAGTTCTGGGCCGAGCGCGTGAAGGCAATGTCCGGCGGGCGCCTCGAGATCGAAGTGGTCCCGGCCGGCACCATCGTTCCGGCGTTCGAGGTGCTCGATGCCGTCCACAAGAAGGTGATCGACGGTGGCCACACGGCCGCGGCCTATTGGGTTGGCAAGCAGCGAGCCGCGACGCTGTTCGGCCCAGCTCCGGGTGGCCCATTCGGCATGGACATGATGGATTACATGGGCTGGATTTATGACGGAGGCGGACTTGAGCTCTACCGCGAACTCTATCAAGACCAACTCAAGCGCGATGTGATTCCGATTCCGCTAACGTCAGTCGCGAACCAAGTGTTGGGCTGGTTTAAGCGGCCGGTCGCCAATTGGGACGACCTCAAGGGTCGCAAGTGCCGCGAGACCGGCATCACTGCCGAGGTATTTAGCAGATCAGGCATGTCGCCGGTCAATATGCCGGGCGGCGAAATCGTACCGGCGGGTGAGCGCGGCGTCATCGAGTGCGGCGAGTGGGTCGGACCGGCCGAGGACATGAAAATTGGCTTCCAGTCCGTGTGGAAGAATTACTACATGCCGTCCACACACGAACCTGCCACCGTACTCGAACTGCTGATCAACGCCGATGTGTGGAAGGGCCTCAAGCCCGATCTGCAGGAGATCATCAGATCCGCCACCTGGGAGGCGACGTTCCGCTCGCAAACCATCATGAACAAACTCAACGCCGAGGCCCTGCGTGAACTGCGCGAGAAACACGGCGTCAAAATCGAGCGCACGCCGGATGACATTCTCAGGAAAACGCTGGAAGCCTGGGACCAGATTGCCAAAGACGAGTCCGAAAAGAACCCATTCTTCAAGAAGGTGTACGAGTCGCAGCGCGCCTATGCTTCGCAAGTAGTACCGGGGCGTCGCTTTGTTATCCCGCCTTACTCAGCCGGAGCCGACTATTACTGGCCAGAGAAGAAGTGACCAAGACTGTTCATAGGGTCGCGTGAACCGCGGCCCTTGAACGTCCCGTCGTCGGAATGAGGATACGCTCATGCAGAGCTTGCCTGAAGGCAACGCCCCGCGCCAGCCCTCGGAGCGGTACCTCGCCGTTATCCGCGGTATCGACGGCATCACGCAGTGGACAGCCTATCTCTTCACGCTGCTCGTAATCCCATTGATCGTCGCCAACGTGATCGAAGTGTTCATGCGCTATGTCATGAACAGTCCGACTTCCTGGGCGCTCGACGTAACGACCATGTCATTCGGCGCGCTATTCATGCTAGGTGCGTCGTATACCCTGCTGAAGGGCGCCCACGTGAGGACCGACATGCTGTGGGAGAAGTTCTCCGACCGCACGAAGGGAATCATCGACAGCGTCGCCTTCCTTCTATTTTTTCTGCCATCGATGACAATCCTGTTTGCGATTTCAATCGACGATTTCTTTTACTCGCTGTCGATCAATGAGAAATCGACCTCTGGGGTCTGGCAGCCGGTGATTTGGCCGCTTCGGGGCGTGATTCCCCTGGCTGCCGCGCTGCTGTTCCTGCAGGGGCTCTCCGAGGTAATGAAGAGCCTTTGGGCCGCCCGCACTGGTGAAATGCTGGTTCACCACGAGAAGATCGAAGTGTGAGGCAGCCATGAGCTTCAACGAATCCCTCGGCCTTGTCATGCTTGTCAGCATGATGGGCGTGATTTTCATTGGGTTCCCGATCTCCTTCACCCTGCTGTTCTTGGCTTTCATCTTCGGCTCAATCGGCGTCGGACCCGATCAGACCTTCAACCTCGCCTACCTGCAGGTCTGGGGCACCATGAAGGATGATATACTCCCCGCCGTCCCCCTCTTCATCTTCATGGGCTACATGACCGAGCAGGCAGGCCTGATGGAGCGCCTGTTCCTGGCGCTGCGGCATCTCCTCGCTCCCGTCCGCGGGGCCCTCTACCTTGCGGTGATTTTGACAGCGACCATCTTCGCGATGGCGACGGGCATTGTCGGCGCGGCTGTCACCGTCCTTGGCATCATGGCCGGCCCGATCATGATCAAGACCGGCTATGACGCGAGACTGTCGGCGGGGGCGATCGCTGCCGGCGGAACACTGGGGATCTTGATTCCTCCGAGCGTGATGTTGGTGGTGATGGGCCCAACCATTGGTGTGCCGGTGAACCTGCTCTACTCAGCCGCGTTCGGACCAGGTTTCCTGCTTGCGGGCTTCTACATCGGCTACTGCATGTTGCGCAGCTTCTTCAACCCAGCTCTCGGCCCGCCGATGCCGAAAGCAGAGCGGCTCGGCGATGCCAGGCTAGTCATCAAAGAGGTCATCATCGGGATCCTGCCGCTTGCGGGCTTGATTGGCTTTACGCTGGGCACGATCCTCGCCGGACTGGCTACACCGACGGAAGCGGCTTCCTGCGGCGCCTTCGGCGCCACGCTGCTGGCACTCATCTATCGCCGGCTCACATGGGCAGCGCTCAAAACTGCGGCTGTCTCCACAATGGTGACCTCGAGCATGGTGCTGTTGCTGGTCGTGGGATCAAACGTGTTTGGCGCCGTCTTCACTAAGCTCGGCACTGCGAACGTCATCACCAACACTCTGGTAGGCCTGCCGCTGCCGGACATCTGGAAGCTCGCGTTGATCATGGTGTTGATCTTCGTGCTGGGCTGGCCCTTCGAGTGGCCGGCAATCATACTGGTGTTCCTGCCGATCTTCTTGCCGGTGGTTGAGAAACTCAACTTCGGCATGAGCAAGCTTGATATGCTGATCTGGTTTGGAACGCTGGTAGCGGTCAACTTGCAGACAGCCTTTCTCAGCCCACCCGTTGCCATGTCGGCCTACTACCTGAAGAACGTCGTGCCGCAGTGGAGCCTTTCGACGATCTATAGAGGCATGGCCGATTACATGGTGATTCAGATTCTATGCCTGCTCGCATTGCTGACGTGGCCGCAGATCGCGCTTTGGCTACCCAACGTACTCAAATAGAGTTCGTCAGGTACGCTCACTCTTTCGTTTTGCCGACCTGCGCGGGATAAAGCTAGTTCCCCTCCCGAGAGCCGGCATTGCGAACGTGCGCTGTGGGCCTAAAAAGGAGGGGGTGCCGATAAGGTCCCGGACAGGCTGAAGTCGCACCCATGAAGTTTAAAGAACGAACGAGGGCTGACCCATGCCGCGCAAACAGGTCCTGATCGCCGGCGCCAGCGGGCTCGTGGGCTACGCGGCGATGAGGTATTTCGGCGCGTATCCTGACTGCGAAGTGATCGCGGTGTCGCGGCGGATGCCCGACGTCACTCATGGTGCGCGCTTTCTGCCATTGGACGTGACCGACGCCGCCGCCTGCGAGCAGTTGGCCGCTGGCCTGCCCGGCGTTACCCATCTGGTATACGCTGCTCTCTACGAGCGCCCCGGACTGATTGCCGGCTGGCGGGAACGCGAGCAGATCGAGACCAATGAACGGATGTTCCGCAACTTGGTCGACCCGCTGGAACGGCACGCGAGGAATCTACGCCATGTGACGCTGCTTCAGGGGACGAAGGCCTATGGCGTACATGTCCGCCCGCTGTCGGTGCCGGCGCGGGAAAATCGCTCGGAAATGCACGAGCAGCCGAACTTTTATTGGAATCAGGAAAACCACCTGCGCGCCCTTCAACGCGGCAAGGACTGGACCTGGTCGATCCTCCGTCCCGTGCTGATCGTCGGTTATTCCACTGGCAGCGCTATGAATGTGATCCCTGCGCTGGGCGTCTATGCCGCCCTGCGGCGTGAGGCAGGGCTCGACCTGCCCTTCCCCGGCGGCGCGCCGCGGGTAGCCCAGGCAATCGACGCTGACCTGTTGGCCCGCGCCATCTCGTGGGCGGGTGAAGCACCGAGCGCGCGCAATGAGATTTTCAACATCACGAACGGCGACGTTTTCGTCTGGCAAAACGTCTGGCCCGCCATCGCCGCGTCGGTGGGCATGCAACCAGGCGGTCACGTGCCCCTCTCGCTGGATCGTGAGATCCGCCCACGCGAAGCGGAATGGGAATCGGTTCGCCTCAAGCACGGGCTGCGCTCGGGCGATCTGTCCGACTTCGTCGGTCTGTCCTTCGAATACGCCGACTACACCATGGGCTATGGCCGCAATGAGCCGGGTCCGCCAGCGATCGTTTCTACGATCAAGCTGATGCAGGCTGGCTTCACCGAAGTGATGGATACCGAGGCGATGTTCGCAAAATACTTCGCCGAATTCCAGGCTAACCGGTTGTTGCCACCCGCCTGATCGTTCAGCCGCAGGCGAGTTGTGAACCCTCACAGCATCAACACCGGAAGCGCCGCTCCTATTCGATCAGCTTGTCGGCCCGGCTTAGCATAGTTGATGGAAAGTTTTGGCCGAGTGCAGTGGCTGTCTTGAGATTTATGGCCAACTCGAATTTTGGTGGGTTGTTGGACAGGTAAATCAGCAGGCTTTGCACCCTTGAGTATTCGGTCCACGTATCCCGCCGCGTTTCGGAATATTGCTGGCCAACTTGGCCCGTACGACATTAGGGCACCAGCCTCGACGAAGACATCGGCAGGCACCATGGTCGGAATTCGGTTAGCTAAAGCAATCTCAGCTATTTGCTTTCGCTCATTGAAATACATCGCGTTCTGCGTAACGACGACCGCTCCGAAATGAGCGGCAGACATCGCTTCAAACGCGCCTTTCAAATCAGCCGGCGAGCGGGCTTGGAAAGTCTGAAAGGATACGTTCAGTCGCTCAGCTGTAGGCTGCAGTTCTGAAAGCAGCCTATTGGCGTCATCCGGATCAGCGGGATTTACGAGCAGAGCGACACGCGACAAGCTTGGAATAGCTCCTTTAGCAATTGCACCCGTTTGGCCGCTAGATCGAAAGCCATCGCCGATAAGCCCGTGATGTTGCCTCCCGGTCGGGCGAGGCTCGTCACCAGCTTGAGTCCCACCGGATCGGGGTTGGCAACCAACACGATAGGAATTGTTGAAGTGGCACGTTGGCAAGCGAGAGCCGCCGGGATTGACCCTGCGATCAGAGCTTCGACCTTGAGACCAACTAATTCAACGGCATAGGCTTCAAATCTCTCCTTTATTTCATCAGGGTATCGTTCTTCGAATACAATCGTTTTCCCCTCAATGTAACCGAGGTCGGCGAACCCCGCTTTCAGGGGGTGGCTGAACGTTGCCTCCTCCTTCGCATTGGCGGCGTGCCAAAGGACCCCAACAACAGGCACCCTTCGAGGTTGCTGCGCCCGTGCCACGAGCGGCCAAGCCGCCGCGCCGCTGATAAGCGTAATGAACTCGCGCCGCTTCATTCGATCACCTCGTCCGCGGTTGATAGCAGCGACGCTGGTATATCGAACCCTTGTGCCTTCGCTGTTTTCAAGTTCGCAACCAGCTCAAATTTGGCCGGAAGTTGCACTGGCAACTCGGCAGGCTTTTCGCCTCTGACGATGCGGTCGGCATAAATCGCCGCTTGGCGAAATAGTTCGACAATGTCTACGCCATAGGACATCAGGCCGCCATCGACGACGGCACTCCGCAGCGCGTAAATGGTCGGCAGACGATAGCGCGCCGCCAATTCAACGACGAGTCCACGCCTGGAATTGGTGACGGGATCCGACGGTACGATCACGCCATAGCCAACTCCGCGTCCCCATCGGCCCATCGCGGCTTCGATCTCGGCGGCTTCACGACCAATTGCCGAGACGAATTCGACGCCAAAGTCCAGGGCGGCAGCCGCAAGTAGGGTTGTAATTCGATGGTGGTTCGCGTTGTCTGGATTCACCAAGGTGGCAACGCGGGTGACGTGTGGCGCGACCTGCTTCAATATTCCAAGCAGCTTTGCGCCAAGACTCGGCTCCATCACCGTAAAACCAGTCAGGTTGCCGCCGGGACGGGCGAGGCTTTGAATGAGACCGTCGCCCACCGGATCACCGCTGCCGATGAATATGATGGGAACTGTACGGCTCGCTCGTTGCGCCGCCTTGGCCGCCGCATCGCCGTTTGCCAGCAACACGTCCGGCTTTCCACTTAGGACATCTTCGGTAGCAGATCGCACCCAATCGGCATCGCCCGTGCCCCATTTCAAGTCGATGTGGAGATCTCCCCCGACCGCCCAGCCTAATTTCTCAAGCTGTTGCCGGAAGGCGATAGAACGAAGTTGTCCCTGCCGATCGTTCTCGGGGTACAGCATGACAATGCCAATCCGGCGTAACTTCCCGGGGTGCTGCGCGCGCGCAACAGGCGAACTGGCAAGCATAGTACCCGCGACCAAGAAGATGACTTCGCGTCGCCTCATGATCCGCCCCAACTAAGGCTGCAAACACGCATGGACAGTGTCCAGCAATATGCCACGTCTGTATAGGGGGCCTCGACCAGGATGCGACCGATGTCCACCCTCACCCGGGATGCCAACCCGAGGTGACCGCTAATCCGCTTTGCGGCAACCGCTCAGCGTTTTACTCGACGCCATACCTTTGATGCGCTGCGTCGGAAAACCCCTCCACCGGAATGAATTAGCGCAAACGAGCGATAGTGCTGTGGCTCACGTCATACGATCTCGTCAACTTCGGGTGTTGTTGGATCACGGATTCTGCGCCAAGGACAGCACCCTGTGGTCTCCGAGCGATCGTCAGCTTTCTGTCGTGGAACGCTTCGAGCTCCGGCCGGTGCCCCACGCTTATGATCGTGGCGGTGGGCAGTTCAGTTGCAATCAGCGCCATCATCTCTGCCTGGCCCGCGAGATGGAGGGCGGAGGTCGCCTCATCCAGCGCGATCACATCTGGCCGATGCAGCAACAGCCGGGCGATTGCCAAGCGTTGCTTCTCGCCTTCGGAGAGGATTTTGTCCCAAGCAGCAAGCTCGTCGAGTTTGGGCAGAAACTGGCCAAGACCCACAGTCGCCAGCGCCCACGCGGCCTGTCCACGCTCCACCTCGTGCCCGAGCAATGGATAGGTCAACGCCGCGTGCAGACTGCCAGCCGGGACATAGGAACGCTGCGGCACGACGAGCACACGCTCGCCCTCCTCCAGCACGATTTGCCCTTGACCCCATGGCCAGCAGCCGGCGACCGCACGAAGCAGCGAGCTCTTCCCCGCTCCGGAGTCTCCTGTAATCAGGACACGCTCGCCTCGACTGATTGTGGCGTTCGCACCGCGGATAATCCGCCTGCCGTCCTCGAGAGACACGTCGAGATCACAAAGACGCAGCGCAGTGTTGCCGCCTTGCCCGCGTTCGATCTTAATTGCCTCGCCAACTTCGTCACGCGCGGTAGCGTCAATCGCGAGCATCAGCGCTCCGACACGCCGCGCGGATGCCGTCCAGTCGGCCAGCCGACTGTAGTTATGCATGAACCAGCTTAAGGCGCCTTGGACGATGGTGAACGCGGAGGCAACCTGCATGATCGCGCCAAGTGTCATGGTGCCGTCGAAATAGCGCGGCGTGCACAACAGGATCGGAACGATACCGCAAAGCTGGGCGCTTCCCTGCGAGACGACGACCACACGCATGTTCTGCGCCATCAGGTCACGCCACCGTTCGAGTACCGTGCGGAATGCTTCTGCGAGACGGGCGTGTTCGGCCAGCGCTCCTCCGAGCAGAGCAATACTTTCTGCATTTTCTCGCACGCGCGTTAGTGCGTAACGGTATTCGGCCTCGGCCTGGTTCTTCTCCTCCGTCAGCGGAATCAACCGGAATGCGATTGCCAGCATCGACCCGTTCGCAACCAGCGCATAGATCACGGCCGCGACTACAAGAAATCCGGGAATTGTCAGCGAGCCGCCGCCTGTTTCGAGCGTGAGCGAGCCGCCCACACTCCACAGCACGCTGATGAATGTCGCAGCGGAAAGGAGCGAGGTAACAAAGCCGCTGACGAAATCCACCGGCATCTCGGTCGCGATCCGGAGGTCATCGTTAATCCGATGCTCGGGATTTTTGTGATCGCCGCCGATCAGCTCAAGCTTGTAGAATCGACTTCTCGCCAGCCATCGCTGCAGCAGGTGATCGTTAGCCCAGGCGCGCCAGGTTCGCTGCATGGACATCCGGGCCCACATCGCAAACACGCAGACGACCAAGTAAGCCCCAATCAGAAGTGGAAATAACACGGCCTGTCGGGTGGCCACCGAAGCATTCTTTGCCTCGAGGGCGTCGAAGAAGTGTCGGTTCCACAGATTGATGCCGTACGTTATGCCAAGGCTCGCGAACACCACCGCAAGAAGGCTCACAGTCAGGAGCCATGCTCCGCCTGATCTATCGCCGGTCCAATAACCTTTTGCGCTCCGGCTAAAGCGCCGAAGCGGCGACCCCCGATTAAACCACCCGATCGTGAGCGCCAGACCAGAGAGCCTCACATGCCATGGCTGGCAAATACCTTTTGGCAGCTCTTGCTCAGCTTGGTCCTGTTCTGCTGCAAGCATTGTTGAACCGCTCCATCATTGCCCAATTGCGCTCGGCAAAAGCGCTGCGCATCTCGCGTGCAGGCCCGCTGCTCTTGTGGCGTTCCCATTTGGCCCTGTGCAAACGATACCGAAGTCTCAGCCAATAAGATGGTTAGAAATACGAGAACTGAGCGCATAACCGATCTCCTGTTTTTGGAAGGAACACCGTCGTCAGCACGTGGAGAAGATCCTGTTGCCGATGATCGGAACCGAAAAGCCGGCGCAAGGAGCGTTTCTACCGAAAATCAATTGCATCCGCCATGCCGTGGCTAGTAGCCAGACCCAAGCTTCCGAAGTTTCAGAGACTGACAAGCGAAAGCGGAATAAACGACCGCATCAGCGGCGAAGCCTGGAGAGTGCGAGTCGTTGCGCCCCCTGCCCCATCAGGTTCTGACAGAGCCCGTACTTGCGACGACTGCAATTGAGTTTGATTAAACGATCAAAAGACGGGCGTTTTCCTGATGCGGCTGCGCGCCCCACCAGGGGCCCAGGACGAATTCGTTACTGCCGCTATCGCTCAGAATGGCGGCTCGCAACGGTGTCGCCCGACCAGCGCCAGGGCCCAGTGCAAAGGAGCCCGCTTTCAACGGAGCGGCTCAGTCGACCAGTCGCCAGCAAGCGAATTCTGCAGCAAAATCTGCCAACATCGGACTACGCGGTCTTCTTGTTCGCTCTCGCCTCTGCAAAGCAGCGCCCGAGGACATCAATGGGCGGCTTACAAGCCGATCCGATTTTTGAATTTAGTGGCGCCTGTAGCGGTGCTTTGTCATTTACCTGACGCTTTGCAGGGTTGATTGGCAACCTGTCGCTCTTAAGGGAACGATTGGCGATCTGACGATTAAACATTGGAGTCCCAACACCAGCACTCGATTGCGATGTGCCGGCCGACGAAATGACGTCATGCATCACCACTGAACTAGCAATGCCCCCGATATAGACGAGTGAATACAATGTGAGTTTCTTTATGAGCATGATGCTACTCACTTGAGTTAAGTCGGCACCGCCAAGCAGAGCGTTGAGGGTTGTCGATCTGATTCATATACTCAGAGCGTGAGAACCCCGTTCGAATGCATGCGCAGAAGATGAGAGCGCTCGCTTTGCGCGCCCGCCCGAGGAATGATTTATTTCGGAACCAAGTTTAGGATAGGCGCCGTGTCGGAAACATTGTTCCGATGGACATTGTCCCAATGGACTCCCCGTAAGCCTTGTCGTCGTGGTCGAGCGGTCCAGCGACAGACAATCCGGTCGGCAGGCGAACCAAGTTCAGCAAAAGGTTTGACCTGCAGGCCGGGTATCGATGTGAGCCCAGTGCACCAGTCCGCCAAGATCGAAATGGCCAATCGAGGACCGCCAACAAACCGGGCATCTCCGTGCGCCGTATTACTGCTAAGTCGAGCGAACCAGATGTGAGGATAATGTCGATATTGGCGACCCCGATCGAGCATGCAGCCTACGGCGGGCGCTCATCCTACCACCAGCCTCGTTGCAAGCGGCGACCGCCGCCCTGGCGCGGATCACCCGTGTTGGAGCCCCAATTGCCTTGGAAAAAGGAGCCGAACCCGTTGTCGTTCCAGCCGTAGTCACTCGCAACGTTGACATCGACCGTAGGCCGGCGCGTCACGAATCCGCCCTGCGGATGGTTGTTCAGCACCGCGACGAACTCGGTGCGATAGTTGGTCTCACTGCTCAGCGGCTCATCGGAGATGATGATCGACGATCCCGGCGATGCAGTCGGCGCAATCCGGCCGAGCACGTCCTGTGGGAAGGTGATGCGGTCGAGCGCGCCCTTTGCATCGTCCCCGTTATCGACGGTGACTACGCTCCAGCGCAGGCCCGCGTCGGTGCGCGCCATCGCCGTGAACACATGCGTCCCGATCGGCATCTCGGGATTGCGAATTGTGACCGGAACCTCGATGGTCGCATCGAACACCTCGCCGCCGCCGTCCGGCGCCGGTCTATGTGTGTTGCGCCGCACGTAGAGCCTGCGCATCGCGCGGCTGATGTAGACGGACACCGGCTCGAGCGCGAGCTTAGCCTCGCTCGCCAGCTTGGCCGCCTTGGCCTTCCCCGTCTGAGCCGCCTTTGCCGCTTCTTTTGCACCGGCGGCAGCCTCAAGTTTCGATTTGGCATCGGCGTTGGCGGTGTCGAACTGGGTCCCTAGGTCCGCTGCCTTCGCGGCGGCCTTTTGCCTGAGGTCCTCGGCCCGCGCCCTGGCCTGGTCTGTCTTGGCGGCGGCGAGCGCCTTGCTTGCGAACGCGAGCTCGGCCTCGGCGCGGGTTTTGAGCGCCCGAAGCTTGCGCAGCGACGATGTCAGCGACGCCGTCTCGCGCGCCGCTGCCGAGATGGCTTTCTTTGCCTCATCGGCTGTCTTGGCCACCTCGACCGCCTCGCGGGCGAGCGCCTCGGCTATGGCCGGCGCGGTCGCGATGGCCTGCCGGTTCGGCACGAACAGCGCCGGATGGGAGAACTCAACCGGCTCAGCGTCGCCGGGGGAGATGATTACGCGCATCCCGATCCACGTTTTGTCGAACAGCTTCTCGGCAAAGCCGTAGGGCATCCGCACGCAGCCGTGCGAGGCTGCATACCCGGGCAGCGGCCCCCCGTGCAGCGCGACGCCGTTCCAGGTGATACGCTGCATGTTCGGCATCCACGCATCATCGTACAGCGTCGAACGGTGATCCTTGTCCTTCTCGAGGACGGCGAAGACGCCGGCTGGCGTCTCTCGTCCCGTGATGCCGGTCGACACCGGCGCGCGCAGGATCCAGCCGTCGGCGTCATAGACCGTGACCTGCTGGCTCTTGATCGACACGATCGCCATGATCGGCTCGCCTGCCTGTCGCGGCGCCGTCGCCTCGGTGGGTGGCGCAGGGCGCGCTTGTCTGGTTGCGCCTTCGGCGTTCAGCGCCGTCAGCGCGGCCGTCGCTAACATCACAATGGCTGGAGGTCCCAGACGGCGCATCGCCACGCTGGATTGCGCCGTCGTCGATCGATTCACCATTCTATTCCCCGGTTCAAACGCTGTTCGCGCTAGAGGCGATCGAGTGTCGGGCACGGTCGGGATAAAAAGACGCCCCCAGCAACTTTGAATATGCCCTTTGGGGGCTTTGTGGTCACCTTTGTGGTGATCGTAGACTATCGAGCGGGCGTTCGCCTGCCGTTGCACAAAGGCAACGCTTGGGGGAAAAAGGACACGACCATCCCGTTTGCCACATTGCCGCGCAATTCCTTGTTCAAACAATCAGGGCGTGCCGTTTGCTTGGCTGTGCAATCCGCTTCCGATGAGGCTAGGATATGAACCCGCAACAGCGACGTTCGACAGTGCCGGTACCATTGATCCGATCGCTCATCATCGCAACTGGGCTTTTCGGATTGCTCGCTGCGTTCGAGGCTGCAGGAATCCAGAACACCGGATCGGCGGCACGCAAAGCCATCAGCGCTCCCGTTTTTTTCGAGGAACAGAAGCTAGCTGGGGCACCGCAGCCAAGCTCAATGCTCAATGACGATCTCAGTCAAACCCGTGTGGCGATGGCCGAGCTAGCGCTTGCGGAAGCGGTCGTCGCTCTGAACCAGCCGGAGCTGGTTGAAATCACCGCGACCAATTCGCCGGATGTGCCGGTAACCGACTCGGCTGTGCAAGTCGCAAGGGCGACTCCACCGGATATCGAACCGAGCCAGGCCGGCAAGGCGGTGGGCGAAATCGTGGACGAGTGCCTGGTCCTCGACATCTGCATCGACCGATATCTGTGGGCGCTTTATGAGCGAACGCCCAAGGAAGACACCATCAAGGAGTTTGAACGGAGGAAGGTTGCCATCAAGCGGAAGGGTAGAATGGTGACTGTCACAAGAACGTTCACGAAGCTTGTCGATGAAAATTTTGGCTGGAAGGATCCGAAGGCGGCGGAACGAGCCGGCATGTCGATGATGAACTATGTGATCGGAGGCATGGATCGAAACTTCAAGTTGAAACTGTTTCATACGCTTCGCGCGGCGGAGGCGGCAGGCCTTTCGCCCGGCATCACGAGTGCATTCCGTGATGACTACCGCCAGTCGATCGCAAGCGGCCTCAAGGCGGCGAGCAACAAATCTTATCATGGCGGCAGCTCCCGCGGTGGCTATGGGCATGGGCTCGCGGCCGATATCGTGAGTGTCCAGGGCGGAACTCGCGACGAGCGATGGGCTTCCTCCGAAAAGCTCTGGAAGTGGGTTGATGCGCATGGGAAGGAGTTCGGAATCGGGCGGCCGTATCTAAGCAGGGACCCGCCGCATGTCGCACCGGTCGAAGGCCGCGAATATGCCTCGCACAATCGCGGCTCCAAACCAGCGGGATTGGATGTGCAGAAGAAGCGCTTACCGGATGACCCGAAACTCGCGAGCGCCCGAGAGCCGCAATCACAAAGATGAGAGCGAGATCTGCGCTCGCGTTCAATATGAGGCTTGCAAAATGCGGATGGCTGGAGAAATCGGACCCACCCGTGATCTGCTTCGTAGCGGCAGGGCAGGATTAGCCACCACGTCCTACTAAGGCTGAGGGTGCCGCCGGGCTACTTAACCTTGACGAGGCACTCCTTCAGGCGTTCAAGCTCGGTACGGACTTGCATTTCCAATGCGTCTTGTAACGCGGCCGTTCCCCTGCTGGAAAATTCCGGGGAGGCCTTTCTGTCCAGATGCTGCTTCCAATCCCGGATTGCCTGTTTAGTGGCAGTTTGGGCCTCCGACGTCGCCTTGACATACGTCTTTATGCAGGCGTCGCCCATCGAGCACGTCTTGCAGTCTTGAGCGACTGCAGCACTTGAAACAAGCAAGATAAGTGTCGCGGTAAGAAACTTCATCGCTTTTCCCCGGTACTAGCCATGGGCGGATGTCCTACTCGGCTGGGTTTGCACGTTCGCACCAATTCAGGCGAATGAAGGGCCGTCCGCCCCTCTACCCTATTCGCTGGCGGTTGAAGGATGCAAACATCGGAGCGCGAGCCCGCCGGCACATCGCCAAGTCCGATGCGGCAGGCGCAATGTTAATGGCGATCGAAATACGATCGAAGGCGACCGCACCCCAGTGAAAACCGAAGGTATCTGTGGGGCGTTGGACCTAAGGTTCTGAGAAAATCGGACATGAATAGACGAGCTAACGGACACCATTGAACCAGAGGAACGCACCGATCTTCGGAGCCGCGCGAGCATTCGGCCCCTGTCCGGTCGGCTACCGCTAACACACGGGGATGGGTAAGGAGCCGCGACCGAAGTCGCTACTATCGAACTCGAATGTCACGCGCCGCATTGTTTGCCAGCAAGCGGCGGCACCGCGCAACTTATGGTTCACGCCATCGGCGCACTCGCTTAAATGATGTCCACCCGGCTACAACGTCAGCCGGAGATGTTCTGTGCACGTTCACTCACATCGCGTTCTTCGGCAGGGTCGAAGGGCAACCGGCGTGGGCTCAGTCATTCAGACGCGAGCAATCGCCGATTGACTTCGGAAAAAACGCAGGTGTTAAATGGCAGGTCTGGCGCAATTGGCTTTTCCGGCTAAACAGTTCGACCACTTACTGGAGGAAACACATGTTGGGCAGAGCATTAGGCGCAATCTGCGCCGTCGCGATGGGCAGTTCTTTCTCCGTGGCGCAGGCGCAGGACATCAAGCTTTATGCCTTCAGTTCCGGCGCTCTTACGATCGGCAAGGGGATTCTGCAAAATCTAGCCGCGGTCGAACCCCCGATCCAAGTCCCGGTCGGCTTCTTCGTCGTCAAGCACCCCAAGGGCAACGTGCTGTTCGATACCGGCAACAACGATCGCATCATCAAGGATCCGAGCTATTGGGGCGCCTCTTTCACTGCGTTGAAACCAGTCAACACGCCGGAGGTGGCGATTGACACCCAGCTCGGGAAGATCGGCCTCAAGCCCGACGACATCAAATATGTTGTCGCTAGCCACCTGCATTTGGACCATGGCGGCAACGTCAGCAAATTCCCAAATTCGACGATTGTGGTGCAGAAAGACGAGATCCAGAATGCTTTCTGGCCCCAACCGGGAACGGGCGGTCCCTACATGGTAGGCGACGTCTTGCCGCTCAGGGCCGAAAACAAAGACTACCCTAACGCCGTGAAGATGCTGCAGCTCGAGGGCGACCTCGACCTGTTTGGGGACGGAACCCTCAAGGTCAAACGATGGGTCGGTCACACGCCCGGCAGCCAGATGATGACTGTCGGGCTCAAGAACACCGGCCTTGTGATATTGACCGGCGATAACGTGTATTTCCGCGAGAACGTGGAAAAAAGTCTGCCGCCGAACATCGTGCTGGCATACAGCCCCAGCGGAATCATGGCCGCCTACGAGTGGATCCGTTATGTGATGGCGACCGAGAAGGCGGATTTCTTCACCGCCCATGATCCGGATGCATTCAAAGCCATGAAGAAGGCGCCGGAGTTCTACGATTGAGCGGGAGGGCGCGGTATCTGAACCTCCCACGGGCCCCTCAGAAAAGATACGCAGGCGGAGCAGCGAGGCCGACATCGGCCTCGCTGTCATGTCGAGCTGACTAAGTGATGCATGGCCGTCCTTTCGCTCAACGGGCTAACTAAGCGCTTTGGTGCCCGACTGGCGGTCGATGCCGTTTCCTTTGAGGTAGAGGACCGCGAGGTATTCGGCCTGCTTGGCCCGAATGGCTCCGGCAAGAGCACCATCTTGAGACTTGTCACTGGCTACCTCTACCCGAGCTCAGGGACTATTCGGGTCGCCGACCTCGATGTCGTGCGCGAGGGGCGCGCTGCCCGCGAGCGCATCGGTTATGTGCCGGAGGATTCGCCGCTCTACGGGCATATGCGGGTGGCCGAGTTCCTCGCGTTCATGGGTCGGCTCCGTGGGATCAAGGGCCAGGCACTGGCCCGCGCCATCGACGCCGCGGTCGAACGGCTGGCACTCGGCAGTGTCCGCGGCGTGATCATAGAACGGCTGTCGCGTGGCTACCGGCAACGGGTGTCGCTCGCCCAGGCCGTGCTGCATGAGCCGCAACTACTCGTGCTCGACGAGCCGAGCAACGGCCTCGACCCCCGGCAAATCATCGAATTGCGAGGACTGCTCAGGCACCTTGCGCAGGACTGCGCCGTGCTGGTGACCTCCCACATCCTGGCCGAGATCGAGCGAACGGCCGACCGCGCGGCAATCTTGCTCGACGGACGGCTCCTAACCGTTGAGAAAATATCCCCTGAACCGGCAACAGTGCCGGAGCCGTCGCGCCTTGAGGCGCTGTTCCTGGAGCTCACACAATCAAAGGCAATTCGATGAGCCAGGTGGCGACGCTAGCAGCGAAGGAGGTGCGCACACTTTTCAGCTCTCCGATCGCTTACGCGGTGATCGCGGTGTTCATCGTGCTCAGCGGCTACACCTTTACGGTCTCGCTGATCGTCAGCAAGCAGGCGACCTTGGTGCACATTTTTTTTCAAGCGGCGGTCCAGCTGATCCTGCTGGTACCACTTATCACGATGCGCCAGTTCGCTGAGGAGCGACGTACGCGTACGCTCGAACTGCTGCTGACGGCGCCGGTCAGCGAAATCGACATCGTTGCTGCGAAATTCATCGCGTGCATGGTGGTGCTGGGGGCGATGACCAGCCTCACGCTGATTTATGCGGCCGTGCTTTCGGCCTACGGCGACCCGGACTGGGGGCCGATCTACAGCGGCTATCTCGGCCTTGTGATGTTCGGCGCGGCACTGCTCTCGATCGGTCTGATGATCTCAGCATTGACCACCAACCAGATCGTCGCAGCAGTGGTGTCCCTCGGGCTGTTCGGGGTTCTGTGGTCGATCGACACGCTGGCCTCACTACTACCGCAACCGTTTGAGAATTGGCTGCTTGGCCTGTCGCTGTTGGCGCATTTCACGCCTTTCGCAGTTGGGGCGATGTACCTATCCGACCTCGGGTTCTTCGTCACGGTCGTCTTGCTGTGCTTATTCCTGACGGTCCGGGCCCTGGCGCGGAGCTGAGCAATGCAGGAGCATGCCGTCGAGCTCAAGGCGTTGCTGGGGTCGGTGGGCTGGCTCATAGCCGTACTCCTCCTTTTTGCGATGGGGCTCCGGCTGCCGCTTGCGACAGGGCTCGGAGGCGTGCGGGCAAGGGTCTATGCGGCATGCTGTGTCATCGCTGGGCTTGGCGTGTGGGTGTTGGCAAACTTCGCGTTGGTGCTCAACGATACCCACATCGACCTGACCCGCGACAAGGTCTACACACCGTCAGCCGAGGCGATGGCGGTGGTGGACGAATTGAGGACACCGGTCCGCATCCTTTATTTCTACCGCTCTGAGGATCCGGTCGGGCGGCGTGCCCGCGACATTCTGGAAGTGATGGGCCGGCGCAATCCGCTGCTCTCGGTCCTCACCGTCGACCCCGACAAGCAGCCCGAACTCGCACGCCGCGAGGGTATCCGCCTCTACAATGCCGCCATCATCGAGGCCGCCGACCGGCGTGTCCTCATCCAGGGCACCGACGAAGCGGAGATCGCGATCGGCATCCAGCGCGTGCTGCGCGAGCGCGCCCTCACCGTTTGCTTCCTCGAGGGCCACGGCGAGTTCTCGATCGAAGGCTTCGAGTTCCATACGCACCTTGAGGGTGTGACCGACCACAGCCACGGCGAAGCGTCCTCCCACGTCATCCAGACCGCCGGGCACGGCATCGGCCGGCTGCGCCGGGCGCTAGAAGCGCAGGGTTACTCCACCCGCAAGCTGGTGCTGGCAACAACCAGTGCGGTTCCTGCCGATTGCACCCTGCTGCTCGCAGCCAACCCGCGCACCACGTTCCTGCCGGCCGAGAGTGCGGCGCTTCGATCCTATCTGGCTGCCGGAGGCAGCGCATTGTTGCTACTCGACCTCGGCTTTGTACCGGAGCCAGGTCTGTCGCGGCTGCTGTCAGAGCTTGGCATCCGGCTCGAGCAGCAGGTGGTCGTCGATCCGCTAAGCCATTACCAGAGCGATCCCGAGATGGTGGCGGTGACAGGCTACGACGCACACGCGATCACGCGCACCTTGTCGCTGACCTTTTTCCCCGGCATCCGGCCGCTGACGTTAACGGAGCCGGCGTCCGGCGTGTTGGCGAGGCCAATTCTCCAGAGCAGCCGCGACAGCTACGCACGGCCGGTATCCCCCGCAGATGTACGCACGATGGAGAGCTTCGCTGCTGCTGGAGCGAGCGTCACGAGCGAGACAATCGCCCCTGCCGCCCAGGTGGCGGAGATACGACCTCGCGTCCTGGGTATCGCGGCCGAAGGGGCACTAGCCTCGGGCGCGCCGCCGTTGCGAGCTGTGGTGATCGGCGACGGCGACTTCGCCAGCAACTCCTTCATCCCGTACATGGCCAACAGCGACCTGCTGTTGGCGGCGGTACGGTGGCTCGCTCGCGAGGAGCGCGGCACCGCCGTCCGGACCCGCATCCCTGTCCCGCCGATGATCCTGCTCACGGCGGCCCAGAGCCGGTCCGTCTTTGCGTTGATCGTAATCCTGCTGCCGCTGACAATTATCGGAATCGGCGGCCTTGTGTGGTGGGTCAGGCGGTGATCGCGGTGTCGTTATCACGTCTTGTCATGCCGCTCCTTGCCATGCTGGCGTTGGCCTACCTCGTTGCGATGGTGGTGATCGGTGCCCAGCCGGTACAGCGTCAGCTAGTGAAGTTCGAGGCCAAGGGCGTGCTGCAAATCGAGCCCCAGGCAGTGCAAAGAATTACGCTCGGGCGCGGCGCACAGCAGGTGGTGCTTGCGCGCAGCGGCGAACAAGGGGGCTGGGCGCTGGAGCCCGGTGGCCCGGTCGAGCTGGTAGTGGCGACGCACCTCGATGCCGCGGTAAAGATGCTGCACCGTTCAGCACCGGTCCGCGAGATCACCCCGGAGGACCTGTCGGGAGTCGACACGCGTCCATTTGGCCTGGAGGAGCCGGTAATCGAGGCGGCGCTCTCGGGACCAGGCGGCCATGTGCTGACGGTGCGCTTTGGCACCCTCAATCCGGAGGGCTTCCTGCAATACATGCGGATCGATGGTGATCCGAAGGTCTACCTGATGTCCCGCTTTATTGGCGCCGAATGGACCGCGGCGTTGGAAGGCGTGACGGCGCGATGATGTGGGCGGCAGGAATCAGCAACGCGTGTTGTTGGAAGAAGGTGTGGGTGATGGGCCTGCTCGCAGTCGGGCCCGTGTCCCTCGCTTTCAGCCCCGCCGTCGCCCACCAGGGAGGCACAACGGGTTACGCCGCGGTGTCGGTTGCTGGACAGACCGTGCGGTATGCGCTGACTTTGCCGGCTGAGGGATTGATTTCGGACGATGCTGCGCGAGACCTACGTGATTTTGCGGCTACGATTACGCGGCATGTCGCAGTCGAAGCAGACGGCGCCGCTTGCTCCGGCGTTCCCTCGGAGATAAGGCCGCCGTCCCCAGGGCGTGCAAGCATGGAGGTCGTGGTGCTCTATGCGTGTAGGGCCCCTATACGCAATCTAACGATTCGCAACGGCATCGACGCCGTGCTCGGCACCGACCATCACACGATCGCCGACATACAATGGCCCGGTGGCAACAACCAGGTGGTATTCGAGAAGGCGCACCGCCTGGTGACCATTGCCATCACAGGTAACACTGCGCCTGAACACCAGGCCGCAGGCACGTTCGCTTCCTACTTCGGCCTAGGCGTCGAGCACATTCTGCTTGGGTTCGACCACGTGCTATTCGTGGTTGCTCTCCTTCTGCGCGGTGGGCGCCTGCTCTCGCTGGTGGCGATCGTCACCGCCTTCACAGTCGCGCACAGCATCACTCTCCTGTTGTCGGTGCTCGGATTCATCACCCTCCCCGCGCGGATTGTCGAGCCAGTGATCGCGCTGTCGATTGCCTACGTCGCCTTTGAAAACCTGACAACGAAGAGCGTGGTGTCGCGGCGTTGGCTAGTCAGCTTCGTTTTCGGATTGGTGCATGGCTTCGGCTTCGCAGGGGCGCTCGCCGAGGTAGGACTCCCTGCGAGTGGACTGGCCGCAGCCCTCGTCGGCTTCAACCTTGGCGTCGAGGCAGGGCAGGCCCTTATCGTTGGAGTAATGCTGCCACTTATCACATGGCTGCAGAGGTTCCCATGGGAGCCGCGGATCATGAAGTTCTCGTCGATTGCGATAATGTTGATCGGGATTGTACTTCTGGCCGAGCGAGCACTCGTCGGAAGCATGTGACCCGGCGCGCACGGGCACGCAATCGGACAGCGACTCCCGGGCGATCCACGCCGGATGCGCGATTGCGGAGTTCAATCACTGCCGGGCTTAATGTCAGGAAACGGACTCACAAGCCGTCACAAAATGTGAAGTCCGAATGTTAGCGGGCACGCTCAAACCTATTGCGCTGGTGTTTTCAACCGTGTCGTTTGAGAAGTGAGGTGGCTGGGAGCTTTGATCGAGGGACGCTCCCGATGATAAGTCAGCAGATTGAGAGATTAGGTTCTTCCGTCAACCAAAGTAAGTTAGCTGGTCTTGGGGGACCGGACGACAGATTTTTTTTCAACTTCTCTGAACGATTCCGCCAAATGAAGTATGTCTGGGCTGCGGTCATGGCGGGCCTCGCCGGACTGGCTGCACTCGTTGTTCTCAATTGGCATCAGATAGAAGGCGATCCGGTGAGCGCGGCCGCGCCACGGGCTGATCTATCTTCCTTGGCAAGTGCGCCCCAAGTCGCAGAGCAACCCCCAACGGTCGAAGAGTTAAGACGACGCGGCCTGGAATTGCTGCGTACGGAATTTCCCGAGGACCAACCCTCTCCGCCCTTGGGGCGCGGTGACCGGCTCGAACTGCACGACGCGACCTTACAGCCGGTGGTACGCCTGGCGACGGCCGATGCTGATGACGGCCTTATTGCACCGGCTGGAGTTCCAACAATTGCTGCGAGTCCTCGTACCGAAGCACAGCTGATTAAACCCCCCATCGCAAAGCAGAAGCAGGGCCTGAAGCGTCCTGTGTATCGTCATCATGCGCGGCGTTCCGCAACG
This sequence comes from Bradyrhizobium sp., assembly GCA_045811665.1. Lineage (GTDB taxonomy): Bacteria > Pseudomonadota > Alphaproteobacteria > Rhizobiales > Xanthobacteraceae > Bradyrhizobium. The sequence continues at coordinate 41,866 of JBJMTO010000098.1, forward strand.
CATCGTCGTGATCGGGTCAGGATGGCCCATGCCACATACCTGCAAACCCGCGGCGCCTCGCAGACCACGTCAGCCGCTAGACCGCAGACCGAACAGTCCGCTCCGGAGGAGACGTCCGGTCGGTTCGCGCCTTGGCTCTCGTGGAAGGACGACTGGGATAAGTTTTGGTCGAAATGAGAGGGCTGGGTTTTCGCCAACATTGCGTCGCCACGCGGGTAACATCGCGATTTCCCGCGAGCCCCGCCCCAACTGCTAGTTTGGAATTGAAACCAGGGAGTGTCAATGATGGATGAGTCAACCGCGGCCCTTTTAACTAACGGGATCGACCTCGAAGGGGAAATCAAGGCAGAGGTCGTAAAGACAACGTCGGTACGCGAGCTGCGTCCTGCCGTCAGCTCTCCGGTAACAGCGCAGGTGCCGAGGTTAGCAATCCCTGAATACGTTCAGCATCGGGAGGGGGCTACAGAAATTGGCAAGCTATCGGCCGAAGCCATCCTCGGAGAATACGAAGCTGCCGCCAAAGACATCGAGGCAATGGGCGCGGAGCTGATCGAGCGCGTCAAGCAATGCGAGAGCATGGCCCAGGATGCGATCGCCGTGACCAAGGAGATGAAGGATACCGCGGCTCGGTACCGCGAGCACGCAAAGCGCGTCTTTCTTCAGATTGAGGCATGCTCCCTGGTGACCGCGGAGGTTCGCAAAACCTGCACGGAGCTCAAAGAAAGGATCGCTGCACCGCCAATGGCTCCGTCATGACTATCGGGTTTTTTCAAACTGCGCTTTGCCCTGGCTGGTAAACCTTACAACTTATTCGGTTGACGCGCGGGCCCCGGGGCAGGAGCTGGCGCGGCCGCATGGAGGCGAGCTCGTTCTCAATCCAGGCGAGAGATTTAATCTATCAAGCTGCCAGACCAAAGCGAATGGCTATCCAGCCCCAGCGTACCTCTGAAGCGCACAGTGACGCATCCTCTAAGATCTAGTCCACCTGGGCGCGATTGATCACATAGAAAACTCTGACGCGGTGTGTTAACGCTCGACTATTCCCGAGTGAGGCACCCGACCCACTGCCTAGCTGACTTAAGCGTTCTCTTCGCACAATTAACGAGCACGGTAGAAGTCGGGCGAGACATGTTGACTCAGGTGTATGAAGTGTCCACACCCCAAGAAGCTGATGCCATTTCCAGCTTGGGTGTCGATCATATCGGGGTACTTGTAGGCGACGGTACATTTCCCAGGGAGCTGCCGGCATCAAAAGCGGCCGAGATCCTCGCGGCGGTCAGGCAACCCTCGAAAGCCGTCGCACTTTTTCTCTCCGCTGATCTGGCGCTCATTGAGCAAATGATACGAACGCTTCAGCCACCGATTGTTCATCTTGGCGCAGCGCCGGAGCTTGTCTCGCCGTCGGATGTCTCGGCGTTGCGTAAACCGTTCAGGAACACCTTGTTTATGCGGAGCATACCGGTAGTAGGGTCAAGGAGCGTCTCATTGGCAAAGAGTTACGGCCGCGCTGTGGATTTTCTGTTGCTCGATAGTCACCGCGAAGGGGACGCGCAGATTGGCGCACTGGGAATAACGCATGATTGGACGATAAGCAGAAGCATCGTTGAAAGCGTCGACACTCCCGCCATCTTGGCCGGCGGTCTCGGTCCTGACAATGTGACTGACGCGATCATTGCTGTTCGACCGGCTGGCGTCGACTCAAAAACGAAAACAGATATTGGGAAAACGCATGCAAAAGACCTGAGACGGGTTGAGGCGTTCCATACGGCAGCAAAAAACGCTCTCCTTCGCCCCAATGCAGAATGAAATAAGCACACCCGAGCACAGGGCTCCGCAAGGATCCATTTGATCAGCACCACCAGCGGCGAGCTGGCGGCACTCGAACCCTACATCGACCGGCCTCTCTCACGCAGAAGAGCCTGTTCTCAAAACGGCTTTTGGCAAAACGATCCCAAAAGATGCAGGACATGAGAGAGGCGACATAGAGGGCCCTGTCCCGTCCCACTCAGGCTTATCTCTCTGCCGATATTGGTGAAGGCACGGCGAATAGGTTTGGGAACAATCTGGAGATGACACTGCTCCCCACGACGCCGCATATGGAAGAAAACGAAGATTAGTTCCGGCCATGGCGCCGTTAACCTTTGAATCTCTGGAACACTTACCAGAGCAGAACGTTTCTATATTTGGAGGACCACATATGAAAAAATCGATCACCTCGCTTGCATTCGGTGCAACCGCGCTGTTTGCCACGGCCGCATCTGCGGCTCCCGTTCAAAACGGTCTAGCCGCCATGCCTGACAAAGGCATCGAGCAGGTACGCATGGTTTGTGACGAGTATGGACGTTGCTGGCGGCGCGGCGCACGGCGTGTAATCATCCAGGATAGCTACGCGCCAAGGTACGTCGAGCCTCGTGGTTATTACGGCCGCGGCTATTATGACGGTGGCTACTATAACAGTGGTCCGGGCGTAGGAATTGGCGTGGGTCCGGTCGGCGTCGGAATCGGCTTTGGAGGCGGCCCGCGCTGGTAAGCCAAGTCAACGCTGACGAAAACAAGAAGGGCTGTATAGCAATCTACAGCCCTTCTTTGTTGAGGGCACGCCGACCCTTCGATGGTTCTATCGTGTCCAACCCACCATTGTTCTGAAACTCTGAATCCTCGGATGAGGTGATCCGTGTTCAGGTCGTAGTCCAGCCTTGACGGCCAGTGATGTTCGCAGGCACGCAGAGGACGTGCGCTACTCCCGGGGACTTGCTCTGCGGGCGGCGCGCTTGTCTGTCGATTTCCCTGTGGGCCTACTGACCGGCTGTACTAGTTTGGGTGCGAGAGGATCGCGCCAATGCCTGCTCACCAGTTTGAGGACTGGAGCCGTGTCCCGTTGAGGGTTCGCGGGTTCGACTACCATAGGCGTCACCCGTGTAACGGTTGGCTGGATATCAACATTCACGTCTACTCTATCTGACTTGTTCGATGGTTCTGGTTTGTCAGGCTCGGGGCGCGCAACAGAGATCGCGGCAACACCTTGCGTCAGAGGAATTCGCGGGTCCTTCTGTTCTGATAACATCGGAACACTTGGCGTTGCACGAGACGCGGTGGTGACCTTCACAGCGGCCATAATTCCCACACCGATTAAGCAAAGGAGCGCGAGCCAAGCGGTTCTGATCATCGAATTCCCTAGCAACGCCGCCAACGACATCTCGGTCCCTGCCCACGAGCTTCCATTGAGCATTCTCGAGGATGGCTCAGCGAATCATCTCTTCAGAGCAGACCCAATGAGCAGCAGCAAATGCGGCAAAATTGTTCTTATTGCTGGCATCACCGGCTAAGGACGCGTTATCCACATCCAAGGACATGCCTCAACTGCGGCAATTTGCTTTGGGAGTCCGGGGCATGGCAGTGACTTGCGCAACATTGGAATACCCGGCTGCGCAGATATGCAGTGCGACAAAGCGAGCCCAAAGAAAGGGGGCCCGCAGGCCCCCAAGTAGTTCTGTAATTACCAGCGGTGCCGATAGTGCCGATAACCCGGACCGCCGCTGTAGAAGCGGGGAGGACCAGCGTAGTAGCCGTAATGACGATAGTAGTTCGGCCTCCACCAGCACCGTCCCCAAGCGTTACAAACGTAACGAACTTGATCGATGTTCGAAACCTGGTTGGCTTGGGGGATGCCGTTTGGCATTGCCGATGCGGTACCGGTTGAGAGTGCTACTCCGCCCAGAGCAGCCATTGCGACAAATGCAAACTTAAGTTTCATTTGAGTTCTCCACGAAGCGTTAGCCTCGCCTGGAGCGTAGAAGTTCCTCCCTGAATGGAAGGTGAGCAGCAAGATTAATTCGTCGTAACGACTTTGATCAAGATGTGAGAGCACGTGCTGCGGGTTCGCGCAGCCTGGCTGAGAATCCATCAGCGTGGAACAATATTCCTCTTGGATGTTTGTCGGTGGGCTGACAACGGAGGGAAGCAATGGCCGACAAGACAAGTTTCACCAAGGAAGAATGGACCTTGCTTCTGGAGAGCCCAATGCTGGCCGGAATGGCCGTGACCGCAGCCGATCCCAGCGGGCTCTGGGGCCTGCTCAAGGAATCGTTCGCGGGGGGCACTGCCCTCACCCGGGCAGCAACCGGTGCCGACACCAACGCGCTGGTGAAGGCCGTAGTCACGGATTTTTCCGGCAGCGAAGGACGGAGCGCCGCACGCGACGGCCTTAAGGCAAAGGTTGGCAACAGCCAGCCAGCGGACATGAAGAACAAAGCAATCCAGGCATTGCGCCAGGTTTCGATACTGCTCGATAGCAAGGCCGCCGGCGATGCCGCTGCGTTCAAAGCTTGGCTGCGTCAGATCAGTCAAAGCACTGCGGAAGCAGCCACTGAGGGCGGCGGCCTGTTTGGGCTCGGCGGCGTTCAAGTAAGCGACGCAGAAAAGGCCACGCTGAGCGAGATCTCCCGTGCCTTGGAGTCTGCCTCAAGCAGCTAGGAGAATGGCAAATCAGGACACGGTGCTGCTGCTGCGACACGGCCCTGTTTGCGCCCGGCCACCGGCCACGAGCTCTGTTATCTCGCTCGTAACCGGGTCAGCTCGGATGCCGGATGGTTGATGGTGGCTTTCCTGTCTGCGACAGCGCGATGAAACTGTTCGAGCAACAGACCAAAAGCGGACAGATCACCTTCGTCGATTGCACCATCATCGTAGCAGACAAGTGTGTCGTCCAGGATCTCATCGACTTCGGCCTGCATTCGGTCTAGCTCTTCCAGCGAGGTGCTTTGGCGGGCTTGAGGGATCATTGCGCGCAGCCGATCGCGCAAGGATGAGTTGTTAGCCTTTTCGTCGCGCTTGAAATAGCTGCGCAGCCAGGCGCCGGCGGAACCCAGGCCCGAAAGCAACAGCAGCGCGCCCCACATGTAGTCACTGTATCTCTCCAGGAAGGTTCGTTCCGTGCCATCGATATAGGCCGCCGCTCCGCGATGCGCCGGGATGGCGGCATCCTTGTCCGTGTTTGGTTTTTCGATGGTGGCAACGCCTGGTACTTCCTTCAGCAACGCCTGGCGATCGGCAAACAACTGCCGCGTGAAAGCACCGATCGTCTCTTCCGATGCGGATTTACGCGCGACGATGAGGTGATTCAGACTTACCGTCTCAACCTTCTCATCCGGCCTGGCCGGCGAGGAATTGAAGGTGCTGCCCGGAATTTCCGCGGCTTCATAAAGCGGATGCTTCTGAACGAGCGCGTCGGCAACATCGATACCTAAGAACTTCGGCTCCCCACGTGACCGCGCGGTTGCAGAAATGGCATCGGCCGTAATCTTGCTGTCGAGCGGACCTACCGCCATGAATGCGTCCACGCTCTGATCACGCGCCATCTCTGCGATTTCGCTGGTCGCGAACTGAGTGATAGCGACCTTCTCAGGCGCAATCCCCGACTCAGACAATATCAGGTGCAGCAATTTTACATTGGCCTGGGTTCGGCCGATGATGGCCACCTTGTGTCCCGCAAGTCCCGCAAGGTCCTTTATCCTGGACGCCTTCTTCGAGCCTTTGGCGCCGGAGGGCGCCCAAAGCACGACAACGTTCTTGCGCAAGATCGCAACCGATTGCGCGTCGGCTGGCATATCGAGGTCGCCGCGGGCCACGGCGAGATCGATTTTTGCCTGACGCAGCATCGCGATGCTCTCGGTCGCGCCGTCGGTAATAACCGGCGAAAGCCGAACATGGCTCCGCTCTCGCGCGAAGGTCTGCGACATCGCTTGGATGATCTTGACGTCGTCGCTTCCGGCTGGCCCGACCGCAATGCGCAACTCGTGAGGACGCAAGACAAGATAAAGCGCCACCGCCGCCGCGGCAAAGCAAAGCAGGCCGCTAACAGCAACAAAGATGAAGAACTTGGTATTGGCGCTCCGACGGACCGCAGCGTTTCTGCTTTGGAGCATCTCCTGGGATTGGGCCATGTGCTTGCTAACCGGGTTAAAAGGATCCAGAGGTCCGATCCGACTGTGGACTGTATCCTATTCAGGCGGTTGCCGCCCAGTGCAGCTTGCCCCTGTCCCAAGCCGAGACGTTTGGCCACCGCCGAAGGCGCAACGCCGCCGGTGTAGGCCGAATGAAGCTCTTCAAAGCTTGGTTATTCGCCAATCCCTCAGCCTCTGGGCGTTTCGCGCGATCCGATGGTTTATGACTGCTTCCAGGTCAGACAGGACCCTTTTGGTTGCGTTGAGCTGGGCGGCTATCTCGTCGAGACCAGGCTTCGGTGTTTCGGTTAACCAAAGCTGCTTCTCCAGCAACCGCCCGAAGTGGAATTGTTGATCTCTCAGCGCTTCCAGCAAGTCTTCCTGTTCCGGCATATCGGCCTCCTCCTGAACGCCCGGACGATAACAGCGCTACCGAACCCATCCCATTTTTCCGACTGCCAGAGACCTGTTTTCCGGCGCAGGAGTAACATGGACGATCCGAAAGTTACGCTTCTTGAGCTCCGCGAGCAGTCGCGGCAGAACACGTGCCGTGACCGGCTGGATATCGTGCAGAAGGAGTATGCCCTTTCCCGCGCTTTCCAAACGCTCCAGCGTACGCTTGAGCAATCCTGCCTCACTTGAGGAGGTCCAATCCTCGGAGTCGGCATCGATGCTCCACACCATGAGCCCGCGAGAGTTCAGATATCTCTCCAGCTCCCTGGTCATGCTTAAATAGGGCGGCCTATAAAAAGGCGCAGCGTGGCGGCCTTCACCAAGCGCGTCTCTCACGGCCGAGATGCCCTTGTTGATGTCTGCCTTGGCTGTTTCATGGGATACGCTTTCGACATCCGGATGGCTGAAGGTGTGGAAGCCTACCGTATGACCTTCGTCGTACACCCGTTTCGCAAGCGCTGGGAATTCCACAGCGTTGACGCCGATCATGAAGAAGGTCGCCTTCACACACTGCCTGGCCAGTTCATCCAAGATCGTGTCGGTACCGTCTTCCACCGGCCCGTCATCGAAAGTCAGGACAATCTCTCGATCCCTCAAGCGAAGCGTCTCCATATACTGGAGCTTGCCAACCAAAGGAAAATCCACCGGGTTGACCGTCATCGTGCGCGAGGTGCCGATCGCATCCGGATTTTTACAACCTTCCGGGAAGCACGGCACGACGGAGCCGATGAGGATCCCTGCCGTGAATAACAATGTGCGTAGCAATCGCATCTTCGTCGCTCCATACAAGGGGCCGCGGCCTAATACGCTTTGTTCCTAGTGATACTTCGACTTGTAGCTATCAGCGCACGCGAGCAGCTTCTCCAAAGCTGCGGTTGTTGAGCCGCCGCCCCAGTTCTTAAACTGCTCAGTCGCGAGCCTTTGTATCTTTTCATGCGTCCACGTCCGGCCCGAACCCAAACGCCTCGCCGTTCCCGGGAACAGCAAAACATGGGTCTCCTCGAGGCCGAGCGAATTTGTCTCCACCGCAGTCGTGGGCACCTGCTGCTGGTCCCGTAAATCGAGGACTAGCCGCATTGACCCCTCGCCAAGCAAATGGCGGGGTCCGGTATCGTAAAGAAAAGCGCCCTTCCAGATTCTCGTCTCCGGATTGTAAACGACAGCCAAATCCCCCCGCGACACACCGCGTTCGGCGAATGGAGGAGCGACTTCCTTGTCTGCGCGAGGCACTGGCGTTTCGTCGCTGGCCCGATTGGGGACCACAATACCCGGCAGCTTCAACGCATCGACATAACGTTTCGGATCGCAATGCCTTGCGCCAGGATACTGAACGAGGCTCGTTGCCGACACCAGTCGACCATCCCGGCTGGTACAAACCCTCTGGTTTTGATCGCGAGCGAATCCATAAATCTCGACTTCCCACCCTTCGGGGGCTTTCCAGCCATTCGCGACGATCTTCCTATAGGCGTCGAGCCATGTGTAATTCTGCTCCTCATCGAGGTTGAACTCCAACCGCTGCCCGTCACGAACAATTGTCATTCCATTGCCAAGGTATTCTATCGCGAGGCCCTTGTTTCCATGGGGATCGTCGCGATGATAGGCGTTGCGGACCCCATCGAGATCAACCTCAAGCGGCCGCACCCAGAACATCGACGATGACCCTTCATGCATTACTGGATGAGGATCATTGAAGCTGCCTGACATTTGACAGCCCCCGACTTGCGCGCGCGCTGATACCATGAGATTTCCAACGATAGTTGCGTAGATCAAGAATGCACTGAGCGATTTCATCTCACTTAACCAAGTTCGCTTTCTCGCTTAGCGATTTGAACCGGTGGTGATGGGGCGCTTTGCCGGAACGACGTGAACGATCCGGAACTTTCTCGCCTTTAATTCAACGATGAGGTGACGCAGGGCACGTGCGGTAACCGGTTGAGAGTCGCGCAGCAATAAAATGCCTTTGCCTTTCTCTTCCAGCCCGGCAATGACCCTTGCTACGAGCTCTTCCTCTGTAGGATCGCCTGACTCGTCAGCCTCGACATCGGCACTCCAGACCATCAAGCCTTGCGAAAGCGCATAGCGTTCTGCCTGCTTCGAAATCTCGAGGTCAGGCGCCCTAAAAAACGGAGCAAGGTCATTGCGATTCCCAATGGCCTCGACGGCAGTCGCCACTCCCTTGTCGATGTCGGCCCTCGCGCGCTCAAGTGGGATTTCGTTCAGGTTTTCATTCGCAAAGGTGTGAGTCCCGATCGTATGCCCTTCGTTGAACGCTCGGCGAAGCAGATCCGGGGCATCAACCACGGCATTGCCAACCATGAAGAAGCTCGCCTTGATGCATTCCGTGGCCAGCGCATCCAGTATGGTGCCGGTGTATGGCGCTGATGGGCCGTCGTCGAAGGTCAATACAATCTCGCGGTCGCCAAGGCGAAGGCTTTCTGCATAGTTGAGCTTGCCCACCAGCGGAAACTCCGACGGCTTAACTGAGATGGTGCGCGATGTTCCGAGCGCGGTCGGATTGTTTGGACAGTCCGCAGCCTGCGCCGTTGCAGATACTGATGTGACGGCCAACACGAGCAAAGCGCTCAGGGCAATGACGGAAATCCTGGACATGAAACCTTCTCCTCAATCACTCAAACACTAAATTCCTGCTTCTCGCCGATTGTCTATTGCATGGCGCTGCACAGCATCTCTTGCGGTCGGGCCCACCAGCTGCTGTCGCTGTACGAGCACCAACTTCCCGGCGGGTAGCGAATCGATCGTTGAAACGCCCTCAGCTGGCGCGGCGTTGACTGAGCTAAATGACGGAGCCCTCACGAGCTGGAGCCCCGTCCCTACTGGATCTGTTTCCACAATCTTGCGCGGCAGCAGCCGCTGCTTCAGCCGGCTCAGACCAATTCGGACGGCCAAGCGGATGTCCTGAAGCGATTCTCGGATGCCAATCAGGACAAAGATGCCGTAACCCAATGCCAGCGCATTCGATCCCGCAAATATCGCGTGAAGCTCCTTGTCGGATGTAAGATCATCATAGCCGGTCAAGATCGACCAGACGAACAAACCCCAGATAGAAAAATGAATGAACGCCGGGGCAGCGGTTCGCTGTGCGACTTTCGGGGTCCGTCCAAAGTTTGCCTTATCACCGAAAACGATTTGCAGAACCGAATTCAATACTCCGGTCAAGACCACCGGCAGCAAAATCAGGAAAAGGGTGTAGGCCTTGAAAAACTCCGTTCTTCGGTATCCCGTATGCACCAAATCTCGGCACACGAGGTAAAGGTACGGAGGCAACGTTACATAAACCCAACTGCTGACATGCCTGAAATCGAAAGGATAGATCAACATCGCCAGCATCGATGTGGAAATGCACGCGGGCATGATGACGTAATGAATCCGAAGCAGACCTTGCAACAGATTCGACGGAGTCGGCCGCAGTTGAGCCAGATAACGCAGGACGCTGGGAAGGATAATGAGTCCGCCGTTCGACCATCGCTTGCGTTGAACGACCAGTGCGCCGAAATCCGGTGGGGTGGCGCTATAGGTGAGCCGTGCGGGATAGTTTTGAACGGTCCAATTTCGACGAGCAAGATCTATGGTCGCGCCGGTATCTTCAATGACAGTCTTGTCTTGGATGTAGATCGGGATGCTGTGACCGCGTTCATTCTCATAAACGACGATGTCATCGAGCGCAGCTCTACGGATGGCCGCCGCCGCTCCAATCCAGGAACCAGCGTTGGCGAAGCTCATGCCCTCTGTCACATAGTAATAGATGTCGGTCGTTGCGCCTGCGGCGCGTTCAATCAGGTTCGGCGTATTCGGTATCGAGGTATAAGGCGTCTGCATCACCGCAACGCGCTTGTTAGCCGGAGCTTCCAACGCCGAAATCATGCAAGTCAGATAATTTGAGAGCAGAAAGCTGTCGGCGTCGAGAATGACGATGAATTCAGCATCGGAAGGGGCGATCGATGCAAGCGCGTCAGCTCCCGCAGTCCCCCGCTCCTGTTCGACCAAAACCTGTCCTTCTTCCTTTTGGACAGCATCGAATTTGCGCCCCATGAGAGAGATGTAGGAATTTAGATTTGCCGCCTTTGTCGCCAGTTGAGACAGGTTGTTGTATTTCTTCCGTTCGAACGAACTGATGTTGAAGCGAAACAGGCATCCAAGCCGCTCGAATTCGCTCGATAACTCCTCATAGGTGAATGTTCGCGCCCTCAGGTGCTCAGCGCGCAGGCGATGGGCATCGGCGGGCTCCAGAAGAATGCGTTCAACAAAGAACCGCCGGGTGTGGTCCTCCACGCCGCCAAATTTTCCGGCCTGCACATCCGTAGCCAGATCATCCAGAAATGTTGCGGCTCGGCCATAAAGCTGAGCGGCTCGCTGTCTTGCCAGGTCCAGCATCGCTGCGGAACGGCTTATGCTGCGGAAATCCCGAGCGGCTTTTCCAAACTCGGAAGCCAGTGGCGCAAGTTGACTTGCGACAATTGCAATCTGCCGGCGCGCGTTGTCGAGCAGATCGATGTCCTCCGCACTAGCTGGATTCGGTGGATTGTCGATCAGCAGAACGATGTTGCGGTTTGGATAGTCAACTAACGCGGCCGACATCAGCGTCTGCCAGATGACGTGGCTTTCTTCCTTGTAGCTAGGAACAAGAATCTCGACGTGAGGCGCCGCGACAGCTCCATTCGCGAGGAACTTGGCAAGATTGCTCTGCGCAGACGTCACTCGAGAGCGGACGTTCCAGAAAAATGCGAGGCGCGACACCTGATAGGTGAAGCTGCCATACATAAACACCGCAAAGATCAGGTTGTAGGCTATTCGCTCAGAAGCAGAACCTGGAAGATATTGCTCCAGCAGACCTCTTCGATGAAAGTAATTCAGGAGAAAGAAGAGAATGAACGAACCCATCGTAACAACGAGAAGCGCCAGACCAATTACTACTTCTCTGCGCGCTCGGGCACATATCGATGCCTGAAACTTTTCCATTTCTAAAGCGGTCCCACACACAATGCATTTTCGTAAAATACATCGACCGCATTAGTTCGTTGTTGAGCTAAATCCTAGCTGAAGCTTTTGCTATGATGAAGTTACGGCGTTAACTAGTAAACGCCGTGCATGCTTCCTATCCCGGAAGTAGAACGGCACCGGTCGTTTCAGTTGCAAGATGATGCGGCAGAACTTCCAGGCGCAGGATTGCTTAACCCCTCAACGTGCATGGAACGTTGTGCCGTACTCACACGCATAAGGCGAATGAATTGGAAGTCAGAAGGTGAAGTCGATGGAAGACGTCACATAAGCTCCGTCTCGCTCGTTGCGCTCGTGTAACCAGCCGCCGGAAACGGCAAGGCTAACTCTGTTTGCGAGAAGGACGCGCGTGATGTGGACGCCGACGCGCTGCTGATCTGTGCGTTGGTTTCCGAGTGCTACAAATTCAGGTCCAATAAAAAAGCCGAGGTCAAAAAAATCATACCCAAATTTCAGGATCGAATAGTATGTTTCGAACGCGGTGCTGTAGGATCCAATACCAGTGACGAGCGTCCGCTGCGTCGGATTGGTCCAAAAGTCCCCCTGGACTTTGAAGCCCACTTTCTCGCCCTGAACCGGGTTGTCTGGGTCAAATGGCCTAACCTGTTGGTTCTGATAATTGGCGCCAACTGCAAACGTTACCGCGCCGTTATAGAAAACGTGGCTGTATCCCACGAGTGCGTCAACAGAAGCGAAGCGCCCCTTGAATGTCGAGCCGTCATCTTCTGTGGTGTATCGATACTTGCCATACAGACCAAACAGCGAGAGCCGCAAACCGGAGCTGCCCATTCCGAATGGAGCGTAAAGGATACCGCTGTAACCAACCAACCCACCGTTGGTGTTGGCGTCAACGCCGAAATATAGATTGCCGTAGTCAATGACCTCGGCGGCGATGACAGGCGCCTTGACCGGAAGATCAGCGGCTGATGCCCCCGATTGCGACACGAGAACCAAGATCCCGACCGCAAGTGCCCCTAGCCGCATCTGACCGAACCCCAACAATCAATTGCCCAATGGGGTTGAGGCATAAAGCCTGGCCTTCACGGCGACAATCCAAATTGATGCAGGCGCGCTCACCGCGCCGTACTTTTTCAGCTCACGTGACCTTTACGCAACTCGAGCGACGGCGATTGAAGAAAACGAAAGTAAGGGACTTGCGTTCACCAGGTCCGTCGGCAAGTTCGGCAATCGTGCGAATCGGCAGGATAGCCAACGAGGCCTTTGGGCTCATGCGGCTGGACGAAACTGCACGCCTACGAAATTGCCTCGGGACCAGATCAGTTCGCAGTTTTTGGCCGACCTGAAATCGTCGAACGACAGTAGGAAATGCCGTGGCAGCGCATAGAGCCGGTCGAGCGCGATCTTTCCGCCGCCCGTCGACAAGTCCAGAGCGGTGCACTCCATCACCGTCCGACGCGATCCAAAGAAAATGAAGGCCCGAGTAGCGACCTCTGTACGGGGTATGCTGCGCAGCTCAGTCATCTAAATCACCGGCTATGAGTAGCAATACGGTGATCTTCCATGACATCAACGAGGTGGGCAATTCGATTTGGGCGATAACCTGATTAATTAAGCTTACTAGAGCGGCGTGCCGTCAGGTGCGGATATGCGGTTAGTTCTTTGGCTTTGCTGGAATTGAGCCAGTAATATTGGGATCAGATCTCGCTGTCGAAGCCACCGCCCTTGGCCGTTTCGGGGGCGCCACCCTGATATCCTGACTAACTCGCGGCTGCGCGTAGTGGTAAGAACCCGACATCATTCCACTGGAAACCGACTGAGCACTCCCAGTCTGGGTCTGTCCGACGCAACCGAGCATGCAGGCGGCAACTAGACTGAGTTTGCGCATTTCGAACCCCGAACTCTTGTCAGAGTTAACCCTAACTGGACTTCGACCTGGTTGCGAGTCATAGGTGTTAACGAAACCTCCCTATCAACAAACTTGCTCAGGTTGCTACAAGTATGTCGATACCCACTGAAAACCGCCACCACTCGACCCAAGTACCGGGCCGACGAGAGATTTGGCTGGGTCTTTTGTGGGGGGTATGCGCTCTGATCGGCATAGCGGTCTTTCTCGACTTCGCAGACCCCTTTTTGCGGAACCCAGACGGTGCAACCTTCTCTTTGTCGACGCTTGTTATCAATCCGAGCAAATAGAACGGAACGGTCCTTTTAGCTGTCTTGTGCCCGCTGCTATTTCACCATCTCAGGAACGATGAGACGCGGCAGAAAAAGCGACACACTCGGCCACACGATCAATGCCGCAAGCACAATCAGCATCGGCACCAGCATGATGATCGTGTCCTTGAGCGCAAAGCGCAGCCGTACGCCGGCAATCGAGCATGCAATCAAAAGGCAGAGACCGTAAGGAGGTGTCACTAGTCCGAAAGCCAGTGACACGATCGAGATGATAGCGAATTGCACGGGGTGCAAATCGACCGACCTGGCCAATGGCTCAAGCACCGTGCCGACAATCACGATTGCTGGTATTGCATCGAGGAAGCAGCCGACCACCAGAAAACAGAACGCGATGAAGAACCCGGCGCCAATCGGTCCCATGCCCCAGGTGGAAACGTTGGCCAGCAGCGCTTCTGGAATCTTGTAGTACGCCAGCAGCCATCCGAACGCGCTCGCCGTTCCAATGCAGAACAGCGCCACACCTGCAAGTCGTCCGGTGTCGAGCAGAGCCTTGTACAGCTCGTTCAGACCAGTTTCGCGGTAAAAGAAAGTCGACAGCGCGACCGAATACAAGACCGCAATGCAAGCTGACTCGGTTGCCGTGAACCAGCCGAGCAGGATGCCGCCGACAATGATAAACGGCGTCACCAGCGCCGGAAGTGAGCGCCATACTGCGCAGCGCATCTCGACCCAGCTTGATTTCGGATAGGTCGGGTAGCCGCGGCGCACCGAATAGAGATGGACCGTCAACATCTGCGCCCCGGCTATAAGCAATCCAGGTATGATGCCCGCCAGATACATGGCCGCAATTGAAGTCGAAATCAGCCCGCCCCAGACGATCATCAGGATTGATGGCGGGATGATTACGGCGAGCACCGCCGATACCGCTGTGATGGCGATCGAGAAAGAAAGGTCATAGCCTTCCTTGCTCTGAGCATCGATGAAAATTTTCGATTGGCTTGCCGCGTCAGCGGTCGAGGATCCGGAGATGCCGGCAAAGAACACCGACAGCACCACATTGATCTGCGCCAGCGAGCCTGGCCAATGCCCCACTATCGAGCGTGAAAGTGCAACCAGCCGGTCGGTGATGCCCCCGATACTCATCAAGTTGGCCGTCAGCAAGAAGAAAGGTACCGACAGCAGAATGAACGAATTGTAGGCGTTGAAGGTTTCCTGGGCGAGCATCATCATCGATAGACGCGGCTCGATCAGCAAGATCGGGAGGCATGCGAGCCCAAGCGCAAACGCGACCGGCACCCGGACCAACAGCAGCACAACGAACACGCCAAACAAAACGATAGCGGCGTGACCTGCCGAAAGAACGTTGCCGCTCATCGGCTTGTTCCGAACAGAACGCCCGCTTCATGGACGATCTGTTCGCCCGCGAACACGATCCACGTAAAGCCTGCTACGGGCCACGCCACGTGAATGAGCCAAAGCGGCAAGTCAGCCAGCTCGGACGTGCGATTCCAGGCAAACTGGGTGAACTCGATACCGGCCCAGACAAAAACCAGCGCCATCGCAAGTATGCCAAGACGGGCCACGATCCTCACCGCTGCTTCCGAACGACGCGACATATCCGGCCACACGTCGACCTCGAAATGCTGCGCCTCCCTGACGCCGACCATCGCTCCTATCATGATGGTCCAAACGAACAGGAAACGCGCCATCTCCTCGGTCCAGATGTAGGACGGGATAAAAGGGGTGTAACGCGAGATGACCTGCAGCGTGACTGGGATAACGAGCACCCCGATCCCAAGCGCCAGCAGCATCTCCAGCAGTTTGGCATAGCCAGCGACCACTCGGCGCCATAGCGGCGAGTGATGCGGCAGCGGTAGTACGGTCATTGCGGCTCCGCAGTACTGGCGTCGACCAAGCAAGCAGCGGAGCCTGCCGGGGGAATCACCGGCTTGAATTCTAAGCGACGTTGATTTTCTCGTAGATGCCTTCAGCACCGATTTCCTTGGCGTAGGTGGCCATCACGGGATCGACGAGCTTCTTCATGGCGTCGCGTTCCTCGAACGGTACGCGCTTGAGCTTGCCTGCCTTCTCGAGTGCGTCCAGCTTGGTGACTTCTTCGCTGGACTCCAGTTGGCGGCCAAAATCGCCAGCCTCCTTGCCAGCCTTGAAGATCGCGTCCTGCAGATCCTTGGGCAGCCTCTTCAGCGTTTTCACTGAAAAACAGATTGGCCTGATCGACACCGCATGCTGGGTCAAGTTGAGGTGCGGCGCAACCTCATAGAACTTCATTGCCTCAACCCCGGCCGCTTCGTTCTCTCCGGCCGCAATCACGCCGTTCTGGATCGCGTTATAAACCTCATTGTAGGCGATAACCGTCGGGCTCATGCCAGCGGCGGCGAACGTTTTTGACCAGATCGGAGCACCTTGCACACGCACCTTGAGACCTTTGATGTCAGCGAGATTTCGCAGCGGTTTGTTTGCAAATATGTTGCGGATGCCACCCCCGGCATAGCCGACCAGCACAACCTCAGCCTTGGTTGCAACCTCGTCTGCGATCGGTGCCAGTATGTTCTGCTCAACGACCTTGTTCATGTGCTCGATGCCTTTGAATACGAAAGGAGCATCGATAAACGGAGCCGCCTTGGCGAAGGTCGACATGTGAGCTGGCGAAACGATTCCGTAATCGACGGCCTTGCCCTGCGACATGTACTCGAAATACTGCTTCTCCAGCCCGAGCGACGAGTTCTTGTGCAACGTGAAACTGACGGGTTGACCGTAGTACTTCTGCACGAGTTCTTCGAACCTGATCAGCGCCTTTGTGAAGGCATGATCGTCATTGAACTGTACGGCGCCATTCAATGTGAGGGGCCCCTGTGCCCTGAGGATCGATGGCATTCCAAGCGCACCCAATGCCGCTGTAGCACCAAGCCGTGCGAGTACTGATCGTCGGTTCATTTTGGCTCCTCCTCGCCGTTTATCCCCTTTTTGCAGGGGTTTGAGCGTGACAGTGGTGGTCTGCAGTTTGCAATGTCACAACGTATTTGAAAAGTGGGTCGGTGTGAAAGCGAAATCGGAGATAGGGGCCCTGTCAGTAAGGGCGCCGGTCCCTTGCAATTCGCTTCAGGCTTCCGTTGACCTTACCGGAGCGGGGGGAGAAGCCCCGAAGCAGGTTCGGGGCTTCGATGTTTTCTGGCGAGCCGGCGTTGCGCAACGCGAGCTCGGACTCACAACACGTCCATTTGGCGGCAGTTTCTATCTGGCGCCAGCCGAAGACCTAAGCCTTCATTACTCCCTGCTGTGAGTGCCCGGCCGAGAGAAAATAGCCGGCTCCGAGCGCGCCGCACAAATAGATCAGCACGGTCGTCCATCCCAACGCATTGATCGTTCCGGACATGGTAGCCATGACGGCCACGATGAAGTTGACCGCGTCCGCGACGCACACCGCAATAAGGACCGCGCGCACAGCGCCCTCGTCCCGGAAATCCCGGGCAGACCAAAGCACGACAGCCATGGCCAACAAAGTCCCTCCGAACAGACGCGACATCAACGCGACAGTGGGCGAATTTTCAACGCCGTAATTGGCCAGGACTTGGCCCGGCGCCAATACGAACCCGACGCCGAACATGAGCGAGAGAACCGCAAAGATCGCAAAGAAGTTTTTGATCGTCATAACAAATTCCCCCTGCATATCTGCTGACGGCGAATCCCATCAGCTTGTAATAGTAACATGGAAGCCCCGGTCGCCGGTTCGATATTCGCAACGCTCCCGTTCTTGGGCCAAGCCTGCTTGCCTGCTGACGCTTTGGCCAGCAGCGATATAGCCGGTAGTTTCGCCCGACGCTTACTTGCGGATGCGGCTTATGGGAGAACGCAGACCGCTGGAATGCCTGTGCAACTTGTTGATGGATGCCCTGGCATTCCTTGAGTTCTGACCGATGCGCGGGTCAGAGGGACCGAGGTTCGTGTTTGTTCGATCGCTTCCGGTCTGCCTTAAAGGCTCCGTCGCTCCCCTGCCCAACGCGCCGCTGGTGTTCACATCGGAGGGGCCACCGATCGAGCTACCGACCGAGCTGCCAACGCCGGAGCTCCCAGACGATCCCCCCGAACCGCCGCCAGCACCCCCGCCGGAGCCACCACCGGAACCACCGCTGCTCTGCGCGAACGCCAACGTTGAGCTGAGTGCCAATACTGAAGCAAGCCATATAATCCTGAGTTTCATCTTACGTCCTCGTAGCCAGAGTGAGGACAAAGCCAAGTTCCCTTCAACGTTCCAGCCGACCGGTTGGAAACGGCCTGTCGATGAGGGCATACTCCTGGACCGCTTCGGTCAGGTATGGCTAGACCGCCACTTCCCGCTTTGCGCAGGAGCACATAGACCACCGGCACGCGCATGCTTTACCAGAGGATCCTGTTTCTTTGCTCCGGCAACTATTATCGAAGCCGATTTGCGGAGGAGCTGTTCAATCATCAGGCGAAAGCTGAGGCGACCTGTTGGCGCGCGATTTCTCGCGGCTTGGCGCTCGATCGCGGCACCGAAAATGTCGGGCCGCTTTCGCACCTCACACTTCAGGCCTTGGCCGATCGCCAGATCACACCCTTGGAGCGCTTGCCTTTGGCGTGCAGCCTCGAGGATCTTGAGTCGGCAGCCATGGTCGTCGCGATGAAAGAGGCAGAGCACCGCCTCCTGCTGCGAGAAAGATTCCCGGCCTGGGAAAACCGGGTGTCATACTGGCGCGTACACGACATCGATGCCGGCGAAGCAAGCGATGCCATTACCAGCATGGATCGGTTGGTAACCGAACTGCTTGCAAGCTGCCGCAGCGGGCAACGCTAAGATTGCACGTCGAACGCAAGCGATATGAGTTCTCGGCCAGCGTGCGGTTCGGGAAGTCTCCCGTGGCCCGGTCGATGTGTCCCAAGCCCTCAAACTGCGAGGGTGCCCGGCAGCACCGGCGCAGAGGGATGCCTACCTGTCCAGGGCAAACATTGCTGACAAATAGCCTTCTTGCGCCGAAGCCCGATCGAAGCTAATGGAACGCCATCGGAGCGTGGCGCAGCCCGGTTAGCGCACTAGTCTGGGAGACTAGGGGTCGGAGGTTCAAATCCTCTCGCTCCGACCAAAAAAACCAAGCGGAAACAGTGGATTGTGATTTCCTCTTCAGTTGCAGCAGGGGTTCTTTTCCAAATTTTTTCCATTTTCTTCGATCAAAGTTCTCTCTCCCACGCGAGGGGTTCAGATTTGCTCAGTTCGTTACGATGGGTGCGCGTCAAGCGCGTTGTTCTGCTGTGCCTGCCGGTAAGCCCCGGCCGTGCTATTGGGGCTGACCCGGAGCAGTTATCGCCGGCGTCCGCTCTTATTACGAATTGTTGAGCCGTTCGCCCTAGCTCCGAGAGTGCCTACTCACGATGGGAGAGTCGAATGAAGGCTTCCGACCTTAGTTTCCGCGCCGCCGTGCTCATGGTAATCGCGGGAATGATCTGGGGGTTAGTGATGGGAATAACTCAGGATCACTCGACTATGCCGGCTCACGCGCACCTTAACCTGCTGGGCTGGGTGTCGCTCTTTCTCTTCGGCATCTACTATCACCTGCACCCCGCTCTTGACGTTGGCCGCCTTGCGAAAGTGCAGGTCTGGATCTGGATAACAGCAACCGTCGTCCTCACGATCGGCATCGCTTTGATCCACTCAGGACGTTCGGCGGGCGCTCCCGTAGCAATTGTATCTTCCCTGATTGTCCTTGCGGATATGGTTCTATTTGCATCGTTAGTCTTCCGTTTCACACCCGCTGAAGTCACGGCCCGGCGATCTACTCAGCCGGCCGAGTAGCGATCAGGATGCCAATCCGGGTGGTTTGGGAGTTCGTGCCGCCTGTGCGGCTACGCGCCGATATCAAGCTTTCTGGCGCGCGAGGAAATTTGCAGCTCGCTCTCAAAGAAGAGCTGAACAGCACAGTTTCCTCAACGAGATCCGCACAAGAATAACTCTTTCCACCGAACGTATTTCGCGCGACTGCCAACGTACTTGACACGTTCATTCATGAATGAATTTCAGAACTGCTTTGAAAATCAGCCCGGGCACCTCTACCGCAGTTCCCGTGCAAATGGCGTTGAGGCCGTCCGATTTTCCGATCAAATTGATATGGACGGACTCCATGTTGAAAACTGAGGCTCTGGTCTGAGAGTGACGTTTCGTCTCTATTTGGATGCTGAAGCCGTTACTGGTTTGTTCGAGCAGTCCATAATAAACGAATGAAGCGTCTCCACCGCGGAGCTGTTCGCCCGTGACCACCACGATCCCCTCCCCTTGCCCGACGGGGGTTTCGAAATGCACGCTGTAGATGCCGTCAGCAAGCATTTACGCGCTCGCGCAAACCGCTCCTGATCATGTGTGCTGACCCTGCTGTTCGTGCTACTCGGCAAACTTTGTTCCGCGATAACACTATGAAGCGTAGTTCAAATTCGTCAACAAGCCGGCTGCGCAGAGCCAATAAATCTTCTCGGTCCTCAATGCCTAGCAAGTCTCGGCGATGGCGCAAATGGGGTCCCGGAGCAATCGGAGAAGGCCGCCGTAAATGACCGAACACCTCGGAGGTGAGGTGCGATAACCTATGAGGATAAACCAAAGGGGAAGGCACCCGTGTACGACACGATCATTGTAGGGGGCGGCTCGGCGGGCTCGGTCCTCGCCCACAGGCTTTCGGCCAAAAGCGCTAACAAGGTTCTCCTCTGCGAGGCTGGCCTGGACACTCCGCCCGGCAAGGAGCCTCCCGAGATCCGCGACAGCTATTCGGGGACGGCGTATTTCGATCCTCGCTTCCACTGGACCGAGCTCAAGGTTACGACTCAGGTTGTCAGCCATAACAACCCCGAGCAGGATCGCCCGCCAGTGCGCAAGTATGAGCAGGCGCGCGTATTGGGCGGCGGGTCCTCGATCAACGGCCAATTGGCCAACCGCGGCGCGCCGACTGACTACGATGAATGGGAGGCCCGCGGCGCCGCCGGCTGGAGTTGGAAGGACGTGCTGCCCTACTTCAGGAAAGTGGAGCGCGATCTCGATTTCGGTGGGCCGTTTCACGGGACGGATGGTCGCATCCCTGTTAGGCGCATCCCGCCACAGCATTGGACCCGGCACGCGCAAGCCGTTGCTGAGGCCTGCAAGCTTGCGGGTTACGCCTTCCTGCCCGATCAGAACGGCGAGTTCGTCGAAGGTTACTTTCCGGTGACGCACTCTAACCAGACCGAGCAACGTGTCTCAGCAGCAATGGGCTATCTCGATAGTGAAACCCGCAGGCGCGCCAATTTGACGATCTCGACGCACACGCAGGTCACGGAGTTGCTATTCGAGGGTACGCGATGCGTCGGTGTGAAGGCGCAAGTGGAGGGTCGAGAACAAACCTTCCGCGGCCGCGAAGTCGTGCTCTCATGCGGCGCGATCCATTCGCCGGCGCACCTGCTGCGGGCCGGCATCGGCCCGGTCGGACACCTGAAGGACATGGGCATTCCGATCGTGATGGCCCTTGAGGGTGTCGGCCAGCGACTGATGGATCATCCATCGATCTCGCTATCCTCTTTCATCCGCCGCGGTGCTCGGATGAATGAGCATACCAGGCGCCACGTTCAGGTTGCGTTACGCTACTCCTCCGGGCTGCCTGGCGTACCAAGCGGAGACATGTTCGTCGTCGCCCTAAGCAAGTCGGCCTGGCATGCGGTTGGTGAGCAGATCGGTTCGCTGCTCACCTTCGTCAACAAGACCTACTCCGAGACTGGACAAGTCAAGCTTGCCTCGCGCGACCCGCTGGCGGAGCCGATTGTCGAGTTCAACCTGCTTTCCGACCGACGCGACCTCGACCGCCTGATAATTGGCTTCCGCAAGACCGCGGCGCTGCAGATGAGCGCGCCGCTCCGGGCAGTGACCGACAACCCCTTCCCGGCGTCGTACTCCGACCGCGTTCGCCGGATCGGGGTAGTCAACTCCAAAAACAAGCTTCTCACAGCGATTGCCGCCGCGCTGATGGACGGACCCGCGGCGCTGCGCCGATACATGGTGGACACGTTCGTTGTTGAAGGTTTTACGTTTGCCGAGGTCATGAATGACGACGAGGCGCTGGAGTCTTTCGTGCGGAAGTCAGCAATCGGCGTGTGGCATGCCTCGTGCTCGTGCCGCATGGGCCGACTGGATGATCCGATGGCTGTTGTCGATAATCATGGCAGCGTAAAGGGGGTACAGGGGCTGCGAGTGGTCGACGCCTCGATCTTCCCCGTCGTGCCCTGTGCCAACACCAATTTTCCGACGCTGATGGCCGCTGAAAAGATCGCCGACGCCATGCAGTAAACGACTGACCAGCCGGGTGAGAGGTTGTGGCACCCTCTGAGACCTCCCGATCACCATAGGAGTGACCCGCGGCTAAGGCGTCACTTGCTTGTGGGATGTATCTCGCTTGACGACCCCGGTCGGGGTGGCGAACGTCTCGATCGTTCGAATCCGCTTTTCGAGCCACCACCCAAATTCGGGGGTCCAGTTTTCGAATTTCAAGTTGATGCCGAGGTCGTGGGCCCAATGCTGTGCGATATTTGGGTTGAACTGCGATTGCCGGCCGACCGCGATGAGGTCTGCCTGCCCGTTCTCCAGGATTGCTTCCGCCTGCTGAGCTTCGAGAATAATGCCAACCGCCATTGACGCTATTCCCACCTCCTTTCGGACCCTCTCGGCATAAGGCACCTGGAATCCGAGGCCGCGCGGGACTTGCGCTGCGGTCGCCGAGCCTGAGATGCCGCCGGAGGAGCAGTCGATCACATCGACGCCGCCGGCCTTTAATTCTCGGGCAAACGCGATGGTGTCATCGAGATTCCATCCGTTCTGAGCTCCATCGACCGCGGATACGCGCACAAACAACGGCATGGCATCCGGCATTTCGCCGCGTACCGCTTCGACAATCTCGAGCGGCAAGCGCATGCGCCCATTGCGGTCGCCGCCATAGATATCATTGCGCGTGTTGGAAACCGGCGAGAGAAAGGAGGCGAGCAAATAGCCGTGAGCGGTGTGGATTTCGATCACATCGAACCCCGCATCGACCGCATTACGGGCCGCGGCTGCCCAGGTGCGTACCATTTCCCTGCACTCTTCAGTCGTGAGCTGGCGCGGCGTAAGCCATCCATCTGCGACAGGCTCGCTGGTGGGGCCCACCGGCTGCCACACCTTGGCCCCCGCCTCGATCTGTTGCCGCGTAAGCGGGCCCATCCCGTCCATTGCTCGTTGCGACGACGACTTGCGACCACCGTGTGCGAGCTGAATGCCTATTGCGGTCTTCTCACCTTTCATGAAAGCGATCAGCGGCTGAAAGCTTCGTACTTGTTCATTATTCCAGAGGCCGAGATCATGCTCGTTGATGAGGCCCACCTCCTCGACGGCAGTTGCCTCGACGAAGACCAAGCCAAAGCCTCCGAGAGCATATCGGCCGAGATGGACGTTGTGAAAACTGCCGCAGGTGTTGCCGGGACCAGCGCGGTAATGCACCATTGGCGGCACAACCAACCGGTTCTTCAAGGTCAGCTCACGGATTTTCAACGGCTGGAACAACATGGGCCGTGCACGTTCAACAGTATCACTCGGCAGGGCTGACATGGACATGCCTTGAATTCAGGGGC
Organism: Bradyrhizobium sp.; assembly: GCA_045811665.1. Lineage (GTDB taxonomy): Bacteria > Pseudomonadota > Alphaproteobacteria > Rhizobiales > Xanthobacteraceae > Bradyrhizobium. The sequence continues at coordinate 65,058 of JBJMTO010000098.1, forward strand.
ACAGGGACTGCATCGACGCGAATAGCTGGCCGCGACAATGCATCACTGAGTTTTCGCCAGCGCCGCTCACAGCGCCCTAAAGCGTCGCAATCGCTTAGTGCGCCTCGGTGTCCAGTGCCGCCGACACACGCGGCGGCGACATCGGCAGAGCATAGAGGCGCTTACCGACCGCGTTGTGCACGGCGTTTGCCACCGCAGCCATCACGGGTACGAGTGGCACTTCACCGACGCCCTTCACGCCTTGCGGATGCTTCGGGTTCGGCACCTCCACGAGCACGGTGTCGATCATCGGCAAGTCCGAGCATACCGGCATGCGGTAATCGAGGAACCCCGGATTATCAACCTTACCTTCCTTGGTGTAGATGTATTCCTCATTCAGCGCCCATCCGATCCCTTGCGCAACGCCACCCTGAATCTGTCCCTCGACGTAGCCTGGATGCACGGCGCGGCCAACGTCCTGCACGGCCGTGTAGCGGATGACCCGCACAATGCCGAGCTCGACATCCAACTCCACGTCGCAAATGTGAGTACCGAAGCCGCCTTCCGCGCCTTCGGTATTGAGCTGCACGCCGGCGCCGATCGGGCCCCCCATCTGCGGCGCCCTCGCCGCAAGGTCCGCCAGGGTCAGCGGCTCGAACTGACCAGCATTGGGGCTCGCCGGATGAGCCGCGCCATTTTCCCATTTGACTGCTTCGGGATCGATTTCCCAAATCTTGGCGGCGCGCTCACGCAAGGTAGCGATGACCTTGTCGGTCGATTGCGTCACAACCATCGCCGAAGCAAACAGCACGCGGCTGCCGCCGGTGAGGTTTGAAAAGCCGACTGTTGCGGTGTCACCGATCAAAACGGATACACGCCGGTAATCGATCCCGAGCAGCTCTGCGCAGATATTCGCGATCGCCGCGCGAGAGCCGCCGATATCGGGATGGCCTGTGGTAACGACGACGTTGCCGTCCTCGGTGATGTTGACCTGGGCACTGGATTCACCGCCGGCGTTGAACCAGAACCCTGAAGCCACGCCACGGCCCTGCATCTTGCCGAGTGGCGCGGTGTAGTGCGGGTGCGCTTTCGCTGCCTCCAGGGTTTCGATGTAGCCTATGCGCGGAAACACCGGCCCATGCGGGGCCTTGGTACCCTGCTTGGCAGCGTTCTTCAGTCGAAGCTCCAGCGGGTCGATCTTTAGCGCTTCCGCCAGTTCATCGAGCACGCACTCCACGGCATACGCGCCGATCGGGGCGCCCGGCGCGCGATAGGCCGCGACTTTCGAGCGGTTCGAGAGGACGTCGATCCCTACCGAAAGCACATGGGGGATATCGTATGGCGAAAAGCTGCATCCGATCGCGCCTCGGATCGGTGAACCCGGGAGCGCACCTGCCTGCAGATAAAACGTCCCTTGGGCCGCAACGATGGTGCCATCCTTCTTTGCGCCGATCTTGACCGTGCTCTTCGAACCTGAGGTTGGCCCGGTCGCCCGCATTACCTCCTCGCGCGTCATCACCATCTTTACCGGCCGGCCGGATTTCCTGGCCAGCAGCGTCGCAAGCGGCTCAAGATAGACGATGGTCTTGCCTCCAAAACCGCCGCCGATTTCCGCCGGAATGGCGCGGATGTCGCTCTGCGGAATGCCCGTCAAGTACGACGTCATCGCACGCACCATGAACTGTCCCTGACTCGAGCTCCAGATCGTGGTTTTGTTGTCGGCGGCGACGCTGACCAGGCACGCGTGCGGCTCGATATAGCCCTGATGTACCGGACGGGTGGTGAAGGTTCGCTCGATAACGATTTCAGCTTCTTTGAAGCCTTCTGCGATATCGCCCTTCTTGAGTTCTAGGCGGCCGCCAATGTTAGACGGCTTGCCTTCGAACTTCATGAAGTCGTGCAGGATCGGCGCGTCGGGTTTGATCGCGTCGTCGATCTCGATGGTCCACGGCAAAATCTCGTAGTCCACCTCGATCAACTCGCAGGCCTTTGCCGCAATCGCTTCTGTCGTGGCGGCCACGGCTGCGATTGGGTGGCCGGGGAAGAGCGCCTTCTCGCGTGCCATCACGTTCCGGCACATCCATCGCATGTCCTGGATTCCGAGCATGACTGACTTGTCCACCGGGAAGTCCACGATATCGCGGGCGGTGACCACCGCCTTGACACCCGGCAGCGCCTCCGCTTTTGAGGTGTCGATGCCGCGGATGCGCGCGTGCGGATGCGGGCTGCGCAGAACCTTACCCCAGATCATGCCGGGCATGGTGGTGTCGGCCGCAAAGGCCGCACGTCCGGTGACCTTGTCAACGCCATCAGGACGGATGGTACGCTGGCCGATCCACTTGTTATCAACGATGACATTCATTGCGCTGCCTCCGCCATCTCCGACGCGGTTTCCTGAACCGCACGCACGATCTTGTCATAGCCGGTGCACCGACACAGATTGCCAGCAAGCCAGAACCGTATCTCTTCCTCGGTCGGCCGCGGGTTTTTGCGCAACAGGGCATCGGACGCGACCAGCATACCCGAGGTGCAAATCCCACACTGCAGCGCCGCCGTCTCCAAGAACTTCTGCTGCAGCGGATGCAGCTTGTCTCCCAGCGCCATGCCCTCGATGGTCTGAAGCTCATGGCCTTGCGCTTCTGCAGCGAGCATAAGACAGGAACAGACTAGGCGATCATCCAGCATGATGCTGCAGGCACCGCAATCGCCGGAAGCGCAGCCCTCCTTCGAACCCGTTAGACCGAGAGGGCCACGGAGCGCGTCCAGCATGGTATCTGTGGGCTCACAGAGAAACTCGGCCGGCTCGCCATTGATGGTGGTGGATACGTGCAGTTTAGCCATGGTGTTCAATTCCCTTCGGCGCGCTTGGCGGCTATGCGGGCGGTGCGCTGCAAGAGCACTCCCGCAATTTTGGTGCGGTAGGCAATTGTCCCGCGCTTATCGTCGATCGGTCGGCACGCCGCGCTGCACGCGCTAGCTGCGGCCTCGAGCGCTTTGGCTTCAAGGCGAGAGCCGATCAGCGCCTTCGCCGCCGCCTCGACCAGCAGCACCGTTGGCGCTACTGCGCCCAGCCCGATCCTGGCTGCCGTACACACGCCATCCTGCAGCGTGAGGCTGACCCCCACGCCGACGACGGCGATGTCCATCTCCGTGCGCGGGATCATGCGCAGATAGGCGTCACCTGAACCGCGTGGCCGGGGCGGCAGCATGAAGCTGACCACGATCTCGCCCGGCAAAAGCGTGGTACGGCCAGGACCGGCGGGCACTTTTTCGACGGGCATTTCGCGGGCTCCATTCGGGCCTTGCAGCATCACCGTGGCGCCGGCCGCGACCAACGCAGGTACGCTGTCACCTGCCGGTGAGCCGTTGCAAAGGTTGCCACCGGCCGATGCCCGACCTTGCACCTGGGTGGAGCCGATCAGGTTGATGGCCTCAAGCACACCGGGCCAAACCCTGCCGAAGCGGGCGTGCTCGGCCAGCACCGCACCCGGGACGGCGGCGCCAATGCGGAATTGCCCATCGCTGGTCTCCTGAATGGACGTCATCTCGGCGATCTTCTTGATGTCGATAATGACGCCTGGGCGCACGGCGCCCGAGCGCATCTGGACCAGGAGATCGGTCCCGCCTGCCAGGATGCGGGCAGCGCTCCCGGCAGCGACAAATGCACTGATCGCCTCGTCCAGGGTGCTTGGCGCTAAATATCGCACATCCGTCATGGCCGTTCCCGCCCCTCGGTCTCTGTTCACGACCCCGGTGATCTTGATCCCGGGTAGCTTCAACCGCGGGAGATTACATGGACAAGCGCAATGGGAATAGCCTTCTGGGCGGCCCAGCGGCATGCGCTTTTGTGTGAGGTTCGAGGCCTGCTCTGGACGCACAGCCGACCCGGAAGGGACGGCGCCGAAATCAATTCCCGCCTGCAAAGCGACGCTCGTTCTGCTCGCTCAATGTAGTACAGCTATAACCAAGTCGCTCCAGCCGTGCCAGGGCCCCCCGCACGCGCGTGGAACAATTCGGTGATTCAACGCTTATCGCTGTACCCCAACGATCTCAGAGGAAGCATTTATGAAAAGACTTTTCTTGATTGGATTGGCAGCCAGTATTTTCGCGTTAAGTCCTACATTTTCGGCGTCGGCAATGCCGGTCGCGCCCCTCACCGCGATAACCGACAGCGAGGCCGCTACTATTCAAATCAAGCATGGCCACGGGCATAAATGGGGTCATCGCGGCGGTAGAGGTCATCACTATGGATGGGGCCGAGGCAGAGGCCACCATCATGGATGGCGGCACCATCATCGCCGTTGGTAATTGCAGCATGCGAGATGGCGGGCCCTGCGGCGCTAAGCTGAGGGCCCACCAGCATTCAGGCAGACTTTTCAGCGTTATTCGGCTTGTTTGAGTCGCTCATGCGGCCGGTCACCGGGCCGAGACGAACTCCGCACAGCGGCTTCCCATCATCATGGCGGGCGCGTTGGTGTTGCCGGCATTGATGTTCGGCATGGCCGAGAGGTCGCAGACGCGCAACGCTTTGACACCGCGCACCCGCAACCGCGCGTCAAGCACTGCCATTGGGTCACCGCTCGTGCCCATGCGGCATGTGCCGCTCGGATGATAGTTGGTTTTTACGAAGCGCTTGCAGTGCTTGATGATCTCCTCATCACTGAGCTTCGCGGGGTCGGGATGCGGATCTCGCGGACTCGTTCCTTCAGTGGGCTGGTCTGGAAGGCCCGAAGGAAGAACCGCTGGCCTTCGATCATTGTACGGGCGTCGGCGGGATCGGAAAGAAGGTTCGGTGACACCAGAGGCATGTCGGCGGGGTTCGCCGATGCGATCCGGACAAACCCGCGCGACTTCGGCTTGACGACGACGGTGGTGATCGTCAAGCCGTAGGTTTTCGGGAGCAGATCGAGCGTGTCGCGATCGAGGTAGATGATGGGCACGCAGAAAGGCTGGATCGTTGGCTCGGCGCTTCGCTCAGTCGGGTTGACAAAGGTGCCGGCCTCTACGCCCGCTGACAGAATGGGGCCCGTGCCGAACAGCTTCAACTGCAGGCCGTTGCGCAGCATGCGCCACCCTTCCCCTTGCTTGTAGTAGCCGTAGCGCCCATTCGCCACCGAAACGATCGGCACTTCAGGATGGTCGATCAGGTTTTCGCCCACCCCGGGCAGGTCGATGAGGCACCTGATTTCGTGTTGACGCAGTTGGGCGGCCGGGCCGATGCCGGAAAGCATGAGTAGCTGCGGGCGTGACGAGCGCGCCGGCGGCGATGATGACCTCGCTATCGGCGAAGACCGTGCGCTCCTGGCTGTTTTCGTGGCGGTAGGTGACGCCAACCGCCCGCGAGTTCACAATATTGATCCCCTGCACGCGCGCGTGCAGCCGTACCTCAAGGCGCGGGTCGTTCTGCAGCGGCGCGATGAAGGCCTACGCGGCGCTGCTTCGCTTCCCACTCCTGTTCATGAACCGATAGAATCCGACGCCGCGCTGGCTCCGCCGGTTGAAGTCGTGGTTGTACGGCTCCCCCAGGGCCTGCACTGCCTGCACGAACCAGCGGGACAGATCGTTGATGTAACCGGTGTCGGAGACCAGCAGGGGACCTTCGGACTTGTGGAGATCATCCACCAGCCGTTTGTTGCCTTCCATGCTCCGGAAGTGCGGCAGAACGTCTTGCCAGCGCCAGCCAGGGTCATCGTTCTGGCCGCGCAGCATCGCATCCCACTCATCGTAATCCGACGGCCGCCCGCGCATGTAGACCTGTGCGTTTACCGAGGAGCCCCCGCCCAGCACGTTGGCTTGGGGAATGTCGTGCTGGCGGCCGTCGAGGTGCGGCTGCGGTATCGTCTTGTGATATCGCATGTACTGGCTGCCCTTGATCATCTTGAAAATGCCCGGCGGTATGTCGAGCAGCGGATGCCGGTGCGAGTAGCCGGCTTCCAGCAACAGCACCCGTGCGCCTCCGCTGACGAGACGCGCGGCGGCGACGCAACCGGACGAGCCGCCTCCCACGACGATATGACCGAATCGCTCTTTCATGCTGACCTTTCCCCGTTCGGCATCTACTCACGCCCGAATCTTCTCGAGACCCTTCCAGTCGAATTGGATGCCGTGGCCCGGGCGGGTAGGCGCAATAGCAAATCCTTCCTTGATCTGGAGAGCTTCGGCGATGTGGCGGTCGAGCCCGAACCCGTGTGCCTCGAGGAAGCTGCGGTTTGAGCAGGCGCCCAGGAGGTGAACCGTCACATCATGCGCGCCATGGCTGGTGACCGGAAGGTTGAAGGCCTCGGCGAGGTGGGCGATCTTCATGAATGATGTGACGCCGCCACAGTTCGTCACGTCCGGTTCGGGATAGCTGACCGCGTCCATCGCGATATATTGCTTGAACTCCCATAGCGTGCGCAGGTTCTCACCGGCGGCAACTGCAAGTCCGCCGTCGCGAACGATGCGGGCGTGCCCGGCCGGGTCGTCCGGAATGGTCGGCTCCTCGAGCCAGGTGAGATCGTACGGCTGAAAAGCTCGCGCGGCGCGGATCGCTTCGTCTACGGTCCACTTCATGTTGGCGTCAGCCATCAGCGGAAAACCGTCGCCCAGGAATTGGCGCATCGCGCGCACCTTTTCGACGTCCTCGGAAAGCCGCGGGCGTCCGACCTTCATCTTGATGGCGCGGAAACCCTTAGCGAGATTACCTTCGGTTTGCCGAAGCAACTGGTCGGGCGTGAGTTCAAGATCGATGCCGCCGGCGTAGCACGGCACTTTGGGATCGAAGCCGCCAAGGTAATTCCATAGCGGCAGCCCCGCCCGCCTTGCCTTCAGATCCCATAGCGCTATGTCGAACGCGGAGATCGCAAGCACGCTCGGACCGCCTCTGCCGCCATAGTGGAGCGCCCACCAAGCCTTGTTCCAGAGCCGTTCCACATGATCGGCCTCCTCGCCAAGGAAGATGTCGACAAATTCACGCCTGAGAATCGCATCGATGGCCGAGCCGTTCCGCCCAACCGTATAGCTGTACCCGACGCCCTCCGCCCCGTCGGCATCACGCACGCGTACGGTGTTGAGTTCGAACGCCCGCATTTCTCCGTGCGTGCTGTCAGTGAGCACTTCCGGCAGGGCAATCCGATAGAAACCCGGTTCGATAGAGCTGAGCTTTGCCATTCTCTTTTCCCTCAGCGGGCGAGCATATCGGCGCAATCGCGTGTCGCAAGCGAATGCAGCGCGCCGACGTGAATGGAACCACGGCTGCCATCGCCGCCAAGCACTCGTGCGGTTTCAACCTCGTCATGGCTGAACAACAGGAACTCGGGCCGTCTTTTTTGCTGGAATGCAACCAGCAAGCCAATCGCGCCCTCAGCGCATCGAGTTTTGCTCAAATGCCAGTTCGGCGCGCAGGCTCTCGAGGTCGCGATTCATCGAGGCGACTGCAAGCACGCGACCCACGCTCTTGTATTTCAGCAGGCAGTCCCGCGCCGCGATGCTGCCATCGACGGTGATCTCGTCCCAGTTCTCGGCGTGACCGACATAGCTAATCGGCACGTCGTAATGTTGGGTCCAGAAAAACGGCACCGCATCAAACGGTTCACGTCGTCCCAACATATTGCGCGCCGCAGTCTGTCCCTGACGTTCGGCGACCACCCAGTGCTCGACGCGGATGTTCTCGCCTGAACACGGATCGGGCCAGCGCGCGATGTCACCCGCCGCGTAGATTCCGGCGACACTGGTTTCGAGATA
>JBJMTO010000099.1:0-14551 GCA_045811665.1 Bradyrhizobium sp.
TCAAACGGCTGAACGTTGGGTTCGACTGCAATGACCGGATCTTCCGGCGCGGGCTCGGACGTTCGCGCCTGGGCGCGATCGCGCTCTTTCCGCGAGGTCGAGGAAAACAGAAGATTTCGCCGCGGCTTTTCAGCCGCCGCAGCCTCGGTCTTTTCGCGGCGGGGCAGATCACTGCTCCTGCGAGCGCGCGGCGCGCCTTCCTCCATCGGTTGCGCTGAATGCGTCGGCGCCGTCAATTCGGGGGAGCCCGCCATGGATGACTGCGGATCACGGGCGAAAACGAAATCGCCGCGTTCCGTCCCTTGCCCCTCCGGCACATCGTTCGGGGATCGCTGCGTGAGTGCGCTTCCGTTGGGAACTACTCGGCCCAGAAGTTGTCCGGCGGTGTTCCTGAGTTCCCGGACGACGCTCCAAAGACCGAGAAGCACGATTCCGGTGCAAGCCGCGATCGCACCGGCGAGGATCAGCGTGTGGCCGAAACTGAATTCCTTGTCCTGGATGCCAAAAACGATCGCCACAAGACCAAGCACCAGGAGGCCTAACCCGCCGATCAACAGCACCGCCCTCATGCAATCCGTCCCCCGCCCGCGTCCAGAAATGATCGCGGGCCGCTACGCCACGATAACGTCTTAATGTGTGTACCGCCAACCGGCAATCTCGGGGAGTTCCCGCCAAGGATTAACACCCGCACCTAAAGTCTGAGTTCCGCGTACTGACGAATGTGTATGTTTGCAGCGATTGCTGCACTGCATCAGGAACTTACGCGAACATTTCCCGATTACTTGGAAAGTGAACTGCGCTATACGAATCTCGGGGGCCCGAAGCAGAGTACCTGGGCCAAGAGGACGCCGGGTCACCAACAGCCATGTCATCTATCACGACCTCGGCCATCGATCTGCCCATGCGGCGCTCGGTGGAGCGGACCTGCGACGACCTTGCGATATTGATGCTGGTCGTGGTCGCGATCATCGCAAGCCTCACTTTCCGTGATTATGGTCTGGGCTGGGACGATTACACCCACGCGGAGTACGCCGAACTTCTGCTTCGCATGTACGGTTCCGGTTTCAAGGATACCGGCGCGCTCTCGTTCGCAAATCTCTACATGTATGGCGGCGGCTTCGACATGGCGGCCGCGCTGCTGCACAAGATTCTTCCGCTGGAGCTGTTTGAAACGCGGCGGCTGCTCGGCGCCGTTGTCGGGGTGATAGGTTTGGCCGTGACATGGCGCCTGGGCAGGCGCGTCGGCGGTCCGATTGGCGGGCTCGCATCGTTGCTGCTTCTGGCTCTGTGCCCCACCTTCTACGGGCACATGTTCATGAACCCTAAGGATGCGCCATTCGCGGTTGCGATGGTCGTCCTGATGCTCGGTCTGGTCCGGCTCGCCGAGGAATATCCAAAACCCTCGCCCCGAACCATCCTGATCCTCGGACTTGGCGCTGGCCTGTCGATCGGCTCGCGCATCCTCGGCGGCCTAGCGCTGGTTTATATGCTGGTCGGCTTTGCGCCGCTGATGGGGGAACAGATCAATGCTGATGGCGCGCTCAGCGCAGCCCGGCGTTTGCTGCACGTCGTCTACGTGCTCGTGCCCGGCCTGATCCTCGGCTATCTCGTGATGGGGCTGATCTGGCCATGGTCGATCATGCAGCCGGACAATCCGCTCATGGCTTTGACGTATTTCTCGCAATTCTTCGAGAAGCCCTGGAAGGAAATGTTCGACGGCGCACTGGTCTCGGTGCCCGACATGCCCTGGTCTTATCTGCCGACGCTATTTGCGCTTCAGCTTCCCGAGGTGCTGCTCGGGCTCTGCATAGCCGGCGTGGTTGGCGCGTTTGTATCGTTGGGTCACGGCGACGTCTCGGCGCGCCGCAAAACCATCCTGCTGATGCTATCCTCCGCGGCGACACTGCCGCTTCTGATCGCAATGGTGAAACGCCCCGCTCTTTACAACGGCATTCGTCACTTCATTTTCGTCATACCACCGATGGCGGTACTCGCGGGCGCGGCTTTCGCATCGACAATGAACTGGCTCGGGGAAAACCGGCGCAGTTGGCAGCCGGCCGCGGTGGCCATTTTTGCGTTCGGCCTGCTGCTGCCATTGGCGGAGATGATCCGGCTTCACCCCTACCAGTACACCCACTTCAATTACATCGCGGGCACGGTGCGCGAAGCCGACGACCGCTTTATGCTCGATTACTGGGGGCTTGCGCTGAAGCAGGCCTCTGATGGCCTCCGGGAGGAACTCGTGGAGCGCCAGGAAGTGCCGCCCAGAGGCCGCAAATGGAAAGTCGCGGTGTGCGGCCCCCAACGCCCGGCGCAGGTTGCGCTCGGCCCCGACTTTACCATCGGGTGGGACAGCAACGCCGCCGACTTCGCGATGACCCTGGGTGAATTCTATTGCAAGGGCCTGACCGCGCCGGTGCTGGTGGAAATCAAGCGCGACGACGTGATCTTCGCGCGTGTTTACGACATCCGCGGCCGCAGCATCTCAAGCCTGCTGGCGATTCCTGCACCCTAGGCGCACCCAGCATAAGTGATGCGCACGGCCTCGCCTTGCTGCATTCCGCTCGCGGCGCTACGCTGAACCCCAATTCAACGGTTCGAACGGGAGAATTAGCGATGTCAGCAGCGGAAGCGCGCCTGAAGGAAGTGGCCTCGGATATGACCGAGGCTGAATGGACCCAGCGGGTAAATCTCGCCGCCTGCTATCGGCTGATCGCGCATTACGGCTGGGACGATCTGGTCGACACTCACATTTCGGCGCGCGTCCCGGGGCCGGAGCATCATTTTCTGATCAACCCCTATGGCCTGATGTTCGACGAAATCACCGCATCCAGTCTGGTGAAGGTCGACCTCGACGGCAATCAGCTCACTAAAAGCACCTACAGCATCAACCCGGCAGGCTTCACGATCCATTCGGCGATTCACGAGGCGCGCGAAGATGCCGGTTGCGTCCTGCATCTGCACACGCCCGACGGCACGGCGGTCGCAAGCTGCGCGGAAGGCTTGTTGCCACTGAACCAGACGGCGCAGCTTGTGACCTTCGATCTCGCTTATCATGACTATGAAGGCATCGCGCTCGACCATGACGAACGCCCGCGCCTGCAAAAGGACCTCGGCAACAAAAATCACATGCTGCTGCGTAACCACGGGACATTGACGGTCGGCCGGTCCGTCGCCTCGGCTTTCGAGCGCATGTTCCACCTGGAGCGGGCCTGCACGATGCAGGTTCGCACGCGCATGTTGGGCCCCCTCGCCTATCCCGTCGACCAGGCGGTGGTGGACAAGAACACCAGCCTGCTCGGAAACCCGGATCGGCAGGAACTGCGTTCAACCACGCTGGTTTGGCCGGCGCTGCTGCGCAAGGTCGATCGCCTCGATCCGTCCTACAAGACTTGAAATTTTCCGATTTCGTTCTAACTTCGTGTTCAACGACCTCTGCACTTGGATTCAAAACGCCGCCCAATCCCGGGCGGCGTTTCTGCTTGCGCCGTACTCAGCCTCAGCGCGGCGCCTCCGCAAACGCGGCAAGGATTCGGGCCCACGAGCGAATACCCTTGTGGAAGCTTTTCAGGTCGTATTTCTCGTTGGGCGAATGGATGTTGTCGTCGTCCAGGCCAAACCCCACCAGCACGGTGTCGAGACCGAGCGTACGCTTGAAGTCCGCCACGATCGGAATCGACGCGCCCGAGCCCATCAGCACGGCTTCCTTGCCCCACTCCTCAGTCAAGGCCCGCTTTGCAGCCGTGAGCGGCTTCATGTTCCAGTCGAGCGCGATCGCCGGCGCGCTCGAATGGTCGCCGAATTCGGCGCTGCAATCGGCAGGGAGCCGCGCCCTCACATAGTCGCGGAAAGCTTTGCGGATCCTGTCGGGCTGCTGTCCTTCCACCAGCCGGAACGATATCTTGGCCGAGGCTTCCGCGGGAATCACGGTCTTTGAACCCTCGCCGGTATAGCCGCCGATGATGCCGTTGACGTCGCAAGTCGGGCGCGACGAAATCTGCTCGATCAACAAACGTCCTTTTTCGCCGGCCGGGATGGAAAGCCCTATCGGCTTGAGAAACGACTCCGGCGTCAGGTCGAGCTTCGACCATTGCGCCAGGATGTCCGCCGGAAGATCCTTTACCCCATCGTAAAACCCGGGAATCGTGATGCGGCCGTCTTCGTCGAAGATGCCGCCGAGAATGCACGTCAGCACGCGGATCGGATTTTGCGCACCGCCGCCGAAGATGCCGGAGTGCAGGTCGCGGTTGGCGGCCTTGATCTTCACCTCGTCGTAAACCAGCCCGCGCAGCGCGGTGGTGATCGCCGGGGTGTTCGGGTCCCACATTCCGGTATCGCAAACCACGGCGAAGTCCGCCTTGAACTCGTCCTTGTTCTGCTCGAGGAAGGGCACGAAGTTCTTCGACCCTGTTTCCTCTTCGCCTTCGAGAATGATCGTAATATCGACCGGCAGCGAACCGCTGGTGGACTTCCAGGCGCGACACGCCTCGATGAAAGTCATGAGCTGGCCCTTATCGTCTTCGGCGCCCCGAGCGACAATGATTTTTCGTCCGTCCGCGTGGGTGCTAACCGCAGGCTCGAACGGCGGATTATGCCAAAGATTCAGCGGATCGACCGGTTGCACGTCGTAGTGGCCATAGAACAGCACGTGCGGACGGCCACCCTCGCCTTTCCCCTTGCTCCTGGCGACTACGGCGGGATGACCGGCGGTCGGCCTGACTTCGGTCTCGAAGCCCAGGGTGGCGATGTCCTTCGCAAGATGGTCGGCGGCCGCCTTGCATTCTCCCGCGAAAGCGGGATCGGCAGAGATCGATTTGATCCGCAACAACGCAAACAGCCGCTCGAGGCTGTTGTCGAAATCGGCATCGATGCGGTCGAGAACCGTCTGTAGTTTGGGCGTCGTGGACATTTGCTTCTTCCTGCCGCCAGTGCGGCTCGTTTCTAAATTTCACATTTAGGCGAGTCATAACCGGCCCGGTTCTATCTTCGCAGCAACCCGCCGAGCGCGCCGCGCACCAGCGCGCGGCCAACAGAACTGCCCATTGCGCCACCCACGGATTTACCGAGATTGGCGGCTACCCCGCCCACGACCTGGTTGGTGACGGAACGCGTGACGCTGCGCGCGATGATCTGGCCTGTCGACAATCTTCCGCGCGACACATTGGTACCGAAGATCGTTCCCACGATAGCGCCAATCTGCCCAAGTATGCCTCCGCCTGCTGCCGGTGCATCCGCAGGCGCGGCTGTCCCGGCCAGGCGTTGCTGCAGAAGTTCATAGGCGGATTCGGAATCGATGGTGGTGTCGTATTTGCCTTTGACCGGGCTCTTGTCGATGATCGCCTTGCGTTCCTCCGGCGTGAGCGGTCCCATTCGGGCGGCCGGCGGCCGGATCATCACGCGCTCGACCACGGCCGGCGTTCCGTTGCCTTCAAGGAAGGAAACCAGTGCTTCGCCCTTGCCCAGTTCAGTGATGACCTGCGCGGTGTCCAGCTTCGGATTAGGCCTGAAAGTCTGCGCGGCCGCCGCCACCGCCTTCTGGTCGCGCGGCGTGAAAGCGCGTAATGCATGCTGAATGCGGTTGCCGAGCTGGGCGAGCACCTTGTCCGGCACATCGATCGGATTTTGCGTGACCAGATAAACGCCGACCCCTTTGGAGCGTATCAGCCGCACCACCTGTTCGATCTTCTCCAATAGCGCCTTCGGCGCGTCGTTGAACAATAGATGCGCTTCATCGAAGAAGAACACGAGCTTGGGTTTCGGCGGATCGCCGGCCTCTGGCAACTCCTCGAATAGTTCGGAGAGCATCCACAACAGGAACGTCGCGTACAGCCGCGGGCTCTGCATCAACTTGTCCGCGACCAGGACGTTGACGATCCCTCGGCCGTCACTGTCGGTTCGCATGAAGTCTTTCAACGTCAGCGCCGGCTCGCCGAAGAACTTGGTCCCGCCCTGGTTTTCGAGCACCAGTAACTGGCGTTGAATGGTTCCGACCGTCGCCTTTGTCACGTTGCCGAACGCCTGCGCTGCTTTGCGGAGCGGAGCCAGTGCATCCTCCTCTCCATTCTTGGCACTGCCAGGCACGATCGCATCCAGCAGCGCTCGCAAATCCTTCATGTCGATGAGCGCAAGTCCGTTCTCGTCGGCAACACGGAAGGCGACGTTCAACACGCCCTCCTGCACGTCATTGAGATCGAGCATGCGCGACAGCAGCAACGGTCCCATTTCGGTGACGGTGGCGCGCACGGGATGACCCTGCTGCCCGAACACGTCCCAAAAAACGGTCGAGTATTGATCGGGCTGGAAGCGGAGCCCCATGCTGGTTGCGCGTTGGAGGATGAAGTCCTTTGCCTCGCCGACTTGACAGATTCCGGAGAGATCTCCCTTGATGTCCGCGGCGAACACCGGAACGCCTGCGCGTGCAAAACCCTCGGCCATCACTTGCAGCGAAACGGTTTTTCCTGTGCCGGTTGCGCCGGTGACAAGACCGTGTCGATTGGCGAGCCCGAGCGTCAACCACGCCGGCTGCTCACCCTTGCCGATGAAGATTTTCTCGCCAGTATCGGCCAGCTTGCTATCCTGAGTGACCATTGCATTGCCTCATCGCGCATCAGGGTTCTTCGGCCCTTAAGCATTTGCATCATACCGCATCTGGCAAGCCGATTGAAACCGTTCAACGCCTTGCAAAGCGATCTCGGAGGCGATCCGGGGTGAACCCGAGCGCGCTTTCGACCAAAGTTGAAGCGAATGCGCCGCTAATGACAGTTTGCGTGCGAATTTCGCCCGTTGCTCTTGCATTGTTGCAACACTCGCGAGGTGATTGAACGTCAATCGCGTTCGCACCGAGGTCATCGCTTGTAATTGGCCTGCCCGCAGATCAAGATAAATTCACAAGCAGGGTCCGGTAACAAACCGGATGAGGGCGGGCCAATATGGACGAACTTGTTGAGCGGCTGGCGCAAGAAGCCGGCGTCGATAATGCTGTCGCTGAAGATACCATTGGTATTTTCCTCGGGTTTCTCCGCGACGAGGGACCCTCCGATAAGGTCCAGGCATTGATCGAGAAGATTCCCGGCGCGGAGAATGCGATATCCGCCTCAACCAACAAAGGCGGTCTCGAAACTCTGATGGGCGGCGGATTGATGGCGCTCGGCACCAAGCTGATGGGAATCGGTTTGTGCATGGATCAGATACAAAAACTGGCGCGTGAATTTTTCAGGTTCGGTCGCGACAAGATCGGGGCGGACCAAATGGGCGACATTATTTCCGGGACGCCCGGTCTTAGTCATTTCGCTTAATTTTTTTGAACAGCGAGCATCATGACATATCCGATCTCCGATATCGATGGGCTGCCATCGTTCGCCGCTTCCAGGCTGAAGGCGGTGGGCATTCGCACGACGGACGGGCTGCTTGAGGCTGCCCGTAGCGTGAAGGGACGTAAAATGCTCGCAGCGCGGACCGGCATCAGCGAGCAGCAACTTCTCGAATGGGCCAACGTGTCGGACTACATGCGGATTCCCGGCATGGGCAAGGCCAAGGTCGGCCTGATGCGCGCTGCCGGTGTCACCACCATTCGTGAACTCGCGCTTCGCAATCCCTCGCGCCTGGCGCAGAACATCAAGGACGTGAATGTGAGGCGCAAGCTGGTGCGTGTTCTCCCATCGGAAAAATCAATCGAGCGGCTGATCGCACAGGCGGGCAAGCTTCAGCCGAAAATCACCTACTAACGGCCGCACGGAAGGGCTTGGCTGTCGGCCGCGGCGGCGCCCTCTCGCGTCTTGACTCCCATGCGCGGACCGCGCAAAGCCAGCGCATGATCGCGACCCCATCCAGAACCGCCTCCGTGGCCGGCTCGGCAGATCATTCACCATTGGCGGCGTTGTTGTCCAAACCGCATCCGGCCGTAATGGGCGTCCTGAACATCACGCCGGATTCCTTTTCCGACGGCGGCCTGTTTATCGCTCCGGAGCGCGCGCTGGCGCAGGCCAGGCGGATGATCGCCGAGGGGGCGGACATCATCGATATCGGCGCGGAGTCCACCCGGCCCTACGGCTCGGTCGAGCCGGTCCCGGCCGCTGAAGAGCTCAAGCGTTTGCAGGCGATCCTGCCCGACGTGGTTGCTCTCGGGATTCCCGTATCGATCGACAGCATGAAATCGGCGGTGGTGGCCTGGGCGCTCGAGGCAGGCGCATCGATTGCCAACGATGTCTGGGGCCTGCAACGCGATCCCGAGATGGGCAGGCTATTGGCTTCCCGCCATGCGCCGGTGATCGTCATGCACAACCGCAGCCGCGTCGACGCTCACATCGACATCATGCAGGACATTGCCGCGTTCTTTACGAGATCGCTGGAGATTGCCGCGTCGTCCGGCATCGCGCGCACGAATATTGTGCTTGATCCCGGTATAGGCTTTGGCAAGACGCCTGAGCAGAGCATGACGGCGCTGGCCCGGCTCGATGAGCTCAGCGCCTTTGGGCTGCCGTTGCTGGTCGGCGCGTCGCGCAAGCGATTCATCGCATCGGTCTCGCCTTCCGAGCCGCATAATCGGCTGGGAGGCTCGATCGCCGCGCACTTGATCGCCGCTCAACGCGGCGCACGGATCATTCGTACCCACGATGTGTCAGAAACCGTACAGGCGCTGCGGGTGGCCTCCGCAATCCGGGACAAGCGATGAGCGATACGATATTCATCACCGGCGTCGTCATACATGCGCGTCATGGCGTCATGGAACATGAGACCGAGGTCGGCCAGCGTTTCGTCATCGATCTGGAATTGTCGACCGATTTGTCGGAATCTTCACGCACCGACCGGCTAGCGGATACAGTTTCGTATTCCAATGTGGTCTCGACCGCCACCGCGGCTTTCAAGAATGACAACTACAAATTACTGGAGCGCGCGGCAGGCGCCGTAGCCGAGGCAATACTTGCCACGTTTCCACGCGTCAGCGCCGTCAAGGTCACGGTGCACAAGCCGCATGCGCCGATCGCCGCAATCTTCGGGGATGTCGGGGTCGTTCTGACGCGCTCCCGGCAGGGTTCGCATGGCTGACGTTCTGATCGCGCTCGGTGGCAATGTCGGTGATGTCCGCGCGACGTTCGCCAAGGCGATCGGCAACATCTGCGGCATGACGCAAGGCGTGCTGCTGGCTCGCTCGTCGGACTACGCGACCCCGCCCTGGGGCGACGAGCACCAGCCGCGCTTCATAAATGCGTGCATCGAGATCGACACCAGCCTCGATCCGCACGCGCTATTGTTTACGTTGCACAAGATCGAGAAGAAGTTCGGCCGAGATCGCGCCACCGAGACTCGTTGGGGACCGCGCACCCTGGACCTCGACTTGATCGCCTATGACGACGTTTCCATGCAAAAACCGGAACTGACGCTGCCCCACCCAAGATTGTTCGAGCGGGCTTTCGTGCTGGTGCCGCTCGCTGAAATTGCGCCGGGCCGTATCATTGCCGGGCGCAGCATTACGGCCGCACTCTCGGAGCTCTCGATCGACAGTATCGAGCGCCTCCCCGCCGAGCCGTGACCAGCTACGAGGCAAACAACCGTTTGGCTTGGGTGTCACTACGTGGCATTTTCGGCCGCAACTAACAGGGGTTCCGGGAGCAACCCATCGAATGACATCTTCAAAGGAAGACCTGAGGCTGGCGGCAGATTTCGCTCCTGCCAGCTATGACGATTGGCGCAAGCTGGTCGACGGCGTACTCAAAGGTGCGCCGTTCGAAAAGCTGGTCAGCGGCACCTACGATGGCCTGAA
Source organism: Bradyrhizobium sp. (assembly GCA_045811665.1). Taxonomy (GTDB): domain Bacteria; phylum Pseudomonadota; class Alphaproteobacteria; order Rhizobiales; family Xanthobacteraceae; genus Bradyrhizobium. Next base: position 9,761 of record JBJMTO010000099.1, read on the forward strand.
GATCGAGCCGATCTATCCGCGCGCGCAGGACGCCGCGCCGGTCCCGGGCCGGCGAGCGGGCGCGCCCTGGCGCATCATGCAGCGCATCGATCATCCCGACGCCGCGCAGGCAAACGCGCAGGCGCTGCACGACCTTGAGAACGGCGCGACCGGGCTGACGCTGGTCTTCGCCGGCGCAACCGGCGCCTATGGGTTTGGATTGGAGCCAACCGCGGAATCGATTGCGAAGGCTCTTGAGGGCGTTTTTATCGATGCCGGCATCTCCATCGACCTTCAGCTTGGTCCGCAATCTCGCATGGCGGCGATCCACATTGCCGAATATGTCGGTCGGAACGAGATCAGCCCGCAAGCCTGTAACATCAGCTTCGGTCTTGATCCGCTTGGCGCATGCGCGGTTTGGGGATCCAGTACCTTTAGCTGGCCCGAGATCGCCGTCGCTGTCACCGACGGCGTTAAGGGCCTTTCGGCAATGGGCTTCAAAGGGCCGTTCGCGGCAGGCGATGGGCGAGTGATCCACGATGCCGGGGGATCGGAAGCACAGGAACTGGCATTTGTGCTGGGCGCGTGCCTGGCCTATTTGCGCGCACTGGAAAATGCCGGCGTCGATCTCGAACAGGCTCGCAGCATGATCTACGCCCGGCTTTCAGCCGACGCAGATCAATTCCTGACCATGGCAAAGTTCCGAGCCCTCCGACTGCTATGGGCGCGGATCGAAGTGGAATGCGGGCTCGAACCAAAGCCGATCTACATCGCGGCGCAAACTGCATGGCGGATGCTGACCCAGCGCGACCCCTACGTGAACTTGCTGCGGGCTACGGTGGCGACATTTTCGGCTGGTCTCGCGGGTGCCGACGCGGTGATGGTATTGCCGCATACGCTGGCGTTGGGACTGCCGGATCCGCTCGCGCGGCGGCTGGCGCGCAATACGCAACTCCTGCTGCTGGAAGAGTCAAACCTCGCCAGGGTGGCCGACCCCGCCGCAGGTTCCGGCGGTATCGAAAACCTGACGCGTCAGCTCTGTGAGAAAGCGTGGGAATTGTTTCAGGAAACCGAAAAAGCCGGCGGCCTGTTCGCTTCGCTTGAACAAAACCTGATCCAGCGAGAAGTCGCCGAAACGCGTGCCCGGCGCGAGCTCAACGTCAGCAGGCGCAAGGAAGTGCTAACCGGCGCAACAGAATTCCCGAACCTGCATGAAGCCCATGTCGCCGTGCTCAGCGCAAAAGCTATCGAGCTTCCTCCCTACGGCGAAGCCAAACTCAGGTTTGACGCGCTGCCACCGGTGCGACTGGCGCAGCCTTTCGAATTGTTGCGCGACCGTTCGGATCGCATCTTGAAGGACACGGGCGCGCGCCCAACGATATTCCTCGCCAACCTCGGCACGCCCGCCGACTTCACCGCCCGCGCGACATTCGCCAAGAGTTTTTTTGAAACCGGCGGCATCGAGATTCTGGATAGCGAAGGTTTTTCCGATCCGGCCTCCCTGGCCGCAGCCTTTAGGGAATCGGGCGCGAAGCTGGCTTGCCTATGTTCCGAGGACCGAATCTATTCGAACCAGGCGGTTGCGGCTGCGAAAGCCCTTCAAGCTGCTGGAGCAAGTCATATCTATCTTGCAGGCCGCCCAGGGGAGCAGGAAACGGCCCTGCGCGCGGCAGGCGTCGAATATTTTATCTACGCCGGCGGCGATGCTCTGGGCACGCTGGAGCAAGTCTACCGACTGATGGAGTGAGCATGCCTTCGGCGATCAAGCCTGTTTTGACCGGCGGCTGCCAATGCGGCGCCATTCGCTTCGCCGTTTCGTCGCCGCCGCCCCGAGTCAGTATTTGCCATTGCCGAATGTGCCAAAAGGCATCGGGAGCGCCATTCGCTTCGTTCGCCGAAGTCGACCAAAGCGATTTCGCCTGGACGCGCGGAAAGCCCGCGGCTTTCCGCTCATCTTCCATCGCCGAGCGCGACTTCTGCGCGAACTGCGGCACGCCACTCAGCTTCCGGCGGATCGAAGGCCCCCGGATCGAGATCATGACCGGCGCCTTCGACCGCCCGGACCGGGTGGCGCCGACGCGACAGTTCGGGACCGAATCCCGGCTCGGCTGGGTGGTCGGGATTGCGAATCTTCCGAGCCAGACGACCCTTCAAAATTATGGCCAGGATCAGCTTGCCAGCATTGTCAGCTACCAGCATCCAGACCACGAGGAGGGATAGCGACCCCACAGGTTCCTCTATGCTATGATGATGTTATGAGCCGCATACCCGACTTCGCGAATGTTCCCTTTGAGACAACAGCCGTCCCCACAGCCGGCGGCGCGGCGGAGCCGTGGCTTACTCCCGAAGGCATCCTGGTAAAATCCGGCTACAACGAAGCTGATCTGGAGGGCATCGATTTCCTCGATACGTGGCCCGGGATCGCGCCCTACCTGCGTGGGCCATACCCCACGATGTATGTGAATCAGCCATGGACCATTCGGCAATACGCCGGTTTTTCCACTGCGGAGGATTCCAACGCGTTCTACCGCCGCAATCTTGCGGCAGGTCAAAAGGGCCTGTCGGTGGCATTCGACCTCGCCACCCATCGCGGTTACGATTCCGATCACCCGCGCGTCTCTGGCGACGTTGGCATGGCCGGAGTGGCGATCGATTCAATCTACGATATGCGTACGCTGTTTGCCGGCATTCCGCTCGACCAGATGAGCGTATCGATGACCATGAACGGCGCGGTCCTACCAATTCTGGCGCTGTTCGTCGCCGCGGCGGAGGAACAGGGAGTTCCGCCGGAAAAACTCTCGGGAACGATTCAGAACGACATCCTCAAAGAGTTCATGGTGCGCAACACCTACATCTACCCGCCCGCACCTTCGATCCGCATCATCTCCGACATCTTTGCGTACACCTCGCAAAAAATGCCGAAATACAACTCCATCTCCATCTCCGGCTATCACATGCAGGAGGCCGGAGCGACGCAGGATCTTGAACTCGCCTATACGCTGGCGGACGGAGTTGAATATCTGCGCGCCGGGCTCGCCGCCGGCCTGGACGTCGACCGCTTCGCTCCCCGGCTGTCGTTCTTTTGGGCGATCGGGATGAACTTCTTTATGGAAGTCGCGAAGATGCGCGCCGCGCGGCTGTTGTGGGCCAAGCTGCTCACCCAGTTCAACCCGAAGGACCCCCGCTCGCTGAGCCTGCGCACGCATTGCCAGACTTCGGGATGGTCGCTCACCGCGCAAGATGTGTACAACAACGTGATGCGGACGGCGATTGAAGCAATGGCGGCAACCCAGGGCCACACTCAATCGCTGCACACCAACGCGCTCGATGAGGCGTTGGCATTGCCGACCGATTTCTCCGCCAGAATAGCGCGCAACACTCAGCTCTTCCTGCAACAGGAAAGCGGCACCAACCACATCATCGATCCCTGGGGCGGCTCGTTTTATGTCGAACGGCTGACACGCGATCTCGCTGGAAAAGCCTGGGGCCATATCCAGGAGGTCGAGGCGCTCGGGGGCATGGCAAAGGCCATCGAGGCCGGCGTACCGAAGCTGCGCATCGAGGAAGCGTCCGCCAAAACACAAGCCCGCATCGATGCCGGCAAGCAGGCGGTGATTGGGGTCAACAAATACCGCCCTGTCAACGAAGCGCCTATCGACGTGCTGAAGGTCGAAAATTCGACCGTAAGGCGCTTGCAGGTCGACAAGCTGGAGCGACTGAGGAAAGAGCGGAACCAGAAGGATGTGGACGCGGCGCTGGCGGCGCTGACCCGCAGCGCCGGCGAAGGCAATGGCAACCTGCTGGCTTTGGCGATCGATGCCGCCCGCGCCAAAGCCACGGTCGGAGAAATCTCCGACGCGCTGGAAAAGGTGTTCGGCCGTCACCGCGCCGAAATCAAATCCATCACCGGTGTCTACAAGCGGGAGGCGTCCACCATGTCCAACCGGGTGGAAAAAGTGCAGGCACTGATCGATGCGTTCGAGGATGCGGAAGGAAGGCGTCCGCGCATTCTGGTCGCCAAGATCGGCCAGGACGGCCACGATCGCGGCCAGAAGGTGATCGCCTCCGCCTTCGCCGATGTCGGATTTGACGTCGATATCGGGCCGTTGTTTGCAACGGCGGAGGAAGCGGCGCGGCAGGCGGTCGAAAACGACGTGCATATTCTCGGGGTATCTTCACTCGCCGCGGCGCATCTTACGGCGGTGCCGGAACTAAAAGCCGCGCTGAAAAAGCAGGGCCGCGAGGACATCATGATTATCGTGGGCGGCGTGGTGCCGCCACAGGATTACGACGCGCTGTACCAAGCCGGCGCCGAGGCGATTTTCGCACCGGGCACAGTGATCGCCGATGCCGCCGAAGAACTGATCCACAAGCTCAACGCGCGACTGGGCCACAGCGAAGCGGCGGAGTAGGTCTGGCCGGCGGGATCCATGCCCCTTTCGGGCCATTAGCGACGTGCGCGCACGAGCGGATTTTCATGAACCGGATCACCTGATTTGCGTGTCCAGCCCCATTTCGAAAAATATTTCGGTTTCCTTGCCACGCAAATCACCACAGTAGTCCCGCCCGTCTCGTCCCACCAAAGGGGCGTATCGCGATCGTCACGGACGCGGGGCGGGATGCGATGGACGCCGATGGCGCTGCTGACGAACAGCGCAGAAGGCGGACGGCGAAGTCGTGTGGTCCTGACGCCTCGACGCTGGCGTCAAGTTTGTGGAGACAAACCGCAGGCGACGGTGACAACCAAGCCCGATCACCGGGGAGATCACGGAGGAAACCGTTAAAACCATTGCGTGCGGGAATGCCGGGTCA
>JBJMTO010000100.1:0-7335 GCA_045811665.1 Bradyrhizobium sp.
CAAGGAGATCTCGCTCCCTCTGGTCATCCTCGTCAGCTGGGGGATTGCGTTCTTCGAATACTGGCTTGCGGTGCCGGCCAATCGCTGGGGTAGCGCGGTCTATACGGCGGCGCAGCTCAAGACGATGCAGGAGGTGATCACGTTGATCGTGTTCGCCGGATTCTCCGTGCTGTATCTGAAGCAGCCGCTCGGCTGGAATCACGGGCTCGGATTTGCGCTGATCGGGCTGGGCGCGTTTTTTATCTTCCATAAATGGTCGTGAAGCCGGCATCGGCTTGCGGCGGCATCGCCTGTGAAGCCTCGGCGGCAAGCGGCCAAGCCGCATTCTCGCCCCGCGTGCCCGTGGCGATCAGCAGCGACGCGGTCAGCAGGATCGCCATCGCCAGCGAAAAGGCGACCACTACCACAGGTGTTTTCATAGCTAAGGCTCAGCGCCGTTGTTGCGCAGGAGTGCGAAGGCTTGGAACGCAGTCTGGCCTACGCCGGAATCGGCATCGCCATCGAGATCGTGATTGAAAGCACCGTCAACATGACGATCAGGCAAAGCGAGACCGAGCCGACCGCGAGCGTGGCCGCCACCGCGCCAGGCAATCGGGACAATGCAAGAGCGGAGCGGCCGTTGAAGCCCGCTGCGCCGGAGGTTCGCATCATGGCCGGACATCCATCGATGCGGGCGCGAATCACCCGCAAGCCCGCAAATCATTGCTGAATTGGCGGGCGATATTGCGGCGGTCGGGCGTACAACATGGCCAAAAAACGGCGGACGCAACTTGTCGGCCGGTTTAGGGGCTTTCTCACTCAGCGGGAACGGTGGCGCCACAGGCGGCTGCCGTCTCCGGCTGCCAGTCCATGGTCACGAAGCCAGGCGTCTGCTCGACACGGCGTAACCAGGCGCGGATCGAAGGGAAGGTGGCAAGGTCGTAGTCACAGCGGTCCGCCAGGTGGGTATAGCCGTAGAGCGCGATATCGGCGACCGTGAACTGGCGCGCGGCAAAGTACTCGTGAGTCTTGAGGTGATTTTCCATCACCTGCAACGCGGCATAACCGCGTTCCATCCAGTCTTCCAAAGCGTGAGTCTGCAAGTCGCGGCCACCCTTGACCAGCGAGAGCCAGAAATAGGCCGCGCCGATGTTAGGCTCCAACGCGTGCTGTTCGAAAAACATCCATTGCAGCGCTTCGGCCCGTTCGATTCGCGATTCCGGCGCCAGCGGCGTTCCGCCGGCGACATACCAGAGGATGGCGTTCGACTCGGCAAGATAGCGACCGTCAGCGACCTCCAGCAGCGGCACCTGTCCGCTCGGATTCTTCGCCAGAAAGTCCGGCGTGCGGCTCTCTCCGCGCAGAATGTCGATCTCGATGGCGCGATAGGGCGCATTCAGCAAAGCCAGCGCGAGGCGGACCTTGTAGCTGTTACCGGAGCGCTGCATTGAGTAGAGCTTGTACATTCGCCTTCGTTCGATTGCGCTAAACAGTTGCGGGAGAGGGATGGAATCGGCTTGTCACTCAACAACGCGGCCAAACCAAGATGCCGAGGGCGTGTGCCGCAACCGCCGGCACATGAAGAGATGAAAACGTCTGCCGCACTGCAGCGGCGGAGCAAACTTTGCCACGTCGCGATGACAGAGAGGATCACACTTGCGCGATCAGTCCAATCTTGGAAGCGTTTGCTTCGCGATCCGTTAGTGCGCGCCGCAATATCAAACAATGAAACGCCAGCATTATCACCAGGCCGAGCGGCACGCCGGCCAAGCCTGCAATGCTGCGCGACAACAAAGGAACTATCCACGCTGCCGCAAGCAAGCTGATTTCGAAGCTGCGGAAGCCGCAGCTCAGGCCGTAACGCGCGAAGTACCCGATCGGGATCGCAAGCACGACGAGGTCGTAATCGAGCACGTAGGGTGTGGCGAGCAGGCTGGCGGTCGCCAGCGCGGCTGCCTTGAGTTCGAAGGCGGCGTCGCTCTGCCACAACCAGGCGAGGCTCGCAGCAAGCATGAGCGCAAGCGCGAACTGCACGCTGTAGGCAAGCTGGACGCCAGCGCCCCACATGCGCAACGCGGAAAACATCGATTGGATTTTTTCCCATCCGGTGCCGCCCTGTTCAAGCACCACGGTCTGGGTAAAGCTCATCGACTCGGCAAACGCGTGCCAGACGCCGATGCCAAGCATGGCAAAACTGATTGCCAAGAGCCCGGCGATGGTGGCCACGCTCGCACCGATGGTGCTCCATCTTCCACCTGCAACCAGCGCGACCGGAATCAGGATGCCGAATTGGGGCTTATAGGCGAGGCAGCCGATCATTACGCCGGCGACCCAGGGCCGGCGATCAAGCAGATGCAAAGCGGCGCCCAGCAACCCCGCCGTCAGAAACCCATTCTGGCCGTGGCCGATGTTGATGAACACGGCAGGAGAGGCGGCAGCTATCAAGAGCGTCTCCGGCCGGGGCAGGATGGCGCGCATCGCCGCAAGATACGCGGCCAGACTTGCCGCAATCCAGATCGCAAGACCCCAGGCGTATGGAAACGTTGCGACGATAAACGCGACCGCAAAGAAGAACGGCGGGTAATGCCACCCAAAGAACGGCACCTCGCGGCCGCCAAACACGGCCTTCTCGGCCGCGTGCTGGAGGGCGGGCTGATAGGCGTTCCCCGGATGGCCTTGCCAGCTCAGCGTCCCCGCGGCGTACACGTTGGAAAAATCGGTCCCAAGAGGCTGGCCGTTGCGATCGATCAGCCCGTCCGACAGCGCTATCCAGCCGACCAGCACGACCGCTGAGATGCCCAGCAGCATCAGGCTGTAGGCGCGTGCCCTCGTGGGCGTCAGCCATACGCCCGATTGCAGCCCTTGCCAGATATGAGTCATTACACCCGGAGATTTTTACGAATGTTGCGCGACTTTATCGGGGCCCGTTTAATGATCCCTGAAGTTCGATGGCGTGGGCGCAAGCATCTTGCGATGCAGCGTGACCCGCCTTAGGGTACCGCGATCCCAGCAAAAAGAGTCGTGGATCGCCGCGAAGCACATGGTGTGTTCGCGATCAGCAAGGAGATGACGATGCCGTTTCTGTCCGCCGCGCTCGACCGTGTGAAGCCGTCCGCGACCATCGCGGTGACGGATAAAGCACGCGCGCTGAAAGCGGCCGGGCGTAACGTCATCGGCCTTGGCGCTGGCGAGCCCGACTTCGACACCCCGGCCAACATCAAGCTGGCGGCGATCCATGCCATCGAGGCGGGCAAGACCAAATATACCGATGTGGGCGGCATTCCCGAGCTGAAGGAAGCCATCGCAGCCAAGTTTCAGCGCGAGAACGGGCTTGCCTACAAGCCAAGTCAGATCATCGTCGGCACCGGCGGAAAGCAGGTGCTCTACAATGCGCTGATGGCGACCATCAATCCCGGCGACGAGGTTATCATTCCGGCACCGTACTGGGTAAGCTATCCGGAAATGGTCTCGCTTGCGGGCGGCCAGCCGGTGTCCGTCGTCTGCAGCGCCAAGGAAGGGTTCAAGCTGCAGCCGGGAGCGCTGGAGAAGGCGATCACGCCAAAGACCAAATGGATCATCCTGTGCTCGCCATCGAACCCGACGGGCGCCGCCTATACGCGCGCCGAGCTGAAGGCGATTACCGATGTGCTTGTGAAGCATCCCCACGTCTGGGTGATGACCGACGACATGTACGAACATCTCGTCTACGACGACTTCGTGTTCTCGACCCCGGCGCAGGTCGAGCCGAAACTGTACGATCGCACGCTAACCGTGAACGGGGTGTCGAAGGCTTATTGCATGACGGGTTGGCGTATCGGTTACGCAGGGGGTCCGGCTGAGCTGATCAAGGCGATGGCGACGATCCAGTCGCAGTCGACCTCGAACCCCTCATCGATCTCGCAATGGGCGTCGGTTGAGGCTCTCAACGGTCCGCAGGATTTTATTCCGGTGAACAACAAGGCCTTCAAGGAGCGCCGCGACCTTGTCGTCGGGATGCTGAACCAGGCCAAAGGCATCGACTGTCCGCGGCCGCAGGGCGCTTTTTATGTGTATCCGTCCTGCGCCGGGGCCATCGGCAAGACCTCGCCCTCCGGCAAGGTGATCGGCAATGACGAGGACTTCGTCACCGAGTTACTCGAGAATGAAGGCGTGGCGGTGGTGCAGGGGTCCGCGTTCGGACTTGGTCCGGCGTTCCGCATCTCCTATGCGGCGAAAAACTCAGATCTCGAGGAAGCCTGCAAACGGATTCAGCGATTCTGCGGCAATTTGAGATAGTCGGTCGGTCCAAACTTCGCTCGGATCGGCTGCGATCATTCGGAGTGCACACTTGTGTCGCCCCGCCAGTGTTCAGGCCGGGCGATGTCAGTCGTGTGCGTGCCTAAAGGGCTGCTGCGTCATGGACAGCGTAGCGCCGACGACACGGCCTTCCTCTCTTCTGACGCATCAAATTCCACCGCGGGAGATTTCTTCATGCGCCGCCTAGCTGGTATTGCCGCTGTCGCCGTTGTGCCGTTTCTTGGATGCTTCGCCGACGGCCATGCTCAGCAGCCGATGCCGCGCGTGCAGATCGGTGTTCTCGAGTGCCGTGGCGGCGCAAGTGTCGGATTTATCGTCGGTTCGGTGACCCATCTCGGTTGCGTGCTGCGGGCTGATGGCATGCCCGAGGACCGCTATGTCGCGACCGTACGCAAGGTCGGCATCGATATCGGCATCACGCAGGAATCGGCGCTTGCCTGGGGCGTTTTCGCGCCAGTGGCGCGGCTCGGACCGGGCGACTTGTCAGGCGATTACGTCGGCGCGCAGGGCAGCGCGTCGATCGGAATTGGGCTGGGCGGGAATGTGCTTGTTGGCGGATCGGCGAATTCGGTCGCGCTGCAGCCGCTTAGTGTCCAGGGCCAGGTTGGCTTGAACGTCGCAGCCGGCCTGGAAAGCCTGGAACTTCGGCCGGGAAGGTAACGCGCGCGATCTGCTCGATCGATCAGGTGCTCCGGAAGTCGGTTAGAGCAATCCCGCCGAATGTTGCGCGGTTAAGAAATAGCGCCGCCAAAATTAGCGCGCGGCATTTTTCCGGCTTGCCAAATCCACGAGGGAGGGGGAGCATCATCGCCGCCGACCCAATCAAGGGCCGAGCTCCAAACGAGGAGGCGGCAATGGGACAAGACGTCAGAAGTCCCCGAGGTCCACGGTGCATTGCGCTGGTGGGCCCTTTTCAAAGCGGAAAAACCACACTGTTGGAAGCGATACTGGCGCGGACAGGCGCGATCCCGCGCGCCGGAAGCGTCGACGCGGGAACGTCTGTCGGAGATCCCACTCCTGAGGCGCGCCGGCACAAGATGGGCGTCGGCCTTACCGCCGCGACAACAACTTTCATGGGCGAAAGTTACACTTTTATCGATTGTCCAGGCTCGGTCGAATTCGCGCATGACATGCGCGCCGGATTGCCGGCGGTGGATGCAGCAGTGGTCGTCTGCGAAGCCGATGAACGCAAGCTGCCCCAGCTCCAGCTCATCCTGCGCGAACTCGAAGACCTCGGGATTCCGCGCTTTCTGTTTCTCAACAAGATCGATCGGGCCAGCAAGAGAATCCGCGAGACCCTCGCGACATTGCAGCCCGCATCGCGGATTCCACTGGTGCTGCGGCAGATTCCGATCTGGAACGGCGATCTGATCGCGGGCTTCGTCGACCTCGCGCTGGAACGCGCCTTTATTTACCGCGAGCACAAGGCGTCGGAAGTGGTGACGCTGGAGGGCGGGGACCTGGATCGCGAGAAGGAAGCGCGGTTCTCGATGCTGGAAAAACTTGCCGATCATGACGATGCACTGATGGAGCAACTGCTCGAGGACATTCCGCCGCCGCGCGACGCAATATTCGACGATCTCGCCCGCGAACTGCGCGAGGGGCAAATCTGTCCAGTGCTGCTCGGCTCGGCGGTACGCGAGAACGGCGTGCTGCGGCTGATGAAGGCGCTGCGGCATGAATCCCCGGGCGTGGCGGAAACTGCGAAGCGGCTTGGCGCTTCCTCCGCGAAGGATGCGCTCGGCTACGTGTTCAAGACCGTTCATCTGCAGCATGGCGGCAAGCTGTCGCTGACTCGTCTGCTCGCCGGCCACCTCGATGACGGCGCCACGATGCAATCTGCCTCGGGCGAGACGGCGCGGGTGTCGGGGATATCAGCGGTCAGCGGCGGTCATGATACCAAACGACCGTCCGCGGAAGCCGGCGAGACCGTCGCGCTCGGCAAGCTCGATCCCATCAAAACCGGCGAGACCGTGTCGAGTGGAAAATCCGCGCCCAAAGCGCTGGTGCATGTCGAGCCCTGTCCGCCGGTGCTGTCGATGGCGATCGCTGCAACGGAGCGCAAGGACGACGTCAAGTTGGGCCAGGCCTTGTTGCGGCTCAATGAGGAAGACCCGTCGCTGACGATGATCCACAATACCCGCACCCACGACATTGTCTTGTGGGGCCAGGGCGAAATGCATCTGCGGGTGGCGCTCGAGCGGTTGAAAGATCGCTTCGGGGTCAACGTCAAATCGCAACCGCCAGCGATCGGATATCAAGAGACCATCCGCAAATCGATCACCCAGCGCGGTCGCCACAAGAAGCAATCCGGTGGGCACGGCCAGTTCGGCGACGTGGTCCTTGAGATCAGGCCGTTGCCGCGAGGTAGCGGGTTCGAGTTTCAGGAAAAAGTCGTCGGTGGCGCGGTGCCGAAAAATTACATCGGCGCCGTGGAAGAGGGTGTGGTCGATGGATTGATGCGGGGGCCGCTCGGCTTCCCGGTGATGGACTTGCAGGTGACGCTGGTAGACGGTTCATATCACAGCGTCGACTCTTCCGATCTCGCGTTCCGTACCGCGGCGCGGATCGGAGTCACCGAAGCGCTGCCACAGTGTCAGCCGGTGCTGCTGGAACCGATCCATGTGGTGGAGATCGTCTGTCCCAACGAGGCAACCGCCAAGATCAATGCGATCTTGTCGGGCCGACGCGGGCAGATCCTCGGGTTCGACACCAGGGAGGGCTGGCCGGGATGGGATCGGGTGCGCGCCATGATGCCCGAAGCCGAGATCGGAGAGTTGATCGTCGAGTTGCGGTCGGCAACGGCAGGCGCCGGCGGGTTCACGCGGCAATTCGACCACATGGCCGAAGTCACGGGTCGAGCCGCCGATCAGATCATTGCCGCGCACAGGGTCGCCGCCTAAGACAGACAGCAAGGCGGATCATGAGCTTTAAAAAGCTCATGATCATCGCCGTAAGCGGCCCGCCGGAGGTACGCTGGCCCTTGAAGCGCGAGAGATGGGCTGGGCGTCGGCTCGCTCAGGCGAGCCAGCACGATTGCCAGAGAAGCCCGCCATTGAC
>JBJMTO010000101.1:0-12975 GCA_045811665.1 Bradyrhizobium sp.
GGCAACGTGACAACCTGGAATCCCGGAGCAGAGCGGATCAAGGGCTACGCGCCGCCGGAGATCATCGGTCAGCATTTTAGCGCTTTTTACACGCGCGAAGACATTGAGCTCGGTGTGCCCAAGCGTGCGCTTTCAGAGGCGGCGGAGCATGGTCGCTTCGAAGCGGAAGGCTGGCGCCTGCGAAAAGACGGCTCCCGCTTTTGGGCGTCCGTCATCATCGATCGCATCACGGACGAGGCCGGAAACATTGTCGGGTTCGCCAAAGTCACGCGCGACGTTACAGACCGGAAGCGCGCCGAGGAGGAGCTCAAGCACGTTCAGGAGCAACTCGCCGCATCCCAAAAGCTGGAAGCGGTGGGGCAACTCAGCGGTGGCATCGCGCACGACTTCAACAATCTGCTGATGATCGTCCTTGGCAATCTCGAGACAGCTGAACGGCACGCCAAGGCGCCCGGAGCCAATCTGAACCGGGCGCTCGCAAACGCGAAGCGCGGCGCACAGAGAGCCGCGGCGTTGACCAGTCGCTTGTTGGCATTTTCGCGCCGACAAGCGCTCGATCCCAAGCCAATCAACGTAAACAATTACGTCAATAGCCTGCAGGAATTCCTTCAGCGCACGCTCGGAGAGCGCATCGAAGTCCAGACCGTCGGAAGTGCGGGTCTTTGGGAAATCGAAGCCGACGCCAATCATCTGGAGTCAGCCATCGTTAACCTGGCGATCAACGCTCGTGACGCCATGCCCAACGGCGGAAAGCTGACTTTGGAAGCAGCCAACATCTCCGCCGACGATGATTACTGCCGGCTCAATCCTGAACTGGCGCCTGGTCAGTACGTCGCCATTTGCGTGACTGACACCGGAGGCGGAATGTCGCGGGACGTTCTCAGTCACGCCTTTGAGCCCTTCTTTACGACAAAGGAGCCGGGCCAGGGCACTGGCCTTGGCCTGAGCCAGGTCTACGGCTTCGTCAAGCAATCCGGAGGCCACGCAAAAATCTACAGCGAGGTGGGGCAAGGCACCACCATCAAGATGTACTTTCCGCGCTTCTCCGGAAGCACAGGGCGCGAGGAAATCGCACCTGAGGAAATTGCCGAGGGTGAGCTATCCGAAACCATTCTCGTCGTAGAGGACGATGAAGATCTGCGCGTCTATATTTCTGATGTCCTGCGGGATCTCAACTATCGCGTCCTCTCGGCCCGCAGCGCTCAGGCCGCTCTGACCATTCTCCTGCAAGACGACTCGAAGGTGGACCTTCTTCTCACTGACGTGGTCATGCCGGGGATCAATGGTCGCGAACTCGGCAGGCGCGCGCATCAAATTAGACCGGGACTGAAGATCCTGTACATGACCGGCTATTCGCGCAATGCCGTGGTCCATCAGGGGAGGCTTGATGAAGGCGTCAACCTGCTGGAGAAGCCAATCTCGCAAGCAAAACTAGCGCTGAAGGTGCGAGAGATTCTGGATCAGTTTGAATGACCAAGGTCTCACCAGCGGTACTATCCTGACCGCTGGCCGGCGGCGGCCACTGTAGCACCGTCCGTTCTCTGGGCCCTAGCCTTCATCCCTTCCCTGTCTGCCTAGTGCCTCAACGGGTACAGGATTCCCATACTGCGCTCACCCTGGGGGAGTGGATCGGTAGCCGGACTTCCCCGCTTGACCTTTTTCGCGCCGTGAGATTTTTAAGGGTCCGAGAAAAGCCGGGGGCGGCGATGAAACTGTTGAACGAATACCTGGAGCGTGCCGTCAGTCTGGAGAAATTGGCGGCGGGCGAGCAGGATTCGACCTTCAAAACCCAGCTGTTGAACCAGGCGGCGGCTTACAGAAAGCTGGCGGCAAAGCGCGCCTTGGAATACGGACTGCCGCCACCAAGCCCGCCAGAAGACCCGCCGCAGCCCTGAGAGAGCAAGAAGCTGCACTGCTGAAGTCGAGCTGACATCCGTTGGGCGGGGGGACCCTCGCTCTCCGTGTTCAAAATGGAACATAACTCTTCATCGCGAGTTCCTTCCCAATCGCACAGCGGGGTGCGCAGGGGGCCAGCATGCAAGGGACGGGAGTTACTATCCTCGTCGTCGAAGACGAACAGCTTATCCGCGACATGGTGGCCGACGCATTGTCAGATGGCGGCTTTGAAGCCGAAGTCGCCGTCAGTGGGGAGGATGCAGTTAGTCTTCTGCAGGGCAACCAAACCAAGTATCGCGCACTCGTTACCGATATAAATTTGGTCGGAAAGCTCGATGGCTGGCAAGTCGGCCATCGCGCCAGGGAGCTAAATCCGGATGTCTCTGTGATTTACATGACAGGCGCGGCGGCCGATCAATGGCCCGTCCACGGCGTGCCCAACAGCATCTTGCTGACCAAGCCATTTGCACCTGCGCAAATCGTGACCGCCGTAGCTCAACTCCTGAATACCGGAGCGCCGCCCGCTCAGTCCTGAGGGGAGTGGACGAAGCCTTCTCCGACCGACGCAACCTTAGTTCTTCGTCAAGGGCTTGCGCGGCTCTTCGGCCATGGCCTCGACATCAATGGCAGGAAGCTCGCCGGTGCGGTCTTTCAGGTCTGCCGCACGCTGTACCAAGCCAGCAGCGACCGTGGGATCCTTTGTTGTTTTCGCCATGCGCAGCAATGCCGCTGCGGCCTCACGGGCGAACTGATTTAAGCGCGACACGGTTGGACATCCGAAACTCAGCTGAGGTGGAATGATTCAAGGGTCGAATATACGTTCCGAATTCGGCTTAAAAAATGCGCGCACGACACAAAAATGGCTTCAGCTGGGGCTGGGCCAGCTCAGGTCCTTCGTGTGTCGGCGCCACGTTGGTTGAGACGAGGTGGCGAATGATGCCCCAACAAGTGGTTCTTGGTTCCCGTGATCGCCCAATTTCGAGAAAAAAAGGCCCCAGCTCGCGGGGATATTGGGGGGCATGGAGCTGGGGCCACGCGGGGTCGCCCTTGGGGAAGGGCATCGGGAAAACTTGGCAATTGCAGGAATGTTCCTGTCTTTTTTGCAAAGAGTAAGTGTGTAGATCAACTGCATGGCCGCTACTTCAGTCGTACTCATGAACCACTCTGGCATCCCGAGTGCCCGGTCCGCTGCGAGGGGCACCGTTGCAAACTTATCATGATGGATAGAAGCCGCGCAGAGTCGTTGGACGGCCAGTCCTGTAATGGCGAAAGGCGCGGTGATCCACTTCGCTGCGAAACCAAGGCGAGTGCGCTGTAGAATTCATACGAAGGGCCAGATCCGGGCGCGACGCCCTCGGGACTACGCGCCGACATCGCAAGACGGCGATGCTCGATCTGACCTAACGTACGGGCCTTATTCGGACACCGCGAGAACGGTCAGGCCCCTGGTGCGCTTGTGGGGCGTCTCGAAGTCGATCCGCTGCCCCGGCGATAGGCCGATCAAGGCCGCTCCAACAGGCGTCAGGACCGAGATCCGATTGAGCTCGATATTTGCCTCATGCGGATAGACCAGCACGATCTCTCGGCTCGCACCCGTCTCGTCGTCGCGATAGGTCACTTTCGATCCCATCCTGATCACGCCTCGCAAGTTGTTCTCGTCCGTCACCGTGGCACGTTCCATCTCTCGAGCCAGAAAATGGGCCACTCGCGGAAACAGATCCATGCTCGAATTGGCCAAGGAACTGAGGCGCCGCGATTCGTCCGCAGTGATCTTGATCGGCGGCAACGCCGGCTGTTCTCGCCGGCTCTCAGCTTCGAAATTGCGCATTGGTCGCTCCTATGCTGCAGTTGGTCCGGGGTCGTCATCGAGCGGGTTGCCTGACCGCCTCGGCCCCCTCCGGAAGAGTGGGACGACCTTTGAATCCGATGGGGTCAGGCTTTGGACCCTGACGACATTCAGGCATCCTGCGACGAAGTACGGCATCTGATCGCCGACCTGCAGTCCGATCAAAGCCGCACCCAGCGGGGTCAACACCGAAATGCAGGCGGGATCCGACCAGCACTCCTCGGGCCAGACCAGTTGCACGGTGCGACGCGGAACGCCCCAATTCGTGCAATGGGTGACCCATGATCCGATCGTCACGAAAGGACGGACGTTGTCCGCTTCGTCCGGGACGATATCGGCGCGGTTGATTTCGCTCATGAGGAATATCCCGTCCAAATCTCCTTTTTGGACGGCGAGGCGGGCGAGCTGCTCGAGCCGCGGATAGTCTGATGAGGTCAGTGCGATTTTCGGAAGAGGCAGCACGGCGCACTCCTTCTGCTTCAAGACGACCTCTCGAGTGGAGGTCACGAAAGCTGGAAAAGAGCCCGGACGGTGCGAACACCGTCCGGCTAACCGCCTGCTTGGAGGCGGCCGGCGTGAAGACCAAAACGCGCAGTGCGCGCATCAATGTCGATGACGTAAGCCATGATGCTATGACTATAGTAGTTCATTTCTCCGGAAACATTGCGACGAAACCGCACAGCACCTGTACACGCGAAGTATCGAAAGGGACAAAGAAGCGTCGTTGGAGTGAGAGGGGCGGACAATCACGCGGTTTACCTGGCTCCGCGCGTCGAAAGATTACATCGCGTGGGATGCCCAGGCTGGCGTTGCTGCAGGTGATCGCTGTTGTCGCACCGGGAGGCCGGGGCGGCGGTTTGACGTGAATGTGAGCCGTACTTCTACAGAACCATTATTACAGTCGGCATCGATCGCTTGCACCTGGCGATGGAACACTGAACGGTCGCGATGACATGCGATACCGCTCCGAGGTCAGCCAGCTGAGGACACCGAGCCGGTCGAGATGAGTGGCTGGCGGGTGATCGCGCTCTGCGGATTCTACGCGCTGCTCGGCGCTCTCGCGGCCGTCGTTGCCGCTGCGACTGGCACCCTTCCGCACTGGATCTGAACCGCTCGATTGCGGAGCCAGTGTCCGCCAGAATGGCGGTTTCCGGGCCAAACCATCACAATGGCACTAAATCTAGCAGTGGAGATATCGATCCGCCTCGGCTAAGCAATTGAGGATCAGCGAAAGCATCTCTCCACTTCGCAGCCTGGGGCAATGAACGCAATGTTCCTGCTTGCCGTTCTCGTCCTTCCTTTCGCAGGAAGCTTTATTGCGGCACTCTTGCGGGTCAATGCACGCAACGCTGAAGCGTGGCTCGCTGGAGCGGTCGCACTTACAGCTTTTTGCCTCGTCGGTGCGGCTTATCCGAACGTGACGAACGGCGGAGTTGTCGGGTGGCGAACGGACTGGATCGCTGAACTTGGACTCGCATTTGTGCTGAGGCTTGACGGGTTCGCATGGGCCTTCGCCATGCTGATCACCGGCATCGGCTTTCTGGTGGTGCTGTATGCCCGCTACTACATGTCACCCAGTGATCCCGTTCCGCGGTTCTTCTCCCTCCTGCTCGCCTTCATGGGAGCAATGCTGGGAATCGTGCTCTCCGGAAACCTGCTGCAACTGGTTTTTTTCTGGGAGCTGACCAGTCTCTTTTCATTCCTGCTGATCAGTTACTGGCACCACAACGCGGCGGCGAGAGACGGCGCGCGGATGGCGCTGGTGATCACGTCGACGGGTGGGCTTTGTCTCTTCGCCGGCGTGCTGCTGATCGGGCACATCGTCGGCAGCTATGACCTGGAGCAGGTGCTGGCTTCCGGAAACGCGATCCGTTCGCACGCGCTTTATGTCCCCGCACTCGTTCTGATCCTTCTCGGCGCTCTCACCAAAAGCGCCCAATTCCCGTTTCATTTCTGGCTGCCGCACGCGATGGCTGCCCCAACTCCCGTTTCCGCTTATCTCCATTCGGCAACAATGGTGAAGGCCGGAGTGTTCCTTCTGGTGCGGCTCTGGCCGGCAATGGGTGGAACGAATGAATGGCTGTGGCTGGTGGGCTCGATCGGCCTGATCACGTTTTTTCTGGGCGCGTTTCTGGCCGTGTTCCAGCAGGATCTGAAAGGGCTATTGGCCTACTCGACGATCAGCCATCTCGGACTGATCACGCTTTTGACCGGACTCGATACCCCATTCGGGCAGATCGCGGCGATTTTCCATATCATGAACCACGCGACCTTTAAGGCATCGCTGTTCATGGCGGCCGGCATCATCGATCACGAAACCGGCACGCGCGACATCCGCCGCCTTAGCGGGCTATGGGCCTTCATGCCGATTACGGCGACGCTGGCCATGGTAGCTGCCGCGGCAATGGCGGGAGTCCCGTTGCTGAACGGCTTCCTGTCGAAGGAGATGTTTTTTGCCGAGACCATCGAGGTCCATGACAATTCCCTCGTCGATCAGGCGCTGCCGTACATCGTCACTCTCGCCAGCACGTTCACGGTTGCCTATTCGCTGCGCTTCATTCGCGACGTGTTCTTCGGCCCGGCTCCAGCCGGCTTGCCACGCGTTCCACATGAGCCGCCGCTGTTGATGCGGCTTCCGGCCGAACTGCTCGTGCTGGCATGCCTCGTCGTCGGTGTCGCGCCGGCTCTCACCGTGGCGCCGATCCTCGATACGGCTGCCCGGGCGGTTCTCGGCTCCGCGATGCCGGAGTACAGCCTTCGTCTCTGGCACGGAATTACGCCTGCACTTCTGATGAGCATCGTGGCGATGGCTGGTGGGGTGGGCGTCTACGTCATGCTGCGCTCCTACCTGCTCGCGCATGAGGGACCGCCCTTGCTCGGTCGCATCAATGGCAGGCGGATCTTTGACTGGGTGTTGGTGACATTGTCCTGGCGGCTTGCGCGATGGCTCGCCAACAATCTCGGAACGAGACATCTCCAACCACAATTGAGACTGTTGGCGGGCGTGGCGTTCGTGGCTGCCCTGCTGCCCCTGTACGCCCGCGGCCTCTCGCTGACGGGACCGTCAGGGCGGGAATTCGACCCCGTCTTTGGATTACTCTGGATGGTGGGCGTTAGTTGCGCCATCGGGGCCGCGGTCCAGGCGAAATTTCATCGGGTGGTCGCGCTGATACTGCTCGGGACCGCGGGTCTCGTCACCTGCGCCAGCTTCGTCTGGCTGTCCGCTCCCGATGTCGCGCTGACGCAGATCGTCGTTGAGACGGTTACGACGGTTCTCTTGTTGCTCGGCTTGCGGTGGCTGCCGAAACGCATTGCGCGGCCAGGCCCGGCCGAGGTGCCCGACAGCATTCGGTGGCATCGCGTTCGCGACTTCTCCATCGCGCTCCTCGCCGGGCTTGGTTTGGCCACGCTTGCGCTGGCGGCCATGCAGCTCCCGGACAACCACAGCATTTCGCGATACTTCGTGGAAAACTCATACACGAAGGGTGGCGGAACCAACGTGGTCAACGTCATCCTGGTGGATTTTCGCGGGTTCGATACGCTCGGCGAGATCACGGTGCTCGCGGTCGTCGCACTGACCGTCTTTGCGCTTTTGCGCCGTTTCCGTCCGGCCCCCGAAAGCATCCCCGTTCCCGAACAGCAGCATGTCCAGGATGCCCATGACGAGGCTCATCCCGATCGACAGAAGGGCGACACTGCCAAGGATGCGTTTGCTACTGCGGCGCTGATGATGGCGCTGCTGTTTCCCGTGATCGGCGTCGTGGCCATCTTCCTCCTCTTGCGCGGGCACGACCTTCCGGGCGGCGGCTTCGTTGCCGGCATCGCAATGGCAACAGCGTTCATCTTGCAGTATATGGCTCGCGGCACGGTTTGGGTTGAAGCTCGTCTTCACGTCATGCCGGTGCGTTGGATGGGTTTCGGCCTCCTGCTGGCAGGGTTTGCGGGAGCTGCCGCCTGCGTTTTCGGACACTCCTTCCTGACCTCGTACTTTGCATATGCCGAATTGCCTCTGCTCGGTCGCGTCCCCATGGCCAGCGCTCTTCTCTTCGATATCGGTGTGTTCTCGCTCGTTGTCGGCGCGACAGTTCTGATGCTCATCGCAATCGCGCATCAATCGCTGCGCCGCTATGGCGTGCCGCTCCAGGCGGGGCAACGCGCGCCCGGTGAGCGACCGAAAGAGGAGTTGGTGTGATGGAGCTTAGCCTGGCCATCGGCATAGGTGCGCTTGCGGCGTCCGGCGTGTGGCTGCTCCTCAGGCCGCGCACGTTTCAAGTCATCATCGGGCTTTCGTTGCTCTCTTACGCCGTCAATCTCTTCATCGTGGCCATGGGACGGGTGCGGACAGGAGCGCCGGTCCTGATCGCAAAGGAGATCGGGGATGCAACGAAACATGCTGACCCGCTACCACAGGCGCTCGTACTGACTGCAATCGTCATCAGTTTTGCGACGACGGCGCTGTTCCTTGTCGTTCTCCTCGCGTCGCGCGGCCTGGCGCGCACCGATCACGTCGATGGTCAGGAGCCCGAGGCGTGAGCGGAATCGCAAATCTGGTCGTTGCGCCCATCGTCCTGCCCCTGCTTGCCGGTGCAGGCATGCTGCTCTTGAATGGAGAGCGGCACCGCAACATCGCGGCTGCGGTCAACGTCGCCGCAACGGTTGCACTCGTTTGTGTCGCGGTGATCTTGCTCGGAATGTCTGATTCGGGTCACGCCGGAATCAGGGAAGTCTATCGCCTGGGCGATTGGCCTGCTCCGTTCGGAATTGTCCTCGTTCTCGATCGGCTCTCCGCGCTGATGCTGCTCCTGACCAGCATCCTGGCGTTGGCGTCGGTCGTGTTCTCTCTTGCCCGTTGGCACCGGACAGGCGCGCACTTTCATCCCCTCTTTCAGTTTCTGTTGATGGGCCTCAATGGTGCCTTCCTGACCGGCGATCTCTTCAACCTGTTTGTCTTCTTCGAGTTGTTGCTGGCCGCTTCGTACGGACTTCTGCTGCATGGTTCCGGTCTCGCACGGGTGAAGGCTGGGTTGCACTACATCGTCGTGAATCTGGTCGCGTCTCTATTGTTCCTGATCGGGGTCAGCCTGATCTATGGCGTCACCGGGACGCTCAATATGGCGGACCTCTCGGCGCGGATACCTGCAATCGCTGCGGAGAGCCGCGGTGTGCTCGAAGCAGGCGCCGGCATGCTGGCCGTGGCCTTCCTGCTCAAGGCCGGCATGTGGCCTCTGTGTTTCTGGCTGCCGACGGCCTACGCAGCCGCGAGTCCACCGGTGGCGTCGATCTTTGCGATCATGACCAAGGTCGGCGTATATATCATCCTGCGTCTATCGCTGTTGCTTTTCGGTGAGGGCAGCGGTGCGTCAGCGGGCTTCGGCGGTGACTGGCTGTTGTGGGGCGGGGTGGCGACGATCGCCTTCGGAGCAATCGGCACATTGGCATCGCAGGACACCGCTCGTCTCGGCGGCTTTTCGGTACTCGTATCCTCCGGAACCGTGCTGGCAGCCACGGGGACCGGGCAAGTCAGTGTCACCGGTGGAGCCCTGTTTTACCTGGTCAGCTCGACTCTCGGCATCAGCGCGTTCTTCCTTCTGGCCGAACTCATCGAGCGCGGCCGCGAACCCGGAGCTGATGTGATCGCCGTCACCCGGGAAGCTTATGGAGAAGATGACGACGCAGACGATGCGGAAGAGAAGGTCGGTATGGCCATTGTGGCCACGATGGGATTGCTTGGCGTCGCCTTTATCGGGTGCGCACTGGTCATCGCCGGGCTCCCGCCGTTGTCGGGGTTCATAGCCAAATTCGCGCTGCTGACGGCGGTGCTTCGTCCCTCAGACATGCATCCGGGCGGTGCCGTTCCTGGCGCTGGATGGGCGCTCCTGTTGGCGCTCCTCGTATCCAGTTTTGCGGCGTTGGTCGCGCTGACCCGAGCAGGTATACGCTCCTTCTGGGCCTCGCCAGATCGCACCGTGCCGCGTGTGCGCTTGATCGAGATGGCGCCCATCATGTTCCTGTTGATCATTTGCGCGGCCCAGACAGTGCTCGCTGGTCCGGTGATGCGTTTCATGCAGGCAACGGCGCAAACACTGCACGCGCCCGCGGGCTATGTCAGCGACGTCCTGGAGATCAGCGCCCAAGGCAGCCGAAAGGCGGTCGGCAAATGACGCGATTCCTGCCTTTTCCGCGGATGAGCTTCTGCCTGCTCGCATTGTGGCTACTGCTCAATCAGGCAGTCACGATCGGACATGTCCTCCTCGGTTGTGTGATCGCCCTCGTCGGCGGGCGGTTTCTCAGCGTGCTGGAGTTACCAAGCACGCGCGTCAGGCGACCCGGCATCCTTCTACGCCTGCTGGCATTGGTGGCGATTGATATCATCCGCTCCAACTTGGCGGTCGGCCGGATCATTCTCGGTTTTGGACGTCGACCGCGAAAATCCGGGTTCGTGAACATTCGGCTCGATATGCGCAATCCCTACGGACTGGCGTTGCTGGCTTGCATCATTACCTCGAGCCCCGGAACGCTGTGGGTGAATTTCGATGCACAGAAGGGGTTGTTGATGATCCATGTTCTCGACCTGGTCGATGAAGCCGAGTGGATCCGTACGATCAAGCAGCGCTACGAACGCCATCTGCTGGAGATATTCGAATGAGCCAGCTCTTGCTGATCTACGCGCTTGCCGCCGCGCAGGTACTTCTGGTGTTGGCTATCGGCTGTGGCGTGGTCCGCATCTTTCGCGGGCCGCGGGCACAGGATCGCGTTTTGGGCTTCGACACGTTGTCCGTGAACGCGATGTTGTTGCTTCTGACGTTCGGGATTCGATCCGGCGAAACGCTCTATTTCGAGGCGGCTCTGGCCATGGCCCTCTTCGGTTTTGTTGGTACGGTTGCGCTGGCGAAGTTTCTGCTGCGCGGCGAGGTGATGGAATGAACGGCATCGAACACCTGCCGCCCTGGGCTGCGGCTCTCACGGCACTTCTCCTTCTTGTTGGCGCCTCCGTCACACTGGTCGGTTCGCTGGGCCTTTTGCGGTTCGGCACGTTCTACGAGCGGGTCCACGCGCCGACGCTCGGGACAACGCTGGGCACCGTATTCATCGCAGCTGCTTCAATCGTTTGCTTTTCAATACTTCAGAGCAGGCCCGTGCTGCACGAAATCCTGATCATCGGGCTTGGCGTGGTAACCACGCCTATTGCCCTGACCGTATTGGTCGGCGCAGCGCGATTTCGCGATACCGCCGAAAAGAGTGCGCAGGTTCGCGGACCAGAGGGCAATTAACGCGAGACGCGCAATTTCTTGCAGCAGGTTCCTTGACCGGCGTGTCGGTCAATCCAGGCTAAATGTCGCATTTGATTTCCTGCATCGCATGCCCACCTCTAAGTGCATGATGCATGACGCATGATATTGAGTAGTCAGAGAGTTCGCCGAAGTCTTTGCAGATTGGCCGCCTGATCGGAGGCAAGCAGCCCCGAACTCAGTCTACGTCGCGGCCGCGAGGGCTCTAGCTCGCTGCCGCAGGGCGATGCACATGCCGCTCGCAAACAGGCCGCACGGCAAACGGAGGCAGTGATGACTGCAACGCCACGACGCCGGATTTATAGGACCCAGCTGCAGATCCGCCGGTAACCCGGACGATGCCACATCGTCCGGGACGGTACCTCAATAGTTCTGCAACCAAAGCCGGGAGTTTCTCATGTCGGTGTTTTTCGCGCTGCTCGTCCTGACCTCATGGGTCATGTTCATCTGGATTTCAGATCCCGATGGCTTCCGCGAGGCATTCGCTCGCCGCCGAGCGCCAGTTCCTCACAACCCTAAAAGATGACGTTGGGAGGTTCACCTCCGTCACCGCGTACAACAGTTGCTTATGAGCGAGAAAGATATCGTGCGCCGCATGTTCGCGGCGCGCGATGCTTCGTTGCTTCTCGGCTCCAGATTGTCGGTCCAAGCCAACCTGGTGGACTAGACGAACGAAGCCGACCGGCGACAGCGTCATAGGCCCTCCGCAAGGCAACCGAATTGCCGCGCTCGTCGAACTAGGCAAGCCATCGTTCTGGCGCCGTTCGCAATTACAAGGATCTTGACATGAATATCGTCGCTGCGACAGATTTCTCGACGCGGTCCAATCGCGCTTTGCGGCAGGCCGGCCTCCTGGCGCGCTCCCCTGATGCAAAGCTGCACGTTGTTCATGTCATCGACGAGGATCAGCCACCGGAGCTGATCCGCATCGAAGAGCGTGAGGCACAGCGGGTGCTGGTCGAGCAGATCGCATCCATGCCGGAGCTGCAAAACGTTCAGTGCTACCCGACTGTGGTCAAGGGCCATCCCTTTGACGGGATATTGCGAACGGCTGCAATAGCGGACGCGGATCTCGTCGTAATGGGAGCCCATCGTAAGCAGTTTCTGCGCGACATCCTCACAGGGACCACAATCGAGCGTGTAATTCGCGGAGGAAGGTATCCGGTTTTGATGGTGAATAACGAGGCGCAACGGCGCTATGAACGCGCTCTGGTGCCGGTCGATATGTCGGATACATCCGCCGATGCAATCCGCGTGGGCCTCTCCACCGGACTCTTGACAGAGGGCGCAACGACGATCCTTCACGCCTTCTCGCCGATGACGAAAGCGCGATTGGTCCGTTCCGGTGCGAGCGCGGCTGTCATCAGCGGATATGTCGATAGCGAGCGTCTAAAGGCAACGGAGGAGCTGACGAAGTTCCTGGTGGCGAACAAGCTCGGCACGCAACGATGGTCTCTCCAGGTCGCCGAGGGCGGGCCCATGCAGGTCATCACCGGTGCTGTTTCGGGGAGGCAGCCTGACATGCTGGTGATGGGGACGCACGGCCGATCTGGATTGGTTAGGGCGTTGATCGGAAGCGTAACGGAAGAAGTCCTGCGCTCGTTGAGTGTGGACGTTCTCGTTGTTCCTCCCGCCGGCTCTGAACGCACAATGTCAGCCGCGGCTCATCGCTCGCCGGCGAACCCTTCTTTCCGCGATAGCACGGCTCGTTCTCTGCCGGGATGATCGATAGACTAGCGGCGCCGTCGTTTGCTGTCGCGTGCAGCCGGCTTTGCTGCTTGTGGTTTAGTTGAGCCCCGCGTGATCTTCAGCGGATCGCTGGCCGGAAACGTTTGCTGCAATTGCCGGTCCAATTCCTCGTCGAGTTCCCGCTTCTCCCGCTGCTTCGATGTTTCGTCATGCTTTGTCATTGCTCAATCTCCGCGTTTAGCACTTGGTGACCGG
>JBJMTO010000102.1:0-15122 GCA_045811665.1 Bradyrhizobium sp.
CAACTGGCCGGCACTGCTGGCGCACAAAGTAGTCCTGGAAGTCGATCCAGCCCGAGTCGCCGCGCACGCGGGTACGCACGCGGTCATCGCTCATCGGAACCACGCGAACACCTATGCCGAGACGTCGGCAAATGTCTGCTGTTACCTCGGACAGGGTCTGCCCCAGGCGCAAGCGACGGGTGCGCTCGACATGCAGCGCCAGATCGCGATCGCCGAGCCGAAACCAGTCCTCGCCGCCGAGCGCACCGATGCTGTCCATGAACGACCAGGTCTCGTCACGCCGGCCCCAGCCGGTGGCAGGATTGTCGATGCCCGCGAGTGCATAGGTCAGCGTGTCGATATCGGGGGAGATGCTCAGTCCAAGATGCTCGAAATCGTCGCCGGTGTTGGCAACCACGAGCAATTCGTCGGCCGGCAGGACGCGGCTCAGACCGAGCGCCAGTTTGGCGCCGCCGACCCCACCGGACAGCGCCACGACAAGTCGTTTGCTCATCGGAACATGTCCTCGTCGGCTGGGCGCACCAACTCGGACGCAGCATTGTCGGGACCGCACCATGTCAGGCCGCGCACGATCACGACCGGTTGGCCTTCGGCACCCTGCCCCATCACGAGCGATGCTGCCGCGGCGATCTCGTCCGCATGCCCGGTGACGCTGACCTGAAGCTCGCGGCCGAACAGGTCGGGCGAACCGCGCAGGTCCATCAGCGATGGCAGGCCAGCGGCGCCAATCGCAACGCCGCAGGTACCACGCCGCCAGGCGCGGCCGAAGCTGTCGCTGATGATCACCGCGATTGGCACGCCGAACCTTTCCGACAGGCACTTCCTCAATATCGCCGCGCTGCCGTCGGGATCGACCGGCAGCAGCAGCGCTTGCTGGGGATCACCGGGCGAGGCCACGTTGGACTGATCGATGCCCGCATTGGCCATCACCAGGCCGAGCCGGTGCTCAACGATCAGGACGCCCGGCCTTGTCCGCACGACGCGCACCGATTCCGACAGGATCAGTTCGACGAGGCGCGGATCTTTCTGGACCTTGCCGGCAAGCTCGATCGCCTCCGTCGACGGCTTGACGGTCGCAAGATCGACCATGCGCCCTTCAGCCTTGGACACGACCTTCTGCGCCAGCACGAAGACGTCGCCGCCACGTGGCACGATGCCACCGCGCGCCACCCCCTCGCCGATCATGGCAACGAGATCGTCATCCTTGGTCACCAGAGGAATGCCGGGAACGGCGAGGAGTTCGACGACGTCGCTGCGCTGCATCGGCCGGTCCCGCGCGCTCAACCGAAACGCTTGCGAAGGCGCGGCAGCACATGCTCGCCGTAGAGTTTCAAAAAGCGCGCCTGGTCTGGTCCCGGCGCGTGGAACACCAGATTCCTGAAACCCAGACCGACATAGTAACCGACCCGCTCGACGTGCTCGTCGACATCGCTGGAGACGATCCACCGACTCGCGGCGCGCTCCAGCGGCAGCGCGTCAGCGAGGCGCTGCATCTCGACGGGATCCTCCACCGTCATCTTTTCCTCGGGCGTCAGCGCCAGCGCCGCCCAGTGGCGCGTGTCCTCGAGCGCACGCCCCTTGTCGGTGTCGAACGACACCTTGACTTCGATCATGCGATCGTAGGGCCGCACCGGATCTTCCGACGCCGCTATGCCTTCGGCAACCTTCGGCAAGAGGGTCTCGGTATAGTGTTCTGGCTTCTTGCCGCTCGTACAAATGAACCCCTCGGCGGAGCGGCCGGCGTAACGCGCCACGAGGGCACCCGCGGCGGCGACGTAGATCGGCACCGGCGTGTCCGGCCGGTCGTAGATCGTCGCCTTCTCGGTCTTGTAGTACTGGCCTTCGAAGCTGACGCGCTCCTGGGTCCACAGTGTTCGGATCAGCGTGACGGCTTCGCGCAGGCGAGCGAAGCGCTCCTTGAATTCCGGCCAGGGCTGCCCGGTCGAAGGCACTTCGTTCAGTCCCTCACCGGTGCCGATGCCGAGCACGACCCGTCCCGAGAACATCGCACCCATCGTCCCAAACGCCTGGGCGACGATGGAAGGATGATAGCGGAATGTCGGGGTCAACACGCTGGTGCCGATGACGACGCGCGACGTTCTGGCGCCCAGCGCCCCCAGCCACGTCAGTGAAAAAGGTGCATGGCCGCCGACGTGCTTCCATGGCTGAAAGTGATCACTGATGAAGACCGAATCAAACCCGACTTCCTCGGCAAGACAGGAGAAGCCCAGCAATGCGCCCGGCGCGAATTGCTCCGCCGATGCCTTGTACCCGAGCTTGATCACCGCAAATCTCCTGGCTCGTGGGGCAGATCCGAGGCCATGGTACACGTAGTGTAAAGCTATAGATTAGCGCGAAACCAGCGACCAGCCAAAAAGGGGAAGCGACCATGCATCTCGGAATAGCCCTGCCTTACGGCGACATCGGTGGCGATGGGCCGATCGTGCGCGAATACGCTGAGCTCGCCGAGGCCGAAGGTTACGACGGCTTGACGCTGGCGGACCACGTCCTCGGCGGCAACCCGGCGAACCCCGCCAGCGGCCGTGCGGGTGCGCTCGGCCTGTTCCACGACCCCTTCGTGGCGTTCGGTTTCATCGCTGCCTGCACGAAAAAGGTCGAACTCTCGACCCAGGTACTGATCCTCGCGCAGCGTCAGACCGTGCTGGTTGCCAAACAGGCCGCCAGCCTCGACGTGCTTAGCGGCGGCCGCTTCCGATTCGGCATCGGCGTAGGCTGGAACGAGATGGAGTTCGTCGGCCTCAACGAGGATTTCCACAACAGGGGCAAGCGATCCGAGGAACAGGTCCAGGTGATGCAAGCGCTGTGGGCCGATCCCTACGTGACGTTTGAGGGCAAGTGGCACCGCCTTCCTGACGCCGGCATCAATCCCCGACCGCCCCAGCGCAAGATCCCGTTGTGGTTTGGCGGTCATATGGACGTGACGCTACAGCGGATTGCAAAATGGGGAGACGGCTGGATGATGCTGTCCGAACCGCCGGGACCCAACGCCGTCGCCGAATTCGATAAGCTACGCCGCCTGGTCGAAGCCGGCGGACGCGATCCGTCCTCCGTTGGCCTCGAAGTCTGGACCTCAACCGGAACAGGCACCGAAAAGGAGTGGCGCGAGGAAATCAAATTTTGGAAGAAGGCAGGGGTCACGCATGTCACGTTGCACAACACCTTCGGTGGCTACCACCACAAGCGCATGGCTGGCCGCAGTATGACCGACCATGTCAACGCGATGCGCCGCTACCGCAACGCCGTCGCCGATCTGCTCTGAGCGCCGCCTCAGGTATCGGCGAGCAGGGCCAGCATGCGGTCGCGGGCGGCGAAGTCTCCATCGGCGTGGACCGGTTGCAGACAGACATGCGTGGCGCCGGCTGCAAAATGTTCTCGGAGGCCGCGCTTGACCGCGTCGGCCTCTCCCCAAAGCACCATCGCATCGATGAATCGGTCACTGCCGCCGTCGGCGAGCTCAGCCTCGGTAAAACCCTGGCGCAGCCAGCTGTTGCGATAGTTCGGCAACACCATGTAGCGCGACAATTCCTTGCGCCCGAGTGCGCGCGCCTTTGCCGGATCGGCCTCGATCGTGACCTTCTGCTCCACCGCAAGCCATTTTGCAGGCCCGAGGATCGCCGCGGCCTCGGCCGTATGCTTTGGCGTCACATTATAGGGGACCGCGCCTCGCGACTTCTCACCGCTCAGCGCCAGCATTTTCGGTCCCAGCGCTGCGACCACAACCGGCAGTTCACCGGCTCGGAGCGCAGACCGCATAGGCTGCGGTCTGAGTATTGGAGATCGAGATATCACCTGAATCGTTGATGCCCTGCGCCCAGATCGGGCGGGGCTGCCGATTTGTTAATGCCATCGAGATAGGCGCTCATTGCCGAGAGCGGGTTGTCATAGCGATGGCCGCGCAGCCCCTCGACCATCGGAATGTGACTGACACCGAGACCGAGCACGAAACGGTTGCCGTAGAGCGCGTTTAGCGAGATCAAGGCCCGCTGCGCCGTGAAAGAATCGCGCGCATAGATGTTGGCGATCGAACTGCCGATGATCAGCTTCTCGCTGCACCACAACAGCCAGGATGCCAGCGACATCGACTCATAGCCGCGCGATTCCGGATACCACAGGTTCGAGTAGCCGTTATTTTCGACCGTGCGCACGAGATCCCGCAGCTGCGGCCCGTCGAGCTTGTCGGTGCTGTACCACACGCCAAGGCGGCCGAGTTTCATGTTCGATTTCCTGTTGAAGATGCGCTCGGCGCAATGAGCTGCGGTTCCAATCGGCGCCACCGACGCGTGCACATCTCAGCAGTCTATCACGCCAGGGCGTCTGGCCAAGCCGCGGGAGATCCGGATCACTTGCCGAGAGGACCTCTCATTCCTGCACGCTAGACCGATGAGGATCCACAAATGATGCGATCGGAAATTTGCGTTATAGGATTAATAGAAATTGCGAGCTTCGACCGGTTCGGTCCCAACAACAGACTCATCCACGGCAATAGAAGAGTGGGTCGCCCTCAACCGGAAATCGGCTTTCCTTAAATAACTCGGATGGTATGGTTCCCCAACTTTGAAGGAGAGTACGATGGCCGAAGCGAAACTCGCTCCTAACCTTCCAGACTGGATGGTCGAGCACGCGAACCGTTATCTCGCAAGCGGTGGAACCGATGGGCACATGTACAAGGTGAACGTGCCTCAGCGAGGTGAGATCACGGCACCTGCGCTGCTGTTAACCACCACCGGCCGTAAGTCTGGAGACAAGTTCATATTCCCGTTGTTTTATGGAATGGAGGGCGGCAGTTACTTCGTAATCGCCTCAAAGGGAGGCGCGCCTGAACACCCAGGCTGGTATCGAAATATTCTCGCGAACCCTGACGTCGAAGTACAAGTCGGGACCAAGAAGATGAAAGCTCGGGCTCGGACAACGGCAGGCGAGGAACGCATCCGGCTTTGGAAACAGGCGCTCGAATTTTGGCCGCCCTACGCCGACTATCAGCTCAAGACCGAGCGCGAAATACCGGTGGTGGTGCTCGATCCGGTCCATTAGCACCTGTCGCGAGCCGGGCTGACCGAAGCCTCACGCTGTCGAACTGCACACCTTGGCAATCTCTTCATCGGGGCCCTTGTGGTCGATAAACTGTGCGCCAGCAGTCGCGTCACGCGAACCAATGGTCGCGTGATTACTTATTACTGACGGACTGACTCCATTTGTGTAATTTCCTTATCTAACGGAGGAGTCCCAAATGACTGATATTAGGGAGCACATGGAAGTCATCGGCGCGGATGGCGTCCATATCGGCACGGTTGATAAGATTGAAGGTAGTCGCATTAAGCTAACCAAAAAGGACAGTGGCGAGGGAAGCCACAAGGGCCATCACCACTTCGTTGACCGCAGTCTCGTTGCGGAAGTGGAAGGCACCAAAGTCCGCCTCTCGGCGATCGGAGCCGTTGCGGTGACCATGGAACAGGAAGAATAATCTTTCTCCTCTGGGTGCTTTTGGCATTCGCCATTCAGCGAGCAAGGTCGCCATTCTTGCTACGCTTCTGTTGACCAGCTTCGCGTTCGCAGGATCGATCGGCGGCCAGGGCACAATCAGAGCGGCTGAGGCAGCTCTTTGCCAACGGTTCATTTCATGTGCTGCGCGGACGCACGCACATGCTGCTTGCACCCAGGCCTCGATCATCGCGAACCGCCCTGCTCCGCGAACGGAGTGATGCAGAGACCGGCTCGGCCAAGAAGGTCGCGGTATTGTTCTTCAAGTGCGCTCCTTACCACCCGGTCCGCGGAGCATGTTCAATCACTAAGCGCCTGTGAGCGGTGCTCGTCACATGCGGTCGGGCATAATCCGCTCGATGAAAAGCAGCGTCCCACGTTTTCGAATAGCGCGGCAGCAGTTTTGCAGGATTACTAACTGGCTGATCGTCCCAGTCATGGATCACGCTTTTGAGGACGATGGCGTCAGCCATTCATCCTTACGCGCGCTGACGAAGTCATAGAATAGAGCGCCGAGTTCCCGGTTGGCCCTACCGAACCTGTCGCGGCTCGCGGTGGAGATTGTCGTAATCAGCGCGAACCGGTGCGGCGCCGGATGGCGGCACATCGAGGCGTACGGCAATGCCCTCCAGCTCCAGGCTTGGCGCCGGATAAAGCTTCATCACCGCCGGATCATGGCCTGGAATGATGTGGCTCTCGTCCGGTGCCAGCTTCAGCAGCTTGTCGAACCCCTCCAGCATTTCGCCGATATGAAGGGCGGTCGTAAACGGACGCTCGCTCGCCATATTCTCGTAGAAATGACTGACGTCGGAGGCCAGCACGACAAATCCGCGGCGGGTTTTGACTCGAACGAACTGAAGCCCGGCCGAATGACCGCCCGCCGCATGGATCGTGAGGCCGGGCGCAAGTTCGGCGTCGCCATCGTAGAACAGGACGCGGCGCGCGTAGTTGAGCCGTACGATCCCGCAGATATTGTCGACCTCGAATGAATGCGACAAACGCGGATATCGCATGAATCGCCCGGTTGCATAGGCCATTTCGCGTTCCTGCAGATGGAACCGCGCATTCGGAAACCGGTCGAAATTACCGACATGGTCGTAATGCAAATGGGTCAGGATGACGTTCTCGACCGTATTCACATCGATGCCGAAGGCAGTCAGCGTCTGCACCGGACAGCGCAAAAATGTACGTTTCCGCCTCTCCGCGACCTCCGCGTTGAAACCCGTGTCGATGACGAAAGTACGGCCGCCTCCCCGTGCAAGCCACATGAAATAGTCCATCGGCATTGGTCCGTCGTGCGGGTCGCCGCCGATGAAATGATCGCTGCGCCGCGCATTCCGGGTGGCATAGCGGATGGCGAACAGCTCGTATTCGTGGTCGGCCATGCTATCTCCCAACAGACCGGCGGCGCATCACTTCGGTTCGACCTCGTTGAAGGCCTCGCGCGCATTGCGGAAGGCGTCGATGCCCGAGGGGATACCGCAGTACACCGCAACCTGAAGCAGGATTTCCTTGATCTCGTCCTTGGTAAGGCCGTTTTTCAGCGCGCCCTTAACATGCAGCTTCAGCTCATGGGGCCGGTTGAGGGCACCAAGCATTGCGAGATTGACGATGCTGCGGGTGCGTCGGTCTAGACCCGGCCGGGTCCATAATGCGCCCCAGCAAAACTCGGTCGACCATTCCGCCATCGTCCGGGTGAATTCGTCGGCGCCGGCGATGGATTTGTTGACGTAGTCTTCGCCAAGCACTTCTTTGCGGACTTTCAGGCCCTTGTCGAACAACTCAGTCATCACTGGTTCCTTCCATTGGTGAGAACGGTTTTTAAAGACCGCGGTTCAGCCCCGCGCGCTCATCAAACCCGAGACATCCGCGAGCGTTTCGAGACGCCATACACCGTCGATAATACGATCTATGTCCCAATCGGTGCCGCCCAGCCGCGCGCAATCGCGCAATTTCGCTTCGATATCGCGATCTGACAATGGGTCCGCAAGACTGCCTTTAGCTTCCATCACCAGTTCTTCGAACGCCTCTCCGGATGTCAATTGGATGATGACGCGCGCGGCACCATCCGGAAGTGAAGGGTCAAGCGCCGCCCTCACCTTCCGGCGCAGGGCCACGATGTCCGGCCGAACCACCATCGCCTCCGAGAATTCGGTGACGCCGGCCGTCCCCTGCAGCAACGCACAGGCGGCGCAATGATGGATGCTGACCCGTGCGTCGCGTTCGTTGCGAACCGGACGATCGCCACGCGCCAGCAGCAGCGACGAGCCTTGCACGGTGACGGAGGCTATTTCATCGACGCGGCGATCGAGCTTTGCCCGCAAATCGAAGCAGGCCTCGATGACGGCGTGAAACACGATCCCCGCGGGATAGGGCTTGTAGGTGTTCTTCGCGATCTCCCAGGTGTTGCCGAGACCACCGGTCAAGCGCGCCATATCGGGCTCGTCACCCATGGCGCGGGCCCAGCCGAGCGGTCCCTCAATGGCTCGCGGTGATGCCGAATAGCCTTCAGCCGCAAGCAGTGCCGCAAACAGGCCGTTCCGGGCCGCGTTCCCGACGCTGACATTTTTGGCGGCGCTCGGAAGATTTTCGATGATCCCGGCGGACTGGCTGGCGGCAATTCCGATCGCATTCGAAATCTGGCTCGCCGGGAGATCGAGGAGCTTCGCGCAGGCCGCCGCCGCGCCGAACACGCCGCAAGTCGAAGTGATGTGCCAGCCGCGGGCATAATGACCGGGAGACACCGCGTTGCCGACGCGGCATTCCACCTCCACGCCGACAATGAATGCCGTGAGAACGGCCTGCCCCGAAAATGCCCGCGGTTGTGCCAGGGCCAGCATCGCCGCCGCCACCGTTGCCGTCGGATGAATGATGGTGTCCAGATGAGTATCGTCGAAATCCAGCAAATTGGCCGAAATCGCGTTAAGGAATGACGCCCCCAGCGCATCAAGCCGCTCGGTGCGGCCGATGATGGCGGATGTCGCAGCGCCGCTGAACGGCAATAACGTACGCAACGCAGTGGTCACGGCTGGATCGTTCGCCGACCCCAGCGCCGTCGCGAAAAAGTTCAGGATCGAACGTTTCGCCTGGTGATTTTGCGCGGAGACATCCGCCCACACCGTGCCGGCGACGAAATCGGCGAAGATTGTGCCGGCGCCTTGCGCTTCATCTTGCCGCACTAAGCGTATTCCTCGGGTTGTTTTTCCGACCCTATTCTGGCGCCACGCGGCCTGTCGAGAAAAATCTTATGCTTGACAGATTAACTGACAATCTTGAAGTTCGGCGCAGCGCGACGGAATCCTGGCGCGGCAAGAACAAGAAAAGCGCCCGTGCTTGCGGGCCGCGATAGGGAGCGGACCATGGCTGCAGAAACAATCGGATTTGTCGGAACCGGCCGCATGGGTGAACCGATGGCCGGACGGCTGATGGACGCCGGCTATTCGCTGTGGGTTTACGATTCGCAGAGCGAGGCGACCAAGGCGCTGGTTGCGCGCGGCGCACGGCTTGCGAAATCTCCCGCCGAAGTGGCTTCGTCAGCGGATATCGTGCTGTGCAGTCTGCCCACTCCCGACATTGTCAAGGCGGTTGCGCTGGGGCCCGACGGAATCGTTACCGGAAACCGCGCCACGGTGCTGATCGATTTGTCCACCACCGGGCCCGGCGCGGCGAAGTTGATCGCAAAGGGATTCGAAGCGAGGAAGCTTACGCTGGTCGATGCGCCGGTCAGCGGCGGCATCAAAGGCGCGGTCAACGGCACGCTCGCGGTGATGGTGTCCTGCCCGAAGGCGACCTATGACCGGGTTGAGCCGATATTGAAGCATTTTGGAAAACTGTTTTACACCGGCGACAAGCCGGGTACAGCGCAGACGGCAAAACTCGCCAACAATTTGATGGCGGCCGCGGCGCTGGTGATCACTTCCGAAGCGGTCGCGATGGGGGTCAAAGGCGGCGTCAATGCCAAGGTGCTGATCGACATCATCAACGCCAGCAGCGGCCGCAACAGCGCCTCGGAGGACAAATTCCCCCGGGCCGTGCTTCCCGGCACGTTCGATTTCGGATTTACCACCGGTCTCTCCTACAAGGACGTGCGGCTTTGCGTCGACGAAGCCGAGGCCATGGGCGTCCCGATGGTCTGCGGCTCGGTGGTCCGGCAGATGCTTGCCATCACCAACGCCAAGTATGGCGCCTCATCCGACTTCACCTCGATCGCAAAGGTCCTGGAGGAATGGGCCGGCGTGGAAATGCGCGGCTAGACCGAAACCGCGGACGCGCGAGGGCGATTGCCATGACGATCGGATCGACCGGAACAGGCGAGGCGTCGTTGGCGCGAGCGCTGGCACGCGCCGCGCTTGCCACTGGTCCCGGCGTTTTCGATGCCGAAGTCATAGCCAAGGCGAAAATCTGCCTACTGGATTTTCTGTCCTGTACCTTCGAGGCCCGCAATCACCCGTGGAGCCGCCAGGCGATCGGCATCGCCCGCGAGGTCGGAAATGGCGCAACCGTCATCGGCACCCACACCCTGGCCTCGCCGGGTGATGCGGCCTTTGCCAACGCCACCATGGGCCACGGCCTGGTGCGCGAAGACATGCACGCCGCCAGCATCTGCCACCATGGCGTGGTGATCTGGCCGACGCTGCTTGCCTTGTCGGAGCGAACGCGCTTATCCGGCGCGACATTAGTAGCTGCCGCGATCATCGGCTACGAGACCGGCGCACAGATCGGTCGCGCGCTCTTTACCGCCGACCTCGCCCGCCTCTACCGGCCGACCGGCCTTGTTGCACCACTCGGCGCAGCGCTGGCGGGAAGCTATGCGCTCGGCTTGACCGAGGATGCCGCGACGAGCGCGATTGCCATTGCCGCCAACACATCGTCCGGCCTGAACGAGTGGCCCCGCGGCGGCGGCTCCGAGATGTACTTTCACCCCGGCTTTGCCGCACGCAACGCCATTGCCGCGGTCGAGCTCGCCGAGGCCGGTGCCCTCGCCTCGCAAACGATCCTTGAGGGGGAGGCTGGATTGTTCGCCGCCTTCCGCCGCCAGCCTGCCCCGTGCGATATCCGGCTGTTTGCCGGCCCGCAGCCCGAGATCATGGCCGTCTACAACAAGCCGGCCCCTGCCTGCAATTTTGCGCAGACCGCGGCGCAGACAGCGCTGCGCCTCGCGCGCCAACTCCGGACATCGGAAGACATTGCAAGCGTTGCAATCCGGGTCCCGGAAGCGGCGGCCCGCTATCCCGGCTGTGACTCCAAAGGGCCGTTTCACAACGCGCTGCAAGCCAAGATGAGCATTCCCTTCAGCGTTGCTGCGGTGCTGGCGCGCGGTACGCTCGAAGAAGACAATTACGCCCGGGTCGACGATCCCGGCATTCTACGCCTCGTCGAACAGACGGATCTGCAAAGCGCGCCTGACCTCACCGCTGCGTTCCCGGCCAACCAGGGCGCGGAGGTCACGATTGGCCTGCGCGACGGCAAGACCATCCATCATCGCCTCGACAATGTCATTGCTGCGACGCCGGAGGAAATCCGCGCCGCTTTCGGGGGGCTGCGTCCGATGTCATCGGCGACAAACATGCAAGGCACCTGGAGGAATTGGTGGACAATTGCACATCGCTTCCGGACAGCCGTGTCATCGCCATCAGGTGCCGACCTGAACCGGCCGGACAACGAACGCGGCCCGTGTGATGACCGCTAACGACACGCGGAAAATGGGAAGCACAATGTTCAAGCCCGAGATGGCTGAGGCAGGCACGCCGACAACCGGCACGAAACAGCGATACTCCCTTTCCGCGCGAGGCCTCCGGTGACCCAGGCGCTGGAAGGTTTTCTGCAAGCGTTGTCCGCCGGCCTTCTGATCGGCGCCGTCTACGGCCTGATGTGCGTCGGGCTCGGGCTGATTTTCGGCGTCATGCGGGTGATCAATTTCGCCCAGGGCGATTTCATGATGCTCGGCATGTACGCGGCGTTCTATTTTTTCACCGCGCTCGGCGTGCAGGCCACTTTCGGCAACACCTTCGGGCCGTTCGTCGCGATCCTGTTGGCTGGCCCGGTGCTGGCTGTCTTCGGTTACTTCGTCCACCTTACCCTAATCTCGCGCGTATCTGGCACGCGCACTTCTTCACTTGAGGGCGAAGGTCATTATGCCCAGCTCATTTTGACGCTGGGAATCGCGCTGATCCTGCAGAATGGCGGCCTGCTCGTGTTCGGTTCGGTGCTGGCCTCGATTCGGACGCCGCTGTCGAGTTCGGCGTGGGAGCTTGGACCGCTGTTTTACGATGTCAGCGTCTTCATCAACAAGGCGCGCGGGATCGACGCGATTGTTTCGCTGGTGACGATGTTGCTCCTGACGCTGATGATCACGCGGTCGCGGATCGGGAAGTCGCTGCGCGCCGCCGCCGACAACCCCACTGCGGCAACCTATATGGGAATTGACGTCGACCGCGCGCATCGCATTGCTTTTGCGCTCGGGACCGGGATCACCGCCATTGCAGGCGGCCTGCTTGCCACCAACTATCCCTTCCATCCGTTCGTCGGCGTAGAATACGTCATCGTCATGTATGCCGGTGTCGTGCTCGGCGGCATGGGCAGCATCATCGGCGCCTTCTGGGGCGGCATGACGATCGGGCTGGTGCAGCAGATGTCGACGCTGATCCTGCCGACGCAATTGCAGAACGCCGCGATCTTTGTCGTGTTTCTCTTGATCATCTTCTTTCGCCCGCAAGGTTTCTTCGGGCGCATGGTCGAGAGGACATGACCATGGGCAGATGGCGGTCGCTGCTGCCGATCATTGTCTTCACTGCGCTTTACGCGGCTGCCTCGCTAAGCGTGACCAATTCCTATTACCAGCTGGTAATGACGCTGGTTCCGGTCTGGGCGATCTTCGGCTTGTCGTGGAACCTGCTCAGCGGATACACAGGGCTGATTTCGTTCGGTCATGCCGCGTTCTTCGGCGTCGGCGCCTATGCCGTCGTGCTCGGCCAGATCCACTTCGATCTGTCGCCGTGGGTTATGATCCCGATTGCGGCCGTTCTCGGCGGCATTGCCGGATTGCTGATCGGCTTTCCAACCTTCCGCCTGCAGGGCCACTACTTCGCTCTGGCGATGCTCGCCTACCCGCTCGCGATTCTCTACGTGTTCGAGTGGCTCGGCCTTCAGGAAGTCACGCTGCCCATCAAGCGCGACAATCCCATCGCCTATATGCAATTCGCCGATCACCGCCTCTACACCCTGCTGGCGCTGGCAATGATGCTCGCCACTATCCTGCTGACACGCGCCGTCGAACGGTCGCGCTTCGGCATGGCGCTGCTTGCGATCAAGCAGAACGAAGCCGCCGCGGAAGCCGCGGGGATCAATACGCTGGCCTGGAAGCTCCGTGCCGTCACGCTCAGTGGCGCCATCGCCGGAGCTGTTGGCGGATTTTACGCGGTGGTGCTGCTGGTGGTGACCCCGCAATCCGTATTCGGCATGCTGGTATCGGCGCAGGCGCTGACGGTCGCCATGTTCGGCGGCGTCGGAACGGTCTGGGGGCCGGTGATCGGCTCTGTGATCCTGATCCCGCTGGCCGAAACGCTCAACGCCGAGGCGGGCTCGCGTTTCCCGGGCATTCAGGGGGTGATTTACGGCCTCGCCATCATATGCGTCATCCTGCTCGCACCGGAGGGCCTGTTCTGGAAAGTGCGCGACTGGCTGCGCAAGCGGTCGGCGCTACCCGCTGCGGCAACGCCGGCGGCACCTGATGTCCTGCTGGCGGCACCCCTCCCCGCCGCGCCGGCCCCGTCGCGTGCCAAACGACCCGTTGGAACAGGCGATGTCGTCCTCGAGGTTCGTGACCTGTCGCGCGCGTTCGGCGGCTTGAAAGCCGTGCAGGATGTCAGCTTCAAGCTGCGGCGGAACGAGATCCTGGGGATTATCGGCCCCAACGGCGCCGGCAAGACCACCCTGTTCAACCTGCTGAACGGATTTTTGCGGCCCGGCGCCGGCGAAATTCTCCTCGACGGACGCGAGATGTCCGGCCGCAAGCCGCACGAGCTCTGCGAGGCTGGCATCGGCCGAACCTTCCAGATCATGCGCCCGTTCCTGCGCATGTCGATATCAGACAATGTCGTGGTCGGCGCCTACGTCCGCGCCAAAAGCGATGCCGAGGCAAAGCGATTGGCGACGGACGCGATTGCCCGCGTCGGCCTCTCCCAGATCGCAGACCGCATCGCCGGCGAACTCACCACCAAGGAATTGCGGCTGATGGAGCTTGCCCGCGCCCTGGCCGGACAGCCCCGCATCCTGTTGCTCGACGAAACGCTCGCGGGCCTTGGCCATGACGAAGCCAACGAGGTCGTGGCTGTCATCCAGCGTCTGGCCCGGGACGGCATGACCATCGCGATCATCGAGCACACGATGCAGGCGATGGTGCGCCTGGTCGACAGTTTCGTGGTGCTCGACCACGGCGCCGTCATCGTCGAGGGCGAACCGGAAGTCGTTACCCGCGACAGCCGCGTCATCGAGGCCTATCTCGGCAAAAAATGGATGGTCCATGCTCCGCATTGAAGGGCTGACATCAGGCTATTCCGCGATCCCCGTGTTGAACGGCGTCTCGATCACGGTCAAGGAAGGCCAGTTCGTCGCAATCGTCGGGCCGAACGGCGCCGGCAAAACCACGCTGTTCAAGACGATTTCCGGCATCGTGCGCCCAAGCGCGGGAACGATCACGTTCGGCGATCACGACCTGCTGTCCATCCGGCCGGCCCAACGCGCGCATCTCGGCATCGCCCACGTCCCGGAAGGGCGTCAGGTGTTTCCCTCGCTCACTGTGATGGAAAACCTCGAGATGGGCGCGATGACCGAGGCCGGCCAGCGCGACTGGAAATTCAACATTGAGCGCATCTTCGAATGGCTGCCGATCCTGGCCGAGCGCCGCGGCCAGTTCGCCGGCACGCTCTCGGGCGGACAGCAGCAGATGCTGGCGATCGGCCGCGGGCTCGCCTCCTCACCCAATCTGCTGATGCTGGATGAACCCTCGATGGGCCTGGCGCCCACCACCGCCGACTTCATCTTCGAACGGCTGATCGAGATCCGCCGGCAATCAAACCTGACGATCCTGCTGGTCGAACAGCGTGTGGCGGAGGCACTCGAATCCGCCGACCACGGCTACGTGCTCGAAGCAGGCCGCGTCGTGCTCGAAGGCAACAACCAAACCTTGCGGGCGGACGACCGCATCCGCAAGGCCTATCTCGGCATGTAACCAACGATAAATAACACCATTGGGAGGACGAAAATGGGCCAGGACAACGCATCCGACACAATCTCGAAGACGTCGCTGACGCGGCGAACCGTGCTCTCAGGTGCGGCCGCCATGGGATTGTCGACGATGGCGCGCGCGCAAGCGCCAGCCGAGGTCAAGGTCGGCCTGATCGTGCCGCTGTCGGGAATCTATACCCGCCCCGGCCAGGTGATGAAGATGGGCGCCGAAATGGGCATCGAGCACATCAACGCGCAGGGCGGCATCAAGTCGCTCGGCGGGGCGAAGAT
Source organism: Bradyrhizobium sp. (assembly GCA_045811665.1). Lineage (GTDB taxonomy): Bacteria > Pseudomonadota > Alphaproteobacteria > Rhizobiales > Xanthobacteraceae > Bradyrhizobium. The sequence continues at coordinate 15,016 of JBJMTO010000102.1, forward strand.
GAAGCTCGTTGTGATCGATTGTGGCGACACCACGGAGAAGGCCAAGAATGCCGCCCAGCGCATGGTGGCGCAGGAGACTGATCTGGTTGCGGCGACCGGCTCCTATC